>RHCX01000100.1 GCA_010028495.1 Nitrososphaeria archaeon | reverse complement strand
CTGGTTCTGCACAAACACAAACAGCACCTCCACCACCAGCACCAAAGAAACCAAACCCAACACGTGGCTCGCTGCCAAAAGGCTTCTAAAAAATTCCATATTTTATTACATATTTTTGAATATTTTGCACCGTATGGTATTGATGTTGTTTGATCCTATGTTGTAAGAATTATCTGCAAATACTATGATCGACTAAAAAATAATTGAATTGTTTTGTTACTTGGGAACAAAATGTAAATAAACTATAGAGGTGTCACAAAAACTACATGGCTGGAACTACTAAATCTACAAAGAAGGATTTAGAAGCAAAAATTGCAGAATTAGAAGAAAAACTTGCAAAACTAGCTACACAATTTGAATCAAAACCAAAAGCAACAACAGCACCGCCACCACCAGCACCAAAACCACAAGTTCAAACACCTCCACCGGCTCCAAAGCCAACACCGCCACCACAAGTTCAAACACCACCACCAGCACCAAAACCACAAGCACCAGCTGAGGAAATTGTAGCAGTATATGATCAATGGAAGAGCGCACCAACATCGGACTTCCACACATACCGCGCAAAGGTAACTGGTTATTCACCAGCAGGAAACCGATACTTTGCAAGCAATACACAGCACCTTCAAACAAATACTTTGCAACAAGAGAAAAGCTTGCATACCATCCTAGAACAAAATACTTTGCAGGATACGGTATCCAATCGACAGCAACTGGTTCTGCACAAACACAAACAGCACCTCCACCACCAGCACCAAAACCAAAAGGCACACTGCCAGCTGGAACAAAGCCAGCAGAAACATCTAGTGGAAACAATGTATCAAGAAAAGAACAGCTAGAGGCATATGAAAAAGAATACCTGGCAAGAATGCAACAACAGCATGAAGCAAGGACAGCACCTCCACCACCGCCACAACCAAGCGGATCAACTAGAGGTTCGTTGCCAGCAGGATTCAAACCAACACCTCCTCCAGCACCGGCACCAGCAAAACCAAAAGGCACACTGCCAAAAGGCTTCTAAAAATCCAAAATCTCTCTTTTCTATTTTTAATTCTTCAGAATAGCTAGTACTTCTTCTGCATGTCCCTTTGGTTTTACACTTGGGTATACTTTGAAGATCTTGCCCTTTTCATCTATGAGAAATGTACTTCTCTGAATTCCCATGTACTCTTTACCCATGAACTGTTTTTTGCCCCAGACTCCAAATTTCTTTGAAACCTCAGATTCTGGATCTGACAATAACACATACGGGATTCCCATTTTATCAACAAATTTTTTGTGAGATTCCACAGAATCCGTCGATATTCCGATTACTGTGACGCCTATTTTTTGGAATTTTTTGTATTCTTTGGAGAACTCGTCTGCTTCTATTGTGCAGCCTGGCGTAAAGTCCCTTGGATAAAAATACACTACAAATTTTTTGCCCTTGAACTCGGAGGATTTTACTAATTTTCCATCTGCGTCTTGCAGCTCAAAACTTGGGACCTTGTCGCCTTCTTCTAGCATGCTTTTGCTGAATTTCTCTTACAATTAATTATTTTGGGACCGTGACTGATCCGCATATTTTATATTGAAATCGAAAAGGGCTTTTCTTATGGTCGCAGGAAGATCTTGGTTTGCAGAGGCAATATGCACATTTGCCCTAGTATTCTTTGGACCATTATCGATTATAGTGTCATCTACAATGTTTGGCGATACGCTAAACCTGGAAGGACTGCTAATCATATCTCTGGCTCACGGTGGAGCAATTGGTTTGATGGTTTATGCATTTGGACATGTCTCAGGCGCTCACATCAACCCAGCAGTAACCATTCCAATGATGATTACAAGAAAAATCAAGGTTATCGATGGCATTGGATATATCGTATTCCAATGCATAGGCGCAATAATTGCGGCATTTACACTAAAGACAATATTTCCAGTCCTTGGTGCAAAGGTTCACTTTGGCACACAGGGCGGTCCAAGCGCACTGCTTGGCAACTCTGCAATGGCAGGCTTTGCACTAGAGGCAGTATTCACATTCTTCCTAGTCACAGTAATTTTCATGACTGCAGTGCACAAAAAGGCACCAGCAGGAATGTATGGACTGGTAATTGGTGGAATGATTTTCCTATTACACTTGGTAGGAATTCCACTTACTGGCGCATCAATGAATCCAGCAAGAACACTAGGTCCAGCACTAGCATCAGGATACTGGGATTTCCACTGGATTTACTGGGCAGGTCCAATCATCGGTGGAATAATCGCAGGTCTGATAATGAACTATGTCTTTGTCAAAAAGGCAGAGACCAGCACTGCATAGTACGAACATTTTTTACAGATTTACTTTGAGTTGAATTTGCGGGTCCGTTGCACAGCTTGGATAGTGCGGACGCTTGCGGAGCGTCAGGTCGTGGGTTCGAGTCCCCCCGGATCCGCCACTTTGGTGGTCTTTAATTTTGGAAAATAACATTACTTGGATACTCTGACTCGTAGCATGGACTTTGAAACTGTGACTAAATGCGACAGGCTAACTCTTGGAAGAAACTGGCTGGCTTTTCCAGGAGAAGACAATGTCCATTCTGCCGCACCAGATCAAATCAACGGAGCCATAGTAAAACTTGAAAATTATAATGGCACAATGATGGTCTTGTCTTTCAAATCAGGCGCACTGATCAAAGTAATCCAAAATACTTTACACTATAACAAAGAAGACATAATCGAATGCCAATAATTTCTCTTTACAATTATAACAAGTAAATCCTAGTTTATCTTATGGGAGATGGAATCGGCGGTCCTGTAATGGACTGTCTTTCAGGCAATTTATTCAGAATGTACGTGACCCATTTTAGAAAAGATAATTCCGAAGAATACAGCAAGATGGAAAAAATCCACATTGTCAAAGTGGAAAATGATGACTCGCCAAACATAGAAGGAACAATTGAAGACCTGGAGCGTGCTCTAAAGGGAAAATTTGTCACCTGTAATGTTCAATATCGAGACAAAAAAACAGATGTGTTGTTTTGCAATGTATTTGTGCAGAATCCACCAGAAGGATTCTAATCGTAATCTATCTTTTTAATTCTGACTCGACTTCCATATGACTCTAGAAAGTGTCCGACAAAATTCTTTAGCTGTTCACTGATGGTATAGCCCTGTGCACCTTCCATCATGCCCGTGGTTTCTATTGTTTCAGTCATCTCGACACTTAACTCCAATTCAAAAAAACTCCAACCTGCTTTGTTCACAGGAGGGCCGATTCTGCATCCGCCTTTGGCATTGCATTTTTCTTCCAATGCGGCAACTGCCTCCCGCACCTTTGGTATCTCAGAATCATAACTTCGAGTGCTCAGCTGGAACAATGACAACATTGTATGGTATTACACCAAAAGCTAGTATAAACCAATTATGAATTAGAAAAATTTGAAAAAAAGTTC
>RHCX01000099.1 GCA_010028495.1 Nitrososphaeria archaeon | reverse complement strand
TTATCTGGCTGCAAGAAGGGACAAAATCATTCTGATAAGCTTTCCTTTTCCTATTGCAAAAATGACACTTCTGATATCTGCTGATACGGGCCTGGACATCGATGGACTGGCGTCACATGTCGTAGACGTGTTCATCTCCGAGCAGGCAAGGCTTGCGGAAAAATAGCGACATTCGTAGATCTGTCCTTATTTTTTGAGTGAAATTTGATAGTTTATTAAACAAATGTTTGATTTCTTGTAGGTCTTGCTAAAATAACATTAAACCCAAAATGTACAATGGATGAAATTCAAAAATGCGAATGCCCTCCAGGCTCTCCTACATATGAAGACGATGAAGGAATGCTGATCTGTTCTTCTTGTGGTGGATGGGTTCAGACAAGTTAAAAAATAATCACACGAGTTTGGTTCTAAATTAGTCTTATTTTCAGATAAAAATTAGCACTAGGTCAAAAAGTTATCTCTAGTTTAAATGTAATTACGAGTAAATTTCTACATGAATTACTGTGTCAAATGTGGGAGTGAAGCAACAATATGCCACTCTGAAAAAGAAAAATCGCCAAAGGACGAGTATCTTGGCGCTCTTAAGGAATGCAATTACTTTCAGTGTTATTGCAACAAGCATGTTGCATAAACACTCATTCTAATTTTTGTTGTATTGAGATAATCTTCTGGCAAAAATATGTTATTTATTCGAAATAACTTGTTTGCCTTTTTCTGATGGAATTATTTGTAATCTGGCATTATCAAATTTGGCATCAAACTGTTTTCCACCTTGAATTCTGTCCAGTACAATAGCTAGTGCACTAATCTCAGAATGAGGCTGGTTTCCAACTGCCACATTATAGTCGGCATTTTCATAAACATCGCGAGGAACCTTTTCAGCACCTACAACAATTAGGATCTGTTTTTCTTTTGATATCTTTTTTTGTACATCATTGATGTTTTGACCATACATCGTAAGATGAACTATCTTTGCACCTTCCTTTTTCTTTGATTTTAGCAGCGTCCTCCAGTTCTCAATGTATTCCAGCTCAAAACCGTTTCCCCAAGACTTGTTTACTCTGGTCAAGGTGTCTTTGATTTCTGGATTTATCTCGTTCATGTAGATCTTTTTTGCTCCAAATGCGCGGGACACCAGAGCTACATGTGTGGTTACTCTATCATCGCGAACTATTCTCTGTCCTATCCGAAGTACCTCAATCGTCATCTTGTTCATAGAACTTTGTCAAGTCTTGCTTTCTTGGAATTTCTTTTATTTCCTGCGGTGGGGCAGACATCATTTTTTTGACCAGATCCAATAGTTTTGGAATGTTTTGTTGTGTAACTGCAGAAACTGGAACCCATTTTTTACTGTCTAATAATCCAATAAAATCAGCCTTTCTTACAATTTCATCCGGCTCTACCAAATCAGACTTGTTCAAAGCATAGATTACACGCTCTTGATTTACGTCCAGGTCTGCCATGGTTTTGAGGCAGCTGCGGTATTTCTTTCGCAGCTCCGTCTCTGAATCTGAAATGTCTATTACAACAATCACAACTTCTGCGTATTTCAGCTCCTCAAGTGTTGACTTGAAGGCATCTATCATGTAGGCTGGCAACTTTGAGATGAATCCTACAGTGTCTGAGAATAATACCGGATCCTTGTCGATTAGGACCTTACGGGTTGTTGTAGATAACGTAGTGAATAATTCCGGGCTTTCCTGCTTTGTCTCACCTGTCAGCAAATTGAACATTGTGGTTTTTCCTGCTGAAGTATAGCCTGCCAGTGAAATTGTTTTGAGTCCGACTCGCCTTCTTGCCTCTCGATGCAGTGCACGTTGCTTGCCCATTTTTTCCAGCTTGGATTTTACCGATTTTATTCTGTTTTGAATGTCATTATAATACGAATCCACTTCATACATTCCAATTCCCATGAATCCTGGCTGCTCACCCATTTTTGCCAGTCGGACCTTTTCTTTTGCCCTTGACATTTCATATCGGAATTGCGCAAGTTTAATCTGTAAATGCGATTCCGCACTGGTTGCACGTCTCTCAAAGATTTCCAGAATTAATGATTCCCTGTCTAGTACATTGATTTTCAGCTTTGACGCCAGGTTATAATTTTGGCTCGGCTTGAGAAATTCATCATAGATCAAAACATCGGGCTTTATTCTGTCAGATATCTCCTGGATCTCTAGTGTTTTGCCTTCACCAATTCCATATTTTGACTTGTTGAGATATCTCTGCCTGATCAGCTTGTCGACTTTGTAGCCTGCTGCCTCGCATAGGCCATAGGCCTCGCGGATTACATCTTCGTTGTCATATGTTATTAGAATGGCGCTTAGCATCGTATATTCTCATTATTGGCGTTTTTTTAACAGTTTTTCTATATTCATGTTTAGTACGATTTCTGCAATGTCTGATGCGTATTCAGCGATTCTGGCAATGTTTTCTGCCATCCTTCGTATGCGATATGCCTCTTCTTCGTCTTTTATGGATTTTACAGACTCGATAATCTTTTTCTCATACTTGTGCAATTCCAATGCCTTTTCTATTGCCTTTTCAGCCTGGGCAAAGTCTTCTTTGAATAACGCCAGGCAAGCCTGATCTAGGACAGATATTGCAAAGTCTGTCAGATCCTCGATTTTGTCCAAGGCGTCCTTTCTTACCGATTCCTTGAATTCCAGCAAGTCCTTTGCAATCAGTACTGCGTGGTCCCCGGTTCGCTCTATGTTTTTGACAACTAGTCTGTATCCAAGGCACTGTCTTGCATTTGTGAATCCCATCTCTCGCAACATGTACTCGTTTTGAATTGCTATCTTTAATTGTCTTACAATGTAAAACCCAAATCTATCGACTTCATCATCTGAATCGATTACCTCTTTTGCGAGCTCCAAATTTGCTTCTCTCACTGCCAATAAAGAATCCTTTAGCATTGATTTTGCCAAGTGCAACATTCGCTTGAATGCACCATCAACTGTCAATTCTAGTAGGTTGACCAGGACCTGGATTGTTATGCCATCTATGGAATCTGAAATGATTTCTGCACCCATCAACATTCCTTTGACAGCTGATTTTATCGCATTTCTCTGGCCTGGCTGAAGTCTGTCGCCTTTGGGTTTAATCTGAATTGTCTTGTATCCCAAAAAATACAATGACACTAGCTTTCTAACTATGGCAGAATTGTCCTCGTCTCTAGCTATTTCCAGAACTGCCTCTTCGCCTTGGGCCATCTTGGTTTGTTCTTTTGCGGGAATTATCTTTAGCGTGGATTTTCCCTCTCTAGTTATGGTGATCTGGTCGCCTTGTTTTAGGCCAAGTTCTGTAATCCACTGCTTTGGTAATGACACTATATAGGAAGATTTTCCGGTAAATTGAATACGCCTAGTCTCTTCTCTTTGCTCCATATCTACAGAGATTTGGATTTTCTATATAGATGTGTCCTGATGAT
>RHCX01000098.1 GCA_010028495.1 Nitrososphaeria archaeon | reverse complement strand
GAAACGATCAAAAAATGTCAAACCAATGGAGTCGAAGTTTTGTATGGGGATACTGATTCATTATTTGTCAAAAATCCTACTGCAGAGCAAATCCACAACGTGATTGAGGATACAAAAAAAGAACAAGGTGTAGACCTTGAAATCGATAAGGAATACCGTTACGTAGTGCTTAGCGGCAGAAAGAAAAACTATCTCGGTGTAACCAAAGAAGGCAAAGTGGATGTCAAGGGCCTGACAGGAAAGAAATCCCATACACCGCCATTCATAAGAAATCT
Organism: Nitrososphaeria archaeon; assembly: GCA_010028495.1. GTDB lineage: Archaea > Thermoproteota > Nitrososphaeria > Nitrososphaerales > Nitrosopumilaceae > Nitrosotenuis. Next base: position 3,237 of record RHCX01000098.1, on the reverse strand, counting down.
CTTTTTTGAAGTACTGGAAAGCCTAACAAAAGTACAAACCGCGCAAGATTTTGAGGCGGCAAAAAAAGAGATCTCACAAAAAATCTCCACGTGTGCAAATAAGGTAAAAGAAAGAAAGATTCCGATTCCGGAATTGGCATTTAATGTAATGATTAGCAAGGCACCATCAGAATACGACAAAACCGTTCCACAGCATATTCGCGCAGCAAAATTACTGGAACAGCAACGTGAGATAAAACGCGGTGACATCATATCATATGTAAAAATCCTCAACAAGCCAGGCGTAAAACCAGTAGAAATGGCAAGACCAGATGAAATTGATTCTGAGAAATACATGGAATTCATGGAGTCTACACTAGAGCAGATAACATCATCGATGGATCTTGATTTTGATAGTATGGTCGGCAAGCCAAAACAGACAGGCCTTGACCAATTCTTTTGGAGTTAGCTTTTCAGCTGCTGTGATTTCTGAACAGCACTTGGCTTAACAGCATGCCTACCGAAATAACACACAATGAATACGAACATCAACAATCGACGACTACATTCACGACGAGGCGTAGCCCCAATCATTGCTACACTATTGCTAGTTGCAATTGCTGTAGTTGGTGGAGCAATCGTCTTTGCATATTCGCAAAACTTTTTCAGTTCGTCACAAGTCAGTGGCAAGCCAAACATCGAGTCACTAAAAGTGATTGGATATGATGGTAGAGACATCACAACTGGCATGTTTAACCACAACAGTCAGGCTATCACCAGCACCACTGGTGGCGTAGCAGACAACCTAAAGAGTAGTGGCGAATACGTCACAGCATATCTAAAAAACGATAGTGTGCAAACAGTCACTCTAGGTGAGGTCAGACTGGGCGGAGCAACATACAATTATGTTGCAGCACCGACTGCATTGACTGCAGGAACATTTGGAGTCTTTGCAGGAACTGCGCTAATCACATCGCCAGTAGCTGAAATCCAGCCAGGACAAACAGCAACAATTGTCATGGACTTGAGTGAGAACATGAAGATCGGTCGAGATGTACAATTCAAGATTACCACTACAAACGGTGCCGTCTTTGTCGGCACAGTAGTCATGGGACAACAGAGTGGTTAATCCTCTCTTTTTCTTTTTATGGAGGCAAAAAATGTCAACAAAAACCTCTGAGCGAATCTTTTTGATTATCAGTACAATATTCATCATAATATCAGGCAATATCGTGCTTGTATCTGCGCAGATAGACACATCAGGTGTATCGCTAAGAGTCAGCTTTTCTCCAGATCACGTAGAGCAGATAGCATCAGAGCACAAAATCGGTTATGTCTGGCTTGAAAACAAGGTAAACAATCCAATCACATCCCCAAAAGACATCACAGTTGAGCTAAAGTCAGGCAACCCAGAAATTGCATCAACGGATGATCACATCATAATTCCTGCAGGGGATGAGTTTGCAGCATTTTCAATTTATACACATAACGTGACAGGCCAAGCAAGAATCTTTGCAACATACAACGACGATAGTGCATCAGGTGATCTGAGTGTAGGCGAGCAGGACTTTACGGAAAACAACCTAAGACTAACAATCAATCTGGCAACATCAGAAATGAATGTAAACTCGCAAATGCCGTTTTCAATGTATTTAACTAATATCAATGGCACAATAACTCCTGCTCCGTTTGATATTCCAATATCTCTGGAATATGAGCAAAACCTAATCGGGGTGGAGTTGCAGGATTTATCCATCAAAAAAGGCAACAGCTACATCTGGGGAACAATACACACCAAGGACAAAGTTGGTAACGCGTTTTTGCGTGCAACATCGGACAAGCTAAGCTTTGATGTGGCAAAGGAGATAAGAATTTCATCGTCACTGCCATCATCGCTTGCAATCAACATCTTTCCAGAAAAAGTTCCAGCTACTGTCAAGCGCGACGTAGAAGTAATAGTATCTTTAGTGGATTCGGATGGACTGCCGACTTTGGCTCAGGAAGACGTCAGTGTGGATTTTTTCTCAGATGATGTCGCAATCAACAATCAGATTGACAAAAAAATCAAAGATGACAGCTTTAAGGGAATAATCAAAAAGGGTGAATTCAGCCTCAGATTCACGCCAAAACTGGACTTTTTTAAGGAAAACCAAACAGTAACTATTGGTGCTGCAACAAAAGGCTTGGGTGTTGCAACTGATAGTTTGGATACAGTTAAGCCAATTACTACAAGTAATCCACTAGCACAAAACAAGACACTGCAGGTATTTGCTTTAGAAAAAATTCCGACAAAATCACAGTCCATTGCAGTGTATCAAATGGGCATACTGGTAGATCAAAAAGTCAAAGTCGACACTGGAGATACCACAAGTACTGAACAGACAACTACGGAGACAAAAATTGAAAAACAGTTCTTTCCTCTTTTGATAAATGAAAACTATGATTCTATAGGCTCTGAGCAGAAGATCAATATCATATCCAGCAACGATCTAGTTTTGAAGATAAGCGATGTGGGAAGAATCGCCGCATCGTCATCTCATGGAACATCCACAATCCAGACAGGACAGGAAACAGGCAAGGTGTTTTTGTCATCTACAATAAAGGGAGTAGGATCTGCATCAACCACTACTGAAATAATCAATACTCTAAAGCAAGAGCAGACAATGTTGTTTTCTCCTACTGGTACAAACGGAATATTATTTGATAAAAATGGCAAGTTTGATTTCTTTGTGATATCACTTGACTCCAAGGGAAGGCCTACCGCAGTTGAAAACGAGATAAAATATCTGATAACTCCAATCAATGAAATTCTTACCATAACAAAAGGCAACACTTTTGCGCATGTCAATTTTCAAGGCGATACAATGTCAGATGATACAATACCAATCAAGACAATACCCATAGGTGAATCCTCCAATGCAAACTTGGAGATATCTAATACCTTCAAGCGCAATCCGACTGCACAGCTAAGCATGAGTATGCCCCAAAACCATATGGGTTCAAAGCACGAATATGTCGGTGCTGTGCAGCTTGCGGACTTTAATGGCAATCCAATAGTATCTGATCAAAATCTGCAGGTAAAGCTTGGTACATCCAACTTGGGAATAGTGCAGACTCCTGATTTCATAACAATTCCTGCAGGAAAATCCTATGCGGGCTTTACTATTAGTACAATAAAGGATGGCTCGACTAGAATTTCTGCATCAAGCAATGGAATAGTAGAGGCTCATTCTGACATCGAGGTAAAGACTCCGGTGA
>RHCX01000097.1 GCA_010028495.1 Nitrososphaeria archaeon | reverse complement strand
TTTGATTTTTTCTAGCCTGATTGGTTTTGGCAGGTATTGGTATGCCCCCTGCGCTATCACATCCTTGATAAGATCTTCTGACTTTTCACGCGCAGTCTCTATTATGATCTTGGTGTCTGGCTGCATGGTCAACATCTGAGTCATAATGGAATAACCGTTCATGTCTGGAAGGTTGTAATCCAAAAACACCAACGGAACGCTTCCGGAGTCTACCAATTCCCTGAATGATTCGATACCAGTTTTTCCGTTTTGACAGTGGCGGATCTTCTTAAAGCCGAGCTTGTGCAAAAATTCTTTGAGCAAAATTCCAACAGCTTGACTGTCCTCCACCACTAGAACCTCCCTCTCCTCAATTTCTGACAATGACTATTTGGTTTTGAATCGAGTATGAAAAGTTTAGTTTAGTTATGGTTAATAGTCTCAAACTGACTGTGTATTTGTGTCAAAAATAGTAGCGGATACAAGTGTAATCATCAACGGATACATTACAAAACAAATTGAATCGAAATCAATCCAAAATGATCTCATAATTCCTATTGCGGCACTTGATGAACTACAATCACAGGCATCTCAAGGAAAAGAGCAAGGGTTTGTCGGTCTCGAGGAGATCAAAAAAATCCAAAAATTATGCCAGCAAAATCGCATTTCAATAGAGTTTGTAGGCACTAGGCCAAGCCTTGATGATATTAGGTTAGCAAAGCACGGAAGAATTGACGCCATCATAAAGGATGTGGCAAAACAAAACAATGCCACATTATACACAGCTGATTATGTTCAGGGGCTGACTGCAGAAGCAGAAGGAATTGAAGTATTTTATCAAAAAACAGAGCGAACCGCACAAAATCTCGAGTTTTTACGATTCTTTGATCAAAGTACAATGAGTGTGCACCTCAAAGAAGACAACCCCCCATATGCAAAAAGAGGCCGGCCCGGGGAGTTTGATCTTGTAAAACTAGAAGAAAAAATACTCGATGATAAATATTTGGAATTAATCACAACCCAGATTCTGGAGGCAAGCAAGATATCAAATGCAGGAACAATAGAGATATCAAAGGCAGGTGCGCTAGTGGTACAATATTCAGACTACAGAATAGCAATAACTAGACCACCATTTTCAGAATCGCACGAAATCACTATAGTACACCCGATAACAAAAATGACACTAGATCAATATGGTCTATCCAGCAAATTATTATCTCGTCTCTCAAACCAAGCAGAAGGAATCATAATTTCAGGACCACCGGGGTCTGGCAAAAGTACACTTGCATCAAGCATTGCAAATTTTTATGCGTCGGGGGGGAAAATAGTAAAGACGTTCGAGTCGCCAAGGGATTTACAGGTTGACAAAAATGTCACCCAGTACACAAAACTTGAAGGCAACTTTGAAAATTCCGCAGATATTTTGCTATTGGTCAGGCCAGATTACACAATATTTGACGAAGTAAGACAAAAAGAAGATTTCAGAGTCTTTGCTGATCTAAGGCTTGCAGGAGTAGGAATGGTTGGCGTTGTCCATGCTAATATGGCCCTTGATGGAATCCAGAGGTTCATTGGTAAAATCGAGCTTGGAATGATTCCAAGTGTGATTGATACTGTTGTATTTGTGAAAGGTGGAACGGTAGCCAAAGTATATGACTTGAATCTCAAAGTCAAAGTTCCATCCGGAATGGTCGAGCAAGACTTGGCAAGACCGGTAATAGAGATTTCAGATTTTGAATCCGGAATACTGGAATACGAAATCTACACCTTTGGCGAAGAAAATGTCATAGTTCCGGTATCGGATGATTCCAAGTCAAAGCCAGGAGTTTACAAGCTGGCAGAGGAAAAAATCAGAGAGACAATACGCAGATTCGATCCAAATCCGCAAATAGAAGTCGTATCAGATAATAGCGTTCGAATCAAGATAAAAAAAGACGCAATTCCGTCTTTGATAGGAAAAGGAGGCTCTACAATAAACGAGATTGAAAAATTACTGCATATCCATATAGATGTCCAGGAAAAAGACTCTGGCGACTATGCTCCAAGCGAATCGGGCTACGGGGTTTCATTTGACTTTTCAGAATCCAAGAATTCAATTCTCTTTGAAGTGAACAAAAGATACAGTGGAATGCTTGCTGAATTGTATGTCAAAGACCAATACGTAACCACTGCACGAGTGGCAAGACACGGCAAAATCAAGCTGTCAAAAAGATCCGATGCGGGAAAAGCACTGGAAAGAGCGGCGTTTTCAAAAAGCGATATTGATATAACAATTAAAGATTCTTGAAGCCTTCAAGCATCTTCTGGTTTGATTTCAAATAAGCGATGAATTTTCGCAACTGTTTTATCGTTTTTGGATTTAGATGATGCTCTATTCCTTCTGCATCCTGGTTTGCGGTTTCGTGCTCTATTCCAAGTATTTCAAAAAACTCTAGCAAAATTCCATGCTTTTGTCGTATTGCATCTGCTACATTGTTGCCTTTTGCGGTAAGATTTATTCCGTGATATTTTTCATATTTCAGATAGCCGTTTTCGTCTAGTCTTTGAAGCATCTTTGTGACACTTGGCGCGCTAACATTCATGTATCTGGACACATCTAGTGTTGTGGCATACCCTTTGAGTTCAACCAACTCCGATATGACCTCAAGATAATCTTCCATTCTAGCCAGGTTTGACTTGGAGGACTTATGTGCTGCCTTGATTGACTCTAAGCGTATTTCATTTTTCTTTTTCAAATTGTCTTGGAATCACACGCGTCTCTTATAATCTAGTCTGGAATGGAAATCTGGATAATTGGTTTTTAATGACCGTGGTTCTCTGTATTTTTGTGGCGACTCGAGCCCAAGTTTTAATTCCAATTGCTATTGCTGCCGTGATAATAGGTGTGGTGGGAATGATGTCTATGCCAAAGGATGTCAAACTCGAACAGGCAGAATTTCCAAAGGGAATAATCAAAATTGACGGCATAACACTTCAGGCGCAAATAGCAGACACAAAACCCTTACAAATGAGAGGACTGATGTTCCAAAACAAGCTTCCATATGATCAGGGAATGCTGTTCATTTTCCAGGATGAGGGAGTCCGCTCAATGTGGATGCTTAACATGCAGTTTTCATTGGATGTATTATGGATTGACTCGCAGGGAAATGTGGTTCATATAGAAAAAGACACACAACCGTGCAAGTCAGCAGTAGAGACAATGACTTGTACGTTTACCAACGGCGAGTCCAAACCTGCAAAATACGTACTTGAGGTAACATCTGGATTTGTCGACAAGTACAATATCAAAGAAAATTCCAAGCTAGAAATAATCTCTGCATAAACTGCAAAGGCTTATCTGTAACGGTCTAAGATTCGAAGCAAACGATGAAAAAAATAATCCCGATCATAATTGGTGCTGTTACTGTAGCAGGTATTATCGCAGTATTGCTTGGTCAATCTGCAATATCACCTACACCAACGAAACAGGAATCAGTTTCTGATACTAAATATGTAGAAGCAAATTCTCTACTGAAAGAAAAGTTAGCAGAAAAGCAGATCCAAATGTCGTCTCCAATCAAAATTGGCACACCAGAAGGAATCAAAAAATATTGTACGTTCTT
>RHCX01000096.1 GCA_010028495.1 Nitrososphaeria archaeon | reverse complement strand
GGGCAAAAGTTGGCGGAAGAATTTCAGTCACAATTAAGCAAAGCGCAGAAAGGTGATATTCAAGCACAGTATCAGGTCGCCCAAGCCTATGCTTTAGGAAAAGGCGTTAAGCAAAGTTCTAAAGAAGCTTTACGCTGGTACAAGAAAGCAGCGGAGCAAAAAAACATCGAATCGCTTTATGCACTAGGCATCATTTATGAGACAGGAACAGGGGCGGAAAAAGATGAAGCCAAATCCTTGGCGTATTATCGCGAAGCTGCGGATTTAGGTCATGCTCAGGCTCAGCATAATCTCGCCAATTATTATTTTAAGAGAGCGGGTAAAGAACCAAGTAGTCGTGAGCTCATGTTTAAATACTACACCTTAGCCGCTAAGCAGATGCATGCACAATCTATGATGGCCTTAGGTGTCAGTTATTTAGTTGTGGAACCATCGCCGAACAAAGTTGAAGGACTCGCTTGGATGATGGCAGCCGTACAGTGTTTTGCTTATCAAATGGATTTAGTTGATAAATTTAGAGATCAAGAATCGCCGGAGGACGTTGCCAAAGCACGCGAACGCGCCACCCAAATCATCTCCCAATTAATGAAACAAAAATAATTTTGGTAACATACATAAACTATATTAGATTTAAATTGATTAGCTATCCGCCTGTTATACCGAAAAACACCCAAAATATAGAGGTGCTAGGTGGATATTCTAGTTTTTAGAGGGCAAAATCATAATACCCTGCTGTCGACTTAATTCATCTAATTGCTTGAGCAAAGGTCGAACCTCATGACTCGATTCTGCGACCGATTGTAGATAAATTCGTGTACACCCAGGAGCAACACTGCATGCATCTTGCAATGCTGTGACGAGCTTTTCGTTGCTAATTCGGTTTCTATCACTTTCTGGCGTCTCCTCTATAATTATACTTAAACATCTTTTGATAATCTCTTCTGGTGCCGTACATAGCCCTTGTCTTAAATGAGACAGCCTAATTTTTATTCCTCTAGTCGCTACAAAAGCGCAGAGCCAACCGCTTAGTTTATTCAATTTCTCGGCAATTAATTGGTTAGCATGATTATCAATCAGCTGATCTAGTTCCGAACCAAGCATGCTATTGACTTGCTCTATAGGCTCTCCTCCAGACTGCCCAATCGCTAAACGATATGCATCTGAGCCATAAAACTGAATAAGCGCCTTAGCGCGCAACCCTGTCGGCGGGTGCGTAGCCATCATCCAAAGACTTGACATATCCGTTGACTTTGAAGCCTCGCGCCATTGTGCGACAATCGCCGTAGCATCCATTCTTAAATGTTTATTCGAAAGTCCACTAAGACTTTTTAATTCAGCAGATACCGCCTTATCAACACTACGACAGGCTACCAGACCAATTCTATCCATGGTGAATTCACTACAGCGGGAAATCATACAACCTTCAATATTAGGTGCAAGCTGATGAACATTAGCTTCAGGAAACAAATAATGACCAATCTCATGGCCAACAACATAGGCCAGCTCGTCGCGATCTGATGTATCTACCAAATACGAATTAAAAGTTACTTTAGCACGCCCACCGTCACGACTACTAAATGCATTGTTATCGGTTCCAGGCCTAACATAGACATCTAAAATCTCACGAGGGAAACTTAAATTATTACACGCAAACTGTACGGCATCTTCGAGAGTAGGACAGACTTCAGCCGTCACCCTAAGCATCCTTGATGACAAAGAGCCGTCGCGAGTATTATTGATAATTGCCAACTCTTTTGACAAAGCAGCTGAGGGAATTCGAAAAAGAGACGGTAGGAGTCGCTGCCTACAGTTCTTTATCCTATCGGTAATATCATCCATACTTTTTTCGTAAACGTGCAATAGCATCGATACACTCTTGATATCGTTTCCTTTTCACTGGGTCTCTTTCAATTGCCAACAAATCATTGTAGCGACCAAAAGCTTCAAGTAACTTACGTTTAATTTGCGGAGCTGGTAGAGATGTATCTAAATCGATAAGCATTTCGTCGTTATGTTCTCCACTGCTCGTCGTTTGAACTTTGGCATTTGCAGTATGTTTATCTCTCAGAGACTGGAGCTCGCTACTTGGGACATCCAGCAGAATAGCAATTCTTTTAAGTAAATCTAATTCATTTTTCTTAATTTCTCCATCAGCTGCCATAACCATAGTGCACAATTCAATTGCATCATAGGCCGCATTCTTAGTGGAGTTGCCTTTAAGTTCAATGCACGCAGAAGTATAATCAAGGTCACCAGAACGAGCTAAACCAAATGCCTTCTTTAGTTCCTCATTTAATTTTGTTTTGGCATCTTCTTGTTTATCATCGGCAAGCCGTCCAACTCTCTCCTTGAGCCATTTCTTAATGGTGGACGCCTCGGAATCATCGATTTTTCCGTCTGCATAAGCTATGGCCACACCAAGTCGCATAGCCAGCACCAAAGCCTCAATCCTTTTGACAGTCCATTCCTTGTAACCTGTTTCATTATTTACAATCTGAATAGAACAGGTGTCACCGACGATAGCTTTACGTAAATTTGGCGATGTCTTCTCCGTCATGTAGCAGTAAATCTTCATTTTACGGCTACCACTTTTCGGAAAAATCAGTGCATCAAGAGGTGCAACTCCAACCTCAACCCAATTAACAAATCCTTGATTCGGCGAAAGTGAGCCACCATCCCGAACGCATTGAAATGTTGGATTATCATGATGCCGAAAATCTTCTAAATTACAAATGATAGGATCTCCATCTGGATTTTCTGTTATGTCTTCTGCCCATGTGACAAAGTCGATCTTCATATCACGATAGACAGGTAGAAGTCCCCTGCACTCTACTGCAACAACCCTAATATCATTATCCTTACCACGCATTTCTGTCTTAGCCCTGATTTCAAACTGCCCCATATCAGCAGATGAGCGACCGGAGCCTGATCCATACCTATTTCCCGAAGAAGAATTAGTGCCCTGATCATTCCAAGATTTAAAAAAATTCACTACGCCCCAAACAACTATACAAAAAAGAATAAACTCCATTTTATTCTAAAGTATACTTATTGATATCAATTTCCCCATCTCCGTTATCACCGCTTTCACCCCGTTTATTTAAAGTTGTATCGAAAGATTTCCCTGAAAATACATCAAGCATTGTACAACTCATTACACCATTTTCATCGTATTTGTAAGTTACCTTTATTTCATTTTGATTACTTTCTACAACGGGCAGATTTTCTAATTTAATACTCTCAACAATACGGACAAAATCAACATCTTCGGTAAGTGAGCTAGATTGTGTTATTTCGGTTCTGACAGTTGTCTGCGAACCACTGCGCGAAAAAGACTTAACCTGAACACATGGCAGTGGCGTGTCTTTAGCAATAATATTTTCTACTTTAAGACGTCCAGAGGACTGTTCTAAATAAATTGCACCAAAATAATGTGGAGAAACGTCCTGTATCTTTTTAGCCGCCAAAGCAATTGCAGCTGCTCCGGATACTTTTGATTTATTTTTAATTGCAGCGTACACACAAGCACCAAGCGCAACAGCACACACGGGATTTCTTGATATTGGTTTAATGCCAAGGTGTCTCTCTACACTTTGCGCAACGGCTGGGACAAGAGTAG
>RHCX01000095.1 GCA_010028495.1 Nitrososphaeria archaeon | reverse complement strand
ATCAGCTGATCATGATGATTTAATTTACTGTCTGAATCCATTCCAAAGGAAAGGAAATTCATTATGTTCTGGAATGTTATGCTGTGTGGTGCCTGTCTTAGAGAATGTGCCAGAATCAGTCTCTCATTTTCTTCTATTAGTCCATCTGATACTAGGAATCTTACAATGTCTTCTAGATGCTGTGGAATGATATCAGATTCATACGCGTATCGCATAGAGTTCTGAATGTGTACCTGATCGATTTTTCCAAAGGCGAACTCTTTTGGATATTCTAGAGACAATGATAGTGTTCCTTCACGTAATCCCTGAGCTGAAACAGTGATCTCTTCAAAACCCAGTTTTTCCATTAGAATGTCAATTACACATGAGCCTGCCGCAATTGTCTCTGCTCTGCTGTTACTAATTGATCTGATTTTTGCTATCTTGTCTGGCTTTAGGTGTACAAGTCTTGTGCTGATGGAATGTATTGATTTTGAGGAAATCTTATAATTATGAATCTTACCTAGTGAATAATTCGTTATGTCTTGGTGATATTTTGCCATAGATCGCAATGTGCCTCCTACACCTACTAGGACTGCATCGTCAGAAATTTGTAATTCCCTTCTTGATGGAATCAGATCAAATATTTTTGATTTCATCTTGTCGATATCCTTGTCTGATAATTCCCCATCATCTGCGAATCGTTGCATCAGTCTTAGCGTTCCTAATGGGAGCGAAACAATTTTTTTAATCTTAAACTGGTTCGTACATACAATCTCAAGGCTTCCGCCGCCAATGTCAAAAAACAAAACCGTGGGCAAACGAAGCGAACGAATCGCACCAGCATAGGAATACAAAGCCTCTTCTTCTTCAGAAAGAATTCTGAACTTGAATCCTGTCTCAAAGTATACCTTGTCTAGAAAGTTTTCTCGATTCGATGCCTCCCTTACGGCACTTGTAGCTACAGCTAGAACATGTTTTATTGATTGTACTTCAATAATATCGCGAAACAGCTTAAGTGCATTGATGGTGCGCTTTATCGGCTCGTCTTTGAGGTTGTTGGTTTCATCTAGACCTTCTCCTAGTCTTACTGTTATTGCTTCATGTTGATAGGCTTGGTAAGTGTTGTCTGGCGTGATGTTGAAGTTGACTAGCTTGACAGAATTTGATCCTAGATCTATTACTGAGATTTTCTGCATTTTATCTTGAATTGTTTTCATCTTGATGTGTTCTTATGTATGTAAACTAAACAAAAGATGACTCACTTGCTGACTTTTCTTATCATTTTTGGAGTGAGTAGCCATTCTAACTGTCCTTTTAGTGGATCGACTGAAATAGTTTTGATCTTTGCGAGTCCTCCTGTTTTAAGAGATAAATTACATGCGATCTGTTTTTGTGAACATACATAGTTTATGATGTCTGTCAGCAAAGGATTATGCCCTACAATCAATACTGTGGATGCATTTTGCTTGGTTATTTTTTTACAGACCTCATCTTGTATTCCTTCTGGCTTTAGCTCCATGAGTTCGGTTAGTTTGGCCTTTTTTTGGTTCTTTAATATTATCTCAGAGGTTTGTTTTGCTCGTTTTAATGGGCTGGAAAAAATATGATCAAGTTTTATATCAAATTCACCAAAAAACCTAGAAACTCCATCGACTTCTTTTATTCCAGCATCTGTCAGTACTCTCTTTGAATCGTCAATTATCTTCTTAGAATCTGAATTGGCATCTCCATGTCTGAGAACAAATATTTCCATATTGTTATAGTGTCCCCATTTTATTCTGTGACAGATGTGCTGACCAAGCTGAATTTAAAGCAAACTGAGTGATCTTCATGTGGTACAATATGAAAACATTTTTTGCACGCTCGCAATAAGATCTTTCTACATTCTGTACATCTTGCATAGTCAATCAATCCGCCTCCACATTTTCTGCAACTTTCGTCTGGCATGATTAATGGTTATCGTGAAAATTAAATATTTTATCCAAAATAGTTTTCTTACAATTACGTAGTCTAGGGTCTGATACTTGGTGTTTGAAAAAGACCTTATCATGGCATATTTGTGATTCGCGGGAGCTGACATGTTAGAAAAAACAGGCTCAAAGGTCTTCATCAATGTTGATAATTTTATGCGCAAACTAAAGTGTCGAGCTCATAGTTACTGTATACAATGTAACTCTATAGATCTTAAAACCGGGTAAAATCTAGATCCAGCGCATTTTTGACCATGAATTGTTTTGTTAGCTTGTGTTTACCTGTCACGATATAATTAATCGCATCGCTCATAAACATGGCATGGTCTGCAAGCCTTTCTAAATAACGAAGAACCAAGGCTTCTGCTAATGCGCACTTTGTATTATCAGAATTAATAAGCATTGGAAGTCTTTCTTTGTATAGTCTGTCGACATAGTCCTCGTTTTCCTGCATTGTGAGTGCTTTTCGTATGTCAAGCTCTGCAAAATACATCACTGCGTCCTTTATCATCGTCTTTACCTTTTCGGAGACTTCTACTAACCAGCTCTTATCGCATTCTGAAATGTCTCCAAACGTTGCTCGCACCTGAGTGATGTCATATGCATATCTTCCAAATCGTGTAAACCCATACGAAATCTCAATGGATGATCGTATAAGCCTGAAATCGTCAGCTACTGGCTGATATCTTAAAAATATGTCAAATGTTAGATCAGCCACCTGAAAATATTTTTTTGAAATTTCACTTGATATATCATGGACCTGTCTAGCAGTATCTTTGTCGTATAGATACGAATCGATTGCAAGCATTACACTTTGTATTGCAAGATCGCCCATCTCTGCCATGAGTGATGAGAGATTTTTTAATGGAGGATCAATTAATCGAGTCATTTAACCAAACTGACCCTGAACGTATTTTGCCGTTAGCTCGTTTTTTGGCTGAGTAAAGATCTTTTTTGTCTCGTTAAATTCGATTAAATCGCCTAGGTACATAAACGCAGTATAATCTGAGACTCTGACTGCTTGCTGCATGTTGTGTGTTACTATTATTATTGTAAACTCTTTCGCTAATTCAGTTATCGTTTCTTCTATTTTTTGAGTTGCGATTGGGTCGAGCGCAGATGCCGGTTCGTCCATTAGCAATACTTCTGGCTGGATTGCCAGTGCTCTTGCAATGCAAACTCGTTGTTGCTGGCCTCCGGATAACTCCATTGCCGGCTTTTTGAGATTGGTCTTGACTTCATCCCAAAGGTACGCCATTCTGAGTGAATCCTCGACTATTTCATCTAGAATCTTTTTGTCTCTTACCCCATTTAGGCGCAAGCCAGCTGCCACATTGTCATAAATGGACATTGTTGGAAATGGATTTGGCTTTTGAAATACCATGCCGACTTTGCGTCTGTGATAAATCGGGTCTACATCTTTGGAATATAGGTCTTCACCGTCTAACAAAATCCTTCCCTCGACTCTGGCGTTTTTTGTCATATCGTGCATTCTATTCAAACATCTCAAAAATGTCGTTTTTCCGCAGCCAGATGGGCCGATAAGAGATGTTACACTTTTTTCTCTGAACTTCATTGTGATATTTTTGACAGTGTGTATTCCGCCGTAATACACCGAGACATTCTCAGCTATCATTTTGTATTTTCTTTCATCAGTTGGTTGCTCTTCAGGTGCATTATCCTGCATGTCTATTACTGTCGTCATCTCTTTCTTCCTCCCATTGCTCTATAAAATAAT
>RHCX01000094.1 GCA_010028495.1 Nitrososphaeria archaeon | reverse complement strand
ATTCAATCGTATTCTGATGATGATTTCGGAATCTCGTTTAATACCACGTCGACTTGGACTATACAAAAAACAGCAAAACATGATCCAACGAGGGCGGATATTGTGCTCACTGGACCAAAAACAAATGGCGTGTCACCAAACATTCTGTTGTTTATTAGAAACTCAACATCTGCCTCACTTGAAGAGTTTTCAACAGAAACAAAAAAACTATATCGTGAGTCAATAGATTCTGGCAATTTATCGATTCTTGATGAAGAAAAAACAACATTAAATGGAAAAGAAATATTGATCAGAAACTCTCTTGGACAATATAATACTGGTTCACAGATTCTTAATATGAAATATCGTGAAACCGTTTTCAAAGTGGATGGGACATTTTATACTATTACGTATGCAAACACTGCAGATAATTTTGATAATTCTCTCTCAAAATACAATCAGGTGCTTGACTCTCTAGTGCTTCCAGAATCTAAATCGGGCGGGTGTCTTATTGCAACTGCAGCATTTGGAACTGAACTTGCCCCTCAAGTACAACTACTCAGAGAGACAAGAGACAATGTACTGTTCAGCACCGGTTCAGGCACTGCATTCATGACAGGATTCAACGAGTTTTACTATGTATTCAGTCCGACTATCTCGGATTGGGAGAGACAAAGTCCACTGTTCAAAGAAACAATAAGATATACGTTAACCCCAATGCTCTGGACTCTATCAATTCTACAATTTACTGATATTGATTCTGAATCAAAATTGCTTGGTTATGGTATTGGCATAATATTGCTAAATGTTGGAATTTACTTTATTGTTCCCACGGGTATTATTCTTAGATTAAAAAAATTCATACGGTAACAATCGTTTTTTACATTCTGAATCTGTTTTTGTAATGCATTAGTCACTTTGATCGGTATGGTAGTACCGTATGCAATATATCCAAATAATCTTGATGTATAGGTGTCAAAGAAAAGGCATTTCCAAATTTGGTATTTTTTGGGGGGCTCTAATTGAAATCCTGTACTAAAAAAAATACTCGAATTAAGGAATTTGGTAAAACAAAGTTGTTCGTTATGGGTTTGTTTGTTTCTGTTCTCTTGATTACGTCGAGCTTTGTTGGCCAAGTTGCAGTGTATGCGAATATGACTGAATCTGACCATACAAAAACCTCTGCTGAAGAAACCGATAGCAGATTGGAACAAGATGGAATAATTCAAACTAATGATGTTTCATCCGCCACTTCGATGGATGTTGATATGTCATCTTTACAACTGCCTTTCATAGAGAACCTTGGACAAATTGATCCTGCTGTGAAATATTATGTGGACACATTTGCCGGTCGGGTCTTTATTACTGCTGATTCTATTTTCTATTCGTCATCATCTAATGTGTTATCTGAACATTTGATTGGTTCCAGATCGACTGATGTAAATGGATTTCAACAAAGTGACACGAACGTTAGTTTGTTTATTGGTAATGATACTTCAAAATGGAAATCTATAGTGCCTACATTCAAGCAAGTAACTTTTGGTAACGTGTGGGATGGCATTAAGCTAAATCTGTCTGCACATGGAAACAACGTCGAAAAGATATTCACAGTGTCTCCACATTCTGATGTATCTCAAATTAAACTTGGATTTGATGGGGCAGATTCGTTATCATTAGATTTGTATTTACGATTGGTGGTGTCAACAAAAGATGGCGACATTATGTTTGATAGGCCTATCGCATATCAATA
The DNA here is from genome assembly GCA_010028495.1 of Nitrososphaeria archaeon. GTDB lineage: Archaea > Thermoproteota > Nitrososphaeria > Nitrososphaerales > Nitrosopumilaceae > Nitrosotenuis. Next base: position 2,051 of record RHCX01000094.1, on the reverse strand, counting down.
CATTGATGGCAAACAATTGTTTATCCCTATACAATACGATGTCTCTGGATTGACATATGGATTTGATATTGGAGAGTATGACAAAAACTATGACCTCATAATCGACCCATTGATACAGTCTACTTATCTTGGTGGATCAGGCAGTAATGATATTCTTCGTGCAATGGTGTTGGACTCTTCGGGAAATATCTATGTTGCAGGTGAGACCACCTCCAGCAATTTTCCTGGCATCAACGGTACTAGTGCAGATAGCTCGCTTTCTGGAACTGACATGATTGTATCAAAAATATCTGGCACATTGAGAACCATGATGCAGTCAACATATGTGGGTGGAACTCTAATTGATAGGGCATCAGCAATCGCATTAGATTCTTCGGGAAACGTCTATGTTGCAGGTGAGACCACCTCCAGCAGTTTTCCCGGAGCAACAGGTGGCTCTCAAGCAAGCATTGGAAGTGCTGGTACAAATGACATGATAGTAGTGAAACTAGCCTCCAACCTACGCTCTCTAACTCAATCCACGTATCTTGGTGGTACGTCTGCAGATAGAGCGTTTGCCATTGCAATCGATTCTACTGACCATATCTACATTGCAGGAGATACATCGTCGTCTACTTTTGGAAATGCAGCTACTAGGGGATATCAAACCAGCAAATCGACTGGAAGTGATTATGGAATAGCAAAATTCAATTCTACATTGACAGGAACTATACGCGCTACATATCTTGGTGGTGATAACACAGATCGTGCTCTTACAATGTTTCTCGATTCTTCAGGAAATGTCTACGTCGCAGGCGATACTCAATCTAGTAATTTTCCCGGTGTGTCTGGCGGTTATAACTCAACAAAAGGAACTGGAAGGGACTATGGAATAGCAAAGCTAAATTCCACACTTAATGGCCTCATACAGTCTACTTATCTTGGAGGCAACGCGGATGATGGCGCAACTGCTGTACAAATGGTAATGGATTCCTCTGACAATATTTACATCACGGGCGATACCGCATCTAGTAATTTCCCAGGTACCTCTAACAGTAATATCCAATCATCTAGGAGCACAACTACTGACTTTTCCATATCTAAACTGAGTTCAGATCTCAGATCCCTAGTTCGATCAACCTATCTTGGAGGAAACGGAATTGATATTCCGTATGCCATAGCTGTTGATTCTAACGGTGTCTATGTCGCGGGCGAAACCCAATCTAGTAATTTTCCAGGCACTTCAAATGCATATCAAACATCTAATGGTGGAGGAAGAGATTTTGTAATATCGAGACTAAACACATCCCTTTCAATATTATACCAATCAACATACCTTGGTGGTGCTCAAGATGATATTCCAAGAACCATGAAGATAGACTCTTCATCTAACCTTTATGTTGCAGGACAGACTTCTTCAACAGGAAGTACGTTCCCCGGCGTCAATGCGAGTAGTATACAGTCTAGTTTATCAACAGCAACTGATGGGGCGGTGTCGAAGATCACATTTGATCTGACGCTTAGCACCACTAGAACACCTGATGACACTTTAGCTATGTCTGATAGTGTATCCGCATCATCAACAAAATTGGTCACTCTGTCTGACACTCTTAATATCAATGACACCATGTCTGCTCTCAGATCTACATCTGCATCATTTACAGATGCTCTGGCAATAACAGATTCTGTGACTGCAAGCAAATCAAAATCCACATCTGCATCTGATACTCTGGCATTAACTGACGCGATATCTGCATCTCACTCTGCAACCAAATCTGCCTCTGACTCATTGTCAATATCTGACACCATTACAACAGCTCACTCTGCAACCAAGTCTGTCTCAGACACCATGTCTCTAATTGACACAATAACCACATCTCATTCTGTAGTTAGATCTGTTTCTGATACACTTGCAATCAACGATACCATAAGCGTAACCAAATCAAAACTAGTTTCACTTTCAGACACACTGTCGATAACCGATACTATACGAGCAGCTCGCGCGGCAGTAAAATCAGTTAGCGATACATTATCTATCACTGACACAATCTCAATAATCCAAGCCAAACTAG
>RHCX01000093.1 GCA_010028495.1 Nitrososphaeria archaeon | reverse complement strand
ACGTAACGGTATTCCTTATCGATTTCCAGATCTACTCCCTGTTCTTTTTTTGTATCCTCAATTACATTGTGGATTTGCTCTGCGGTCGGATTTTTGACAAATAATGAATCAGTATCTCCATACAAAACCTCGACTCCATTGGTTTGACATTTTTTGATCGTTTCCGTAATGATGTAACGACCAACGGCAGTTGTTGCCTCGGCTGCTGGAAGAAAATAGAGCGGAAATATCTCTGCACCCATTACACCATAACTGGCATTGAGAATTACTTTGAGCGCTTGGCTTACTACCGTGTATTGTTCTTTTTGTTCCTGGGTTTTTGCCTTTTTTGCCAAAGATTTGTAATAGTTTACACGTAAATCACGCAAAGAACCAATCAGCATTGATGTCAAACCGTTATACTTTGTGCAGACCCAGTGATTTGTATCTGGGATTTTGTTTGATTTGCATTCCTCGTGAGTGCAACGCACAGTTTCATATGATAAATTTCTAACTTTGATTATGCTTGGATATAGACTGGCAAAGTCCATCACTGTTACATTAAAGTGAATTCCTTCTGTTGGCTCAACAACAAGACCGCCTCGATATTTTTTATCTTTGATCACCGCGTCATTCATCACTCCTTGCGATTTTGCGTCAAGCTCCTCCCTTCGTGGAATGATTGCGTTTCGTTGTCTGTGCTCATAATACAGCAAGCTTCGAATCCACTGCGACACACCCATTCTTGCAATGTCGTCAATTGGCATTCTTGCGATTCTTGCTATTACGACAAGCAAATTCATCAGCAGATCATTATTGAAGCTGGTCAGCTTGTACGTGAGTCGTGAATCATTATAACAATAAGTGGCGAGCTGATAATTTGTAAGGTCATTCAGATCAATTCCATAATCTATCTTGGCTTCATTTAGTAAAGCCTTGGATACACTATTCAGGGAAAAATCAGTATACTTGTGAGAGAATGCATAAATCTGAAAAGACCTATTTGACATTGTTCTGTATAGATCAATGTGCACGCCGTGCTTTAGCGTGGCAGAATCCCTCATCATGTATAGTGGATTATCAGTATTTTTGATTCCGAGTCGTTCTGCCCTGTTGTACAAATACGGCATGTCAAAATCGTCACCGTTGAATGTTATCACAAATGGGTATTCTGAGATTAGCTTGAACGCATCTTCAATCATTTTTTTCTCGTCTGTCTGTGCGTAAAATGATATTTTGACTCCCTCTGGGAGCTCATTTTTACCTTCAATTGAGCCTTCTTTTCTTAGAACAAAAACCTGCTTGTTTCCGTCCGAACCCTCAAATCCTATCGCAGTTACCTTTTTTTCTGCTATCTTTGGGTCGGGGATTCTTCCGATTTCTGATTCAACTTCTATATCAAAGCTTAGCCGTTTTATTTTCGGTATTGGCTGGTTTAGCAGCTCCGCCCATTGGGAAATATAATCTTGAAATTCTTTGACATTTACAATTCCTTTTGTGGTATTTACATCTAAAAGTAAACTTTTCATTGCCAGTGTAACGTCTTCTGACACTTCAAAATCATGCGGCTTTATCTTACCGTCGACAATTTCATAGAATCTTCCTACAATGAGGCCCCTGTCGTATAGATAGTTCTCGTAATATTTAATGTCGGACTCCCACGTTTCTATGATATTTCTGATGCTCTTGTCTGTTTGAGTTCCTCCAATTGCTAAAGGATCCGTTACTATAATTTTTGAAAATTCTGATTCCGTATCTCTGAGAAAGTCTTTTCTTTTTACCGATTTTATTTCAATGATATCTTTTCTGTTTCCTAAAAATGCTAACTCGTCTTTGCCCAATCTGGAATAGCAATATGGCTTGTGGCCTATTTCGTCTGCCCACAAAATTACTTTTTCTGATTTTGGATCATAGAATTTTAGCACTGCAGCCTGTTTTTGGTTATCATAAGTTGCAGATACCAATAATGAAGGACCAAGCGTTGTTATAATTTGCTGCGACATGGAATCACTTTTTTGGCTCATCAAGTAATGTGCCTGCCCAGCGTTGGATGTTTTTCTTGTCGAGCTTGATTATCTCGATTCCAGCTTCGTTCATCAGGTCATAGTCTGTTTCCGGGTATGTGTCAAGACACACAATTCTTTTGACGCCTATTGTGATTGCCATTTTAGAGCATTCCAGGCACGGAACAAACGTAGTGTATAGTGTGGCGTCTTTGGTGCCAGCTTCGATTCCCATTATTGCGCAATGCATTATTGCATTTGCCTCTGCGTGGCTGCACAGACATCTATCCAAAGCTGCACCCGATTCTATTTTACCTTCCATTCTCAGCTGGCATCTTTTGCATCCGCCCTCAAAGCAGTTTTTCACACCGGGCGGTGTGCCATTATATCCGGTTGCAATCTGGCGGTTGTTTCGAACTATGACTGCACCTACCTGCCTTGTAATGCAGTTTGAGCGAAGCTTGGCAAGCTCTGCTTGTAACATGAAATATTCGTCCCAGCTAGGGCGCTCAAAGCCTGCGCACATAAAATTACCAGCCGAGCTCGATATTTAGGTAGATCCATTTTATTTAGAATTAACCTGTGGATTGCATTTAGCAACTCGAAACTATCAAATTCAAAGATCGAACTATTTTGAATAATTGACAGAGTTCATCCAGCACAAATTCATCAGGCCTGATCTGGTAGAAGCCAGAGAGTACCAGGTTTCTTTGGCAAATCAGGCAAAGCAGGAAAATTGCCTTGTTGTGTTGCCTACGGGTCTTGGCAAGACTACAGTTGCATTGTTGGTGATTGCCGATTATTTGTCACGAGGAACCGGTGGCGTTTTGTTTTTGGCACCGACTAGAGTACTGACAAACCAGCATTATGAATTTCTGAAAAACAATTTGAATTTAGAAGACATCGGACTATTGACCGGCGAGGATACTATATCCAGAAGAAAAAAATCTTGGGCAAACTCTGTTATCTGTGCAACTCCTGAAATTACAAAAAATGATTTAGACAGAGGCATAGTATCTGTTGACCAATTTTCATTGGTGATATTTGATGAGGCACATCGCACTATAGGTGATTACGCGTATTCTGGAATAGCTGGAAGATTTGTGGGCAAAAATGTGCGTATCATGGGCATGACTGCAACATTGCCAGCAGAAAAAGACAAAGCTACTGAAATCATTACTACATTACGAATAGCAAGCGTTGCACAAAAAACCGAGGAAAGCCCTGATGTATCTCCGTATATTCAAAAAACAAACACAAACTGGGTCAAAGTTGATCTTCCACAAGAAATGAAGGAAATCCAGTTTTATTTGAGAAAAGCACTCGAAGTAAGACACAACGAGCTGACAAAATGTGGACTGCGTCTGTCTTCAAATGTTTCACTGTCACAATTGTTACGATCTCGCGATTTTGTTATTAGACAAAATAGACGAGCTGCAAAACCATTGTTCACTGCAATTCGTTTGCATTATGCACTAAACATTTTGGAGGCGCACGGTGTGACATCATTTTTGAGATTCTGTGATAGAACTAGGGAGAAAAAAGGAGTTGGCATAAAGGAATTATTCGAGAGTGATTCCAATTTTATTCGTGCACTGGCATTTGCACGTGATGCTCAGAAAAAGGGAATAGAGCACAGTAAAATAACAAAGCTAGCCGAGATAATCAAGGGATTGTCTGGGCGGGCAATTGTGTTTACCAGCTATCGTGATTCTGTAGAGGTAATTCATGAAAAACTAGTGCAGCTTGGTGTATCTGCTGGATTTTTGATTGGCAAAGCAGGTGAGACTGGCCTAAAGCAAAAACAACAGG
>RHCX01000092.1 GCA_010028495.1 Nitrososphaeria archaeon | reverse complement strand
GGATTGAACATCAAAGGTTCAGTAACCAGTGATCTGATTAGCGGCAAGGTTTCAGGTTCGCTTGGCGGAGAGGTAAGCATTGACGGACAGTTCAAAGGTAATAGATCTTAACACTGTCTGAACTAGAAATCAGATTTTCTGCAAACAATCAGGTGTCAACTAACACATTTTAACACTTTTCTAGTTTTTAAAACAATAAATCTAGTCTAATTTTGAATCATGTCATGATAGAGGACAAGCTGAAACAATTAGGAATTGTATTGCCGACTCCACCAAAATCAGCAGGCTCTTACATTCCAGTTGTGACATCCGGAAATTTGGCGTTTGTTTCAGGACAGATCCCAATGCAGGACGGCAAGGTCTTGTATACTGGCAAGGTTCCATCTGAAAAGTCAATTGAAGAAGCTCAGGCAGCCGCTAAAATCTGTGCCACAAACTTGCTTGCGCAACTCAAAGCAAATCTAGGCAACCTGGATAGAATTACAAAAATAGTCCGAGTGTCAGGATTTGTAAATTCCGCTCCAGAGTTTACGGAGCAGCCAAAAATAATCAATGCCGCATCCGACTTGTTCTTTGAGATATTTGGAGAAAAAGGAAAACACTCCAGAATAGCAGTTGGCGTATCTAGTCTGCCATTAGGTTCTACTGTGGAAATCGACATGATAGTCGAGTTTGCCTGAAACTATTTCTGATTCAGTCTAGAATTGAATTCTTTGATAAAAGGTAGAATCTTGTCTTTTGGTATAACTGCGCCACACGCCCTATCGTGCCCGCCGCCAGAGCCGCCAAATTCCGCAGACAGTCCGTTTACCAACCTTCCAAGATGAATCTTGCAGTTCTTGGAGCCGCGGACTGAAACCGCATAGATGCCATGGTCGACACGCTCTTTGTATGCAACGCCGACGTCCTTGCCGGACAAGCCCAAAACAAAGTTCACGGCACCAGATGCTCCGGCATCCATGATTTCCATATATCCCAAATTCTTCATTGTCTTTAGAGACTTTTTGACCTTGGCAATCATTTCTGCCAGTTTTCCAACCTGGATTTGTGCAAACTCAAATGTGTTTGGAATTTCGTGCGGATATTTTGATTCGGCCAGCATTTCCACCAAGTATAGCAGATAGTCTGGGTCTTTTTGGTGTCCTACAATATTGTAAGTCAGCACAGTTGCAGATATCAGTGCAAATTGTCGGTCATAGATTTGGAGCAGTTTTGCGCCCTTTGGCCTGTCCTCCATGTAATCAGTTATAGCTGCACATGTGGCAACAAATGTCGAATGGTCGGATAGTTTTTTCTTGTATGCGTCGTATACCTGAACAGTGGTGCATTCGTTAATGTCATGGTATAGTTTTACTTTGGCCTTTTCTAATTTTTTGACAATCTCTGGGTCAATATCGTGATGATCAATATAGGTAACTGCAACCTTGCGTTTTTTCAACATAGTTAGAATTTCAACGAATCTGTCCTGGTTGTTTTTTGCAAGACCAAGATCGCAAATGTATAATGACTTTAGCTTCTCATCAGTGACGAGTCCTTCTATTGCAGTCATTAAACCCGGATAATCAACTAGTATGGTATCTCCTCCAAAGGCTTCACGGATTAATGCGGCAGAACTGATCCCGTCTGCATCCTCCATGTGAGAGATGCACAAAACCTTGGTCTTTTTGACTATCTTTTTTGCCGCCACGAAATGCAAAATTTTTGGTCCTAATTTAAACCAAAATTAGTCTTTTTTGAGAATTATTATCTGGCGCTTGTCCTCATCAGATAAATCAGAATAGACGTCATAAAACGTCCGACCAGACATTTGGCATTTTGCATCAATTTCTGCAAGTTTTGCCAATACTTCAGGCGTGGCAGTCAATACCAGCTCGTCAACTTGGCGCTGAAAATCACGTTCTATTTGACTCATAGTATCCAATGAAAAACGATCCTATAGGCCGCAGCTTTGCCAGATTAGACCAATTACTAAACAACTACAACGAGAAAACGGGGCGGAAAACCACAACGAAATAGTTTTTCCAATAACATGAGTGTTTTCCATTTTCTGTCAAATCTACGACGCAGAGATGACAGTTTCTCGTCGGAATATAATTACGTCAAAATATTATTTAAGACTGATCATAATTATTACAATCAAACACCAGGTTGTATACTGGATAAACTTAATAGGTAAATTTTTGGCAGAAAGGCCGAATTGGAGACAAAAAACATCGGCCTGCGAGACATCGAAGTAGCAGACACAAAGATTTCGGACATAGATGGTGAGCATGGTAAGCTTATCTATCGCGGATACGACATTTTGGATTTGACAAAAAACTCTACGTATGAAGAGACTGCATATCTTTTACTCAATGACAAGCTTCCAACCAAACAGGAGCTTGACGAGTTCAAGCAGAGGCTGATCGACGCGCGCGACATGCCAAGACAAATGCAATCAAACATGAGAAACTGGAAGAAAAACGCAGACCCAATGGTAATGATGCAGGCCTTTGTAGTAGCACTATCAGGATACTATGACGACAAGGGCGCAAATGACAGAGAGATAAACTATCAAAGCGCAATTTCATTAATTTCAAAGACTGCCACCATAGTTGCCAGCTGGGAGCGAGTCCGAACAGGAAAGGAGATAGTCGACCCAGATCCAAGACTGTCTCATGCAGGAAATTTTTTGAACATGCTAGTTGGCGAAAAGCCGGATGCTGAAACAGAGAGGATTTTTGATATTTGCTTGATGTTGCATGCAGACCACACATTCAATGCATCCACATTTGCAGCTAGAGAGGTGGCATCTACTGGTGCTCACATGTATTCTGCAGTTAGTGCGGCAATTGGTGCTCTATCAGGTCCGTTGCATGGAGGTGCAAACTATGAGGTCATGAAGATGTTACTAGAGATCAAAACTGTAGACAATGCAGAATCTTGGGTCAAAGAGCGAATCACCAACGGTCAAAAGATAATGGGTATGGGCCATGCAGTATACCACACCTATGATCCTCGGGCCCAAGTCCTAAAAGAATTATCACGTAAAATGGCAAAAAAGACAGGCGCGCCATGGTTTGACATCACTCAGGCAGTTGAGGAGACCACCATACGAGAAATGAAAAAGCAAAAGGGAGTCGATATTTATCCAAATGTGGACCTGTACTCTGCATCACTATACTACATGCTAAAGATTCCACCAGATCTTAACACCCCGATATTTGCAATATCTCGAGTGGCAGGTTGGACTGCACATGTTATAGAGGAAAAATTCGCACAGGCTGCGCCAAAAACCGCATTGTATAGACCAAAGGCAGTATATGTCGGAAAGTATTGCGGACCGCAAGGTTGCACGTACGAGCCAATCGATCTTAGAAAATAATTACCAGTACGTCATAAAAAAATCAATGGTCTGGATTAGATATTCTGATTATGGAAAACCAAAGAAAAGAAAAGCGCCAACAAAATCAAAAAGTAAAAAACCGAAAATAGAGCCGAAAATCAAAATCATTCCAGGTGAGCATAAAGTAGAATTCAAAAAAGCATCAGAGATCTAGTTTCTAGTGTTGAGCCATTGCTGTGCGCGATTTGTAATGTCGTGCTTGTACAACACTTGGAAGACCATTTCATAAAATGTGATTCCTTTTTGTTGGGCCTGCGCATCAAGCCACTTGATTCCTTCGGCAAGTTCTGGGTCAGTATCTGAGAACTGAACCAGCTCATCGACCATCTTTGTAAAGAAGGCAAGAGACTTTTGCATTATGGAGTATTTTTGCGATCTACTATTCAGACCTGAATTCAAATTATATAGACAAAAAACGCCTTTTTGGTTGACATGATGCA
>RHCX01000091.1 GCA_010028495.1 Nitrososphaeria archaeon | reverse complement strand
ATACTTAATGTTGCAGTACGAGATCCTGTTCCTGTTGGCGCAAAGTTTAATGTAAATGATTGACTGCTAGTTGGGGCAACGGTTCCCGTGAAGGTCCCACTGAAATCTGAGGCATTGGTTCCGCTTAAGTTAGTAGCAGATATTGTTAGGTTTTGAGATCCTGTAAATGTAAATGAACCTCCTATCGATATAGGATTTGTTATGGTTCTATCAGCCGTTACAGCGTCAATGGTACCTGCTGTAATGGCAGATGCAATTACTAGACTGGCCAATATTCCAAGGCCGACTAGGCCTATCTTGTTTTTCCTAAATCTGGATTTTATCTCAGTATAGTCCATTACCCAGTCCTTATCCTTGGGTCCAAATACCCATACAATAAATCCGAGACAAAGATGCTTACCAAAAAGAATACTGTCAGAACATAGGTTGCACCAATTATCACTGGCAAGTCCATTATTGTTATTGCATCAAAGTATAATCGCCCCATTCCAGGCCAGTCAAAGACTGCCTCTGTGATTATTGCCCCGCCCAAAGAGCCAGAAAGGCTCAGGGCAAGTATTGTGACAATAGGGGGCGCGGCATTTTTGAGGGCGCTACCAAAGATTATCTTGCGTTGCTTTATGCCGATTGTCTTTTTGACAAAGACAAAATCCTCCTGCATAATCCCTGCCATGAAATTGCGCACCAGATATGCCCAAGTTCCAAAACCAATCATTACTATTGTGATAATCGGCAAAGTCATATGGTATAGCAAAGAGCCAATGTAGCCTGGATCGGTTGGCGGAATCAACGGCGTTGCCCTGGCAGGAAAAATGGCATACCAAAAGGCAAATGCAAAGATCATCAAAAGACCAATCCACCATACCGGAAAACTGCTACTGATAATAGCAAATGACGAGGTAATCTTGTCTGTTTTAGAGCCTACCTTGCTACCGGATACTGCCCCGACAAATATCCCGATTATGGAGATTATCACAGTGGCTGTAGTAAAGAGAAGTATGGTTCTTGGCAGCTTTTCCAAGATGATATCACCAACTGCAGTAGAACCAGTATCGCTGCTCAAAAACGCAGAATGTCCAAAGTCCAGTGTCAGAATTTTATACATTGCAAGGCCTATCCTGTTTGGAGAATACCAAGGCTGGTCTAGACCTAGTATTTTGGTACGTTTTTCTATCTGGGACTCTACATACTGGTTGAGCTCATCAGTATTTGCAAAGCCGGCAACCAGGTTTTTGTTTTCCACAACCTCGGTTCTGACCTGTATTGCAATTCCCTTTTTTAGTATAGAGTCCATATTGGAGCCGACCAAAAGAACCGTAAGAAGCAAAGTCGCCATTAATACCCCAAACAAAACCAGTGCTCTTTTGGCAAAGTATCGTTTTAGGCCCATTACACCGTATGTCAAATTTCAGCTTAAAACCTTAGTGTGATCGAAATCTATTCTAGTCTGGGTATGATATCTCCAGTAAATGAGCGCAAGCACAATTCGCAAGGCAAAAAAACTTGTAGATGAGGGAAACGTGGTCAAAATAGACGACGATTTGTTCCAGGTAAAGTCCTCATCAGACCATACAAAATCCTACATAGTGACATCCGATTCCTGCGACTGTCTAGGCTTCAAGAATTTCTACAAGTTTCACCACGGAAAGGGAATCAAGGCAAACTGCTCGCATTTGGAAGCTGTACGAATATTTCTCAAACAGTAGTATATTCTGGTTTTTTGAACATTTTTCTGTAAAACCAAAGCAATCCCAGTATCTCTATTTGTTCTACAAACAGGATCAAGTGCAAATTGATGAGCCAGCCGTTTGTTGCGTCATTTAGCATTGCATATGATATTGCAAAGGCGTATTCCAAGTACTGGATTTGCGTAACACCAACTATTCCAAGGTCGTGGATTTTTGGACCATGGAGCAACGACATGGTTTTTTGGTCGAATTTTTTTTCTGCGATATTTGATGAAATGACCTGCTTGTCGGAATAATATTCGGTGTTTCCTTTTTCTATCAAAAGTATAGTACTGCCAAAGTACACTGAAAATATGACGAGCGTTGCAATTATGATTTTGGCGGACTTGCCCCAAATTGCCTTGGTCATCTGTCTGGTAAAGATCTTGCCAACATTGCCAAGCTTTTCCTTTTTGACCAGTATTACTAGAATTATGGAAATCAGTGATACTATTCCTAGCATTCCAAACCAGTTTTCTGCCAAGACTTGGCCTAGCGCCAGCCGTATTGGCAAAAAGATGGCACTAGTAAAGCCAAGAATTATGGCCTTTTCTTTTAGGTCTGTTTTGTCCATTTTTTCACCTATAGCCTAGTCTTGAGATTTTTGAGATACTTGACACTGACTCTATATGCCCTGATTGCAGAATAGATCTCAAAGAGCTCCTTGTATGTGGGGCTGAGCCTTTTGAGGTCGTCCCTGTCTATTCCAAAGTCCGTAATGGTCTGCCAAATGTTCTCAAGCGATACGCCCTCCTCATCTACCAGTATTGAGGAGAGGTGTTTGCCTATTCCCTTGCCTAGACTGATGCGTGTTGACATCATGCCAGCCGTGCTTTAGGTCTGATTATATCTACGGCGGAACTAGATCGGATTTTCCAGTTCCATTTTGGAACCGGGATTTTATTTGAAGAATTTGTTGTATTTCAGACCGTGGACCTTTTTGTTGTTTATCTTGGATTTTTCTGGGGGCTTTATCTTGGAGTGGTTTTCGGTATTGTTTTGCTTGCCGACATCTTGGATTTCGTCGCTAGTGGTTGCAAGCTTGTCAAAGTATGCCTTTTTTGCATCCTCCAAAGATCCGCCGTTATCTAGGATTTTCTGCATTTCGTATTTTGCCTCCTCATAGATTTGCCTAGTTCTATCCATCTGGAATTTGACTACGTCTTTGTATTTTGGGTCGACCTTTGAGAGGTATCTTTCCTGGGCATCAGTAGAATACACACCGCTTCCGGGTTTGGTCTCATTTATTGCCGAATCTAGCTTTTGCTTTGCTACTTCTTGGACTCCTTGATGTGCGAGCTTTTTTGCCAGAATTTCTGTCTGCTTTGCCTTTCTCTTGTTTTGATCTTCTATGAATTTCTGGTACTGCTTTTGCTTTAGCGACTTGAACGTGTCATTTTTGTAATTTTTGTCAAAATCAGCGGAATAATACAGATCATTAAACGTGCTGACATCTGTGCCGACTTTTACTGCCGCCTTACCAAATCCCTTGAGATCGTATATCTTGGCAAAAATGTTTGCAGAAAATGTCCCCTGTGATTCTTGAGCGCCAAACTCATATCTGAAATTACCATCCTCATCTGTTTTGGTGCTGACGGATTTGTCAGCAAATCTGATTTCTACTGTGGCTCCATAGATTGGTTCGCCTTTTTGGTCTGCAATAGTACCTACTATGATTGGGCTTTGGCCAGGCTCGATTTCAGCCTGCTCAAACTTGGCAGTAATTACCAGATCCCATGGTTTTGCAGCAAATGCCATGGTGTTTCCGAACAGTAGGATTATCGCCAAGGTTATGGCCAAAACTGGCAGGTTCAATGATTGGATCACAAATTCCGCTCTGTTAAGATCTAAAATCAAAATCTCGCAAGTCATGGATCAGTTATTTTTGAGCGAATTCTGATCCCAAAATTACAAATCCGGGCCAAAATACGATCGTGATCAGAGATCAGATCAAAAGATCGATATTTGATCACATTTTGGACAAAATACAAAACAAATGATCTATAAACAAAAAATTGATCCACAAAGTATCCCGTTTTGAACGAAAGCTTTTAATCGGCGTATTTTTACGATACCAATGTTGCAACTAAAAACAATCACTGTTTTGATGACA
>RHCX01000010.1 GCA_010028495.1 Nitrososphaeria archaeon | reverse complement strand
TTTCTGAATATTCAGAAAACATCACGCCAGAACACTGGCTAAAGATTGCCCAAAAACTAGATTCACTTGCGAAATCTGACTACAAAGGAATTCTTGTTGCGCATGGAACAGATACCATGCAATACACTGCAGCATTTTTGTCATTTGCGTTATCTGGTTTTCCAAAGCCAATTGTTCTAGTTGGATCCCAACGTTCATCAGACAGGCCTTCCTCGGATGCCGCACTGAACTTGATCGGAGCTGCAAAGTTCATTGTCAGATCTAACATGAACGGAGTTTTTGTTGCAATGCACAACTCTGAAAACGATGATGATACAGCATGCCATCTTGGAACACGAGTGAGAAAGAACCACACCAGTAAGAGAAATGCATTTGAGACGGTCGGTGCAAAGCCAGCATTTATCATATCACAAGATACATTGATTCAGAATTTTCCTGGCCCATACTACAAACAAAAAGACTATACTCCAAAAATAAGTCTGGATTCCAAAGTAGCTTTGATCAAATATCATCCAGGATATGATCCAAAGATGTTTGAGTACATTTTGGATCAAAAATACAAGGCGATAATCTTTGAAGGAACAGGACTTGGTCACATAGGCAAATCAATGTATGATTTGGTAAAGAGAGCAAAACAAGAAAATGTCTTTTTGGGAATGACTTCGCAGTGTTTAGATGGCCAAGTAAACATGGCAGTCTATGAAAGTGGACGGGACTTGATGAATTTTGGAATAGTGCCATTATCTAACATGATTTCAGAAATTGCTTTGGTCAAAGCAATGTGGGCACTTGGTACAGATGCCAAAAACATTTCAAACACGATGCTTGTAAATGTCGCATCTGAATTTACAGAATAAGATTTAAGGCAATCACAAATAGATTTTGTGTGGCAGAGCCCCAAATTGACAAGATTGGCCTCAAAGTAGGCTTGGAGATACATCAACAGCTTGCAACAAACAAAAAGCTGTTTTGTAGATGCAAGCCGCTAGAATTAGAAGAATATCCAATACTATTTTCAAGAAAGCTAAGACTGGCGAAAAGTGAGCTTGGCAAGTATGATCCTGCAGCACTTTTCGAATCATCAAAATCAAAACAAATCCAGTATTTTGCAAATCCGCAAAGCAGTTGTCTTGTAGAATACGATGATGAGCCGCCACACAAGCTAGACCAAGACGCAAAAAACACTGCTCTAATCATTGCATCTGCACTAAACTCGAATATTTTTGATGAAAGTTATGTCATGAGAAAAATTGTGATTGATGGTTCTAACACGTCTGGATTTCAGAGAACCATGTTGATGTCACAAGGTGGCTACATAGATGTGGATGGACAAAAGGTTGGAGTTCAGTCAATCTGTCTTGAGGAGGACGCCGCAAAACTCCTCAAAGATTCGGAAAACACCAGAGAATATGCGCTGGATAGATTAGGAATACCTCTTGTAGAAATCGCGCTAGATCCGGTTGATGGCTCACCTGCCTTTGTGAAAAAAATTGCCCTAACTTTGGGAAGACTGCTGCGAGTTACACGACGAGTAACCAGAGGCATTGGTTCCATCAGACAAGACGTAAACATCTCAGTCACAGGTGGAGGAATTGTAGAAGTCAAAGGAGTTCAGCAGCTTGATCAGCTTGAAAAAATTATTCTGTACGAAGCAAAACGCCAGCATGGACTACAACTGATTGCTCAAAAACTGGAAAAAATAGATTTGGATTCAATATCAAAAGATCAAAGCGTCGACGTTACATCATTTTTCTCCGACTGCAAGTCCAAAGTTGTGCAAAAATCCATCAAAGATGGCTTCATCATCAAGGCGCTAGGAATCAAAAACTTTGCAGGTATGTTTGGATATGAGCCATACGAGGCAATACGACTAGGAAAAGAACTAGGACAACAAGTAAGATTCTTTGGAATTGGCGGAATATTCCATTCCGATGAGCTGCCAAACTATGGGATCGAGCAAGACAATGTGGATAAATTACGAGTATTACTAAAGCTGGAAAAAAACGATGGCTTTTTCATAATTGCAGGACCAAAAGACAAGATAGAGTTTGCAATAGATGCCGTAATCAACAGAATCAAAGCTGCAAAGAACGGTGTTCCTGCAGAAACACGAGCTGCAACAAATGCAGGCGATACAGTATTTTTGAGACCAAGGCCTGGCTCGTCACGAATGTATCCAGAGACTGACATTCCGCCAATATTGGTAGATAAACAAGAATTAGAGTTTGCACAAAAAAATATTCCAAAGTCATGGGATGAAACTATTACAGATCTACAAAAAAAATACGGCCTCAACTTGCAGTTAGCAGAACAGGTTTTTGATTCAGAATATATGGAATTATTCGAATTAATATGTACAAAATACCAAAATCCAAACTTTGTTGCATCAGTGTTATGTTCTACCATAACAAATCTACAGAGACAAGGCTTGGATCAGACGCTGTTAAAGCCTGAATACATTACAAGAACATTTGATCTTCTGGCAAACGACAAAATAGCAAAAGAATCAGTCGAGATAATATTCGAAAACATAATGTCGCAAAAAATCAAGACTCCAGATGACTTTGCTCAAAGCCAATCATCGTTTGGAGATGCAGAACTAGAAAAATTCCTAGACGAGATAATACAAAACAACATTGGGATAGTACAAAAACAAGGAACTCATTCTGTAGGAATGCTAATGGGCATGGCCATGAAATCTCTTCGAGGCAAGATATCTGGTGAAAAAATAAGTAAATCCCTAGAAGCCAAAATTACTAAAATATTAGAAAAATAATACTAGAAAACTAGTTTATTCTAATTTTCTTCTTCCTGTTCCTCTACCCATCGAAACATAACGACCTTTTGAAGATGGCCTTTCTGTTTCTGGAGTATCGCCAAGTTTTCTTTTTCCTGTGCCACGGCCAGATACAACATATTCATCTGCTGCTTTTTCTTTCATTTTTTTCTGGTATTCCTTGAATTTTTCGCCAGCCCACTTTTCATCGTCGGCATCTGCTTCTCTTCGTGATGTACCCCTGCCGCCAACCTTAATGATTTTGCCCATTGGGAAATACTAGAACTACCTATGGTTTAAAGTTGTTCATAATTTGAAATTAGTTTTATGATTATGCGGGAGGTGGGATTTGAACCCACGAACTCCTAGGAGATAAGGATCTGAACCTTACGCCGTTGACCGGGCTTGGCGACTCCCGCAAACAAGGGTCTTTGCTTCCAAAATAAAAGTCATTTATTATCACAAGTTAGCTATATCACAAGCAAGACATGGAATTCAGAGAGATTTACTGTAATAATTGCAAAAAAACACTTGGACGGTACAATGTCAGGTATTTTTCAGAGGCTAAAATTGCAGAATTGATAAAATCTACTCACACTACTCATTACAGAAGCGGCCATCAGATATCGATAAGAAAGGTTGCTAAATAATCATTCAAAAGTTTGGCCAAGCTTTTCCAATAGTTCTTTTTGTTGTTTGTTTAGTTTGTTTGGAATATCAATTACCAGTCTAACATATTGATCTCCTCTACCCCTGGAATTCATATGTGGTAGTCCTTTACCCTTTAACTTTACAATGGAATTTGGCTGGGTTCCTTCTTCGACTTTGAGTTTTTCCGGCTTTTCTAATGTTGGGACCTCAATTGATTTTCCAAGACAGGCGTCGACAATAGAGATTTTTGCATCATAAAAGATGTCAGCACCATCTCTTTTGAAATGTGGATGTGGTTGTACCCGTACTCTTACTATGAGATCTCCATTTTGTCCATGTGGTATCGATTCACCTTCACCAGATATCACATAATCTCCATTGTCAATTCCCGCAGGCAGATCCAGAGGCAGGTGTTTTGTGCCTTTTACCTTGCCTGATCCTTTGCACTCAGAACATGGCTTTGAGATGAATTTGCCCTGGCCATGACATTTAGAGCACGGCTGTACTGTTACAAATGTAGAAAATCCCATACTTCGGCTGACTCGTACCTGTCCCTGTCCTCCGCAATTAGGACATGTTTCAGGGCGTGTTCCTGGAGAACATCCAGAACCACTGCATTTGTTACAATCAATATTTTTTCTAATATCTATTTCGAATTTTTTTCCATGGAATGCATCATCAAGTGTGATAGATACTTCATGCAGTAGATCCTGTCCGCGTTGCCTTGAGAATCCTCCAAATCCACCGCCTCGGCCAAACAATTGCTCAAATATTGAATCAAATCCGCCAGAACCAAAGTTAGAAAACACCTCGTCAAAGTTTCCGCGTGCACCAGAAAAGATGTCTTCTGTAGAGTATTTGCCATCAACTCCCGCATGGCCATATTGATCATAGAGTTTTTTCTTTTCAGGATCTGATAATACCGCATACGCCTCAGAAATTTCCTTAAAGTGTTCTGCCGCCTCTGGAGATTTGTTCCTGTCAGGATGGAATTTTAGTGCAAGTTTTCGGTATTGAGACTTTATTGCATCTACAGATTCGGATTTTGATACTCCCAATACCTCATAATAATCTCGTTTTGCGGACATTTCTTATTGTAATGGTAGTGAGTAGATTAGCTTGTTGAGTCGGTGTTTTTGTTTTGCTCAGATGGTCCACCAGATTGTTGTTCTTGCTGTTCTTGTTGTGAGGGCTGCTGGACATTTTTGTATAATTCAGTTGTAATTTGGTTTACGAGTGTCTTTAGCGCTTCGAGTTTTGGTTTGATTTCATCAGGAGATTTATCCAAGACTTCCTTTAGTTCTTTAACAGATTCTGAAATCTTGATTCCTTGCTCTTGTGTTAGCTTGTCCTTGAGGTCCTGTGTTAGGAGTTTTTCTGTTGTATAGACAAAGCTTTCTGCTTCATTTTTGACATCTACTGTTTCTTTTTTCTTTTTATCTTCTTCGGCGAACTTTTCTGCATCTTGTTTTAGTTTATCGATTTCTTCTTTTGATAGCTTGGTTCCTGCCTGAATTGTGATCTTTGCTTCTTTTGCTGTGCCAAGATCTTTTGCTGTAACATTTATGATTCCGTTTGCATCAATGTCAAACTTTACTTCAATTTGCGGAATTCCTCGTGGTGCCGGCGGAATTCCTGCAAGGTTAAAGCTGCCTAGAGAAACATTGTCTGCTGCCATTGGTCGCTCACCTTGCACAACATGAATTGTTACCGCTGTTTGGTTGTCTGCAGCTGTGGTGAAAACTTTGGTTTTAGAAGTAGGGATTGTCGTATTCCTCTCAATTAACGGCTCTCGTAAGCCACCAAGTGTCTCAACACCCAATGTGAGAGGAGTTACATCGAGCAGTACAATATCGCTGGTTACATCGCCTGCAATAATTCCTGCCTGGATTGCAGCTCCCATTGCAACTGCTTCCATTGGATCTACGCCAGACTCTGGGCTTTTGCCAATTACATCACCTACGAATTTCTTTACCATTGGAATTCTTGTAGGACCTCCAACTAACACAATTCTAGAGACATCGGCAGTAGCTAGTTTTGCATCTCGTAATGCATTATCCACAGACGTTCTGCATCTTTCCACAATAGGTCTGATAAGTTCTTCAAATTTGGCTCTGGTCAGTTTTAGCTCCAGATTCTTTGGACCAGATGATTGATCATATGAGATGAAAGGTAGATTGATGTCAGTTTCCATTACGGTAGAGAGTTCTATCTTTGCTTTTTCTGACGCCTCTCGAATTCTTGTCATAGCTGTGCTGTCTTTGGTAAGATCAATTCCAGTTGTTTTTCTGAATTCGTTTACCACATAATCAATGAGAACCTTATCCATGTCTGTTCCTCCAAGTTGTGTATCACCTGATGTGCTGAGCACTTCAAAGACACCACCGCCCATTTCCATTATCGTAACATCAAGTGTTCCACCCCCAAGATCAAATACAAGAATCTTCATGTCTTGGCCGGCTTTGTCTAGGCCAAATGCCAGAGATGCGGCAGTTGGCTCGTTGATAATTCTTACAACATCAAGACCTGCAATCGTTCCGGCGTCCTTTGTTGCCTGTCTTTGATTATCATCAAAATACGCAGGAACTGTGATTACTGCCTTGGTGACTGGTTCGCCAAGAAACGCTTCAGCGTCTTTTTTGATTTTTTGTAGGATAAATGCAGAGATTTGTTGAGGTTTGTAGTCCTTGCCTTGGAGCTTAAAGACATGATCAGAGCCCATCTTTCTTTTTGCCGCGATTATGGTATTGTCAGGGTTTGTGACTGCCTGTCTTCGTGCCGGCTCTCCTACCAATAGTTGGCCTTCCTTTGTAAAGGCAACAACAGACGGGAATGCCTTTCCACCTATTGAAGTTCCTTCCGCTGCCGGGATCAAGGCTGGTTTGCCACCCATCATTACAGATGCGGCCGAGTTACTTGTTCCAAGATCTATTCCAATTATTTTTGCCATTTTTTCTCCATTTGATTATTTTATTGTGATTTTTTCGATATTTCGACTAGTGTCGGTCTAAGCGTCCTATTATGAGAAATATATCCTTTCCTTAATTCTTTTGTAATTGTGTTGTCATCTAGGGAATCATCATTCGTTATTGCTATTGCTTCGTGCAAGTTTGGATCAAATAGCTCACCAAGAGCACTAATTTGAGATACACCATATTCTACAAGCAAAGAATCAATATTTTTTAAGATTCCATCCAAACCTTGAGCCTCTGGGTTTTCTTTTTTGAGCACTTCTTTTGCACGCACAAGATCATCATATATCGTTAGAAACCGGAGTAGGAATTTGTCCATTTTTGCAGCAATGCCATTTTCTATGTCAGATTTTGTCTTTCGCTCCAAATTGATAAAATCTGCAAGTGAACGTTTGAGAGCATCCTCACACTTGGCAAGACTTTGCTTTAGCTGCTCAGCTTCGGCGTCTTGTGTTTTTTCTTCAGTTATGTGATTTTCAGACTCGTTTTGATCCGACACAAAAATAATTTTCTAGATTCCAGTTTTATTCTTTATGCGATATTTCGCACAGGGGATTTCCCTTGATGATAATTAGATCGTTGTCTTTCTTTTTGCGTAGCCTCTCATAGTCTGATTTTGAACATATTACAAGGATCGTAGTCTTGTCGTTGTGGAACAGATCCAAATTTGGATCCTCGTATGCTTCCACATCACCAATATAATCTCGGAGTTTTGTGATGAGGCTTTGCAACATTTCTATTTTGTCTCCACGCATTTCATGTTGATCCAATGACCAAGATAATGCAATTTTTGTTCTGCTTGCTTTGAGATCATTTTTTTTCAGAGTTGCACGGATTTCATCAATGAGTCTTTTTATGTAACCATCAATTCCCTTGAGACTTCCATTGATCAAATACATGAGTGTGTTTGCGCCTTCAAACGATGTGCCCAATGAACGCAAATCATACATGCCGTTGACCATATCATCCAAGAATATGTTTTGAAAATCATCTGATTGCAGATCTGCCTTTGTATTTTCGTCCTGAGCAAACTTGCAGACTTCAAGTACGCTACATAGAGAGGAAAATCGTGATAGTACGTTAATTGCATGAAAGTGCTCTGCAGATGAAATCCCAACAAATGAAACTTCTTTTTTTGAATTGGTAAGAAGGCTTGCAAGGCTAGGATCCTGTTTGTTGTTAAATGAGCCAATCACTTTGGGCGGTTGGTTGCCTCCACCAAGAGGATAATAATAATACGAAATCGATTTGCCTACTTCAAGTCCTGTCACATGTTCTAGTAAAGAGATGTTTTCACCA
Organism: Nitrososphaeria archaeon; assembly: GCA_010028495.1. GTDB lineage: Archaea > Thermoproteota > Nitrososphaeria > Nitrososphaerales > Nitrosopumilaceae > Nitrosotenuis. Next base: position 23,642 of record RHCX01000010.1, on the reverse strand, counting down.
TTACCACCAATTCCAGTAGGCAACGCGTAAACAACAGAGCTTCCTTTTTTGAGCGATGAAGTTGCGTCTTTGAATTTAGAGTGGACCTCGGTTTTTGTTTCCTGTCCTGTCTTTCTAATTCTCGGCGCAAAAAACAGGTATTGCGCTTTTGATATTGCAACGTCGATTGGCTCCATGGCAAGTAATGGTTCGTCTTCCTTTAGTGCGGAGACATTTGGATATGTCTTTGCGATTTCCGCTTTTAGTGATATTGCAGATTGAGATGACTCATCAATAATGAAAACATTGGCTCCATTTATTGCCATTTGGCATGCAGCAGAATATCCTTCAGTGCTAAGACCATAAACAACCACTCTATCAGCTGCCAATTCATTGGTGCTAGGCACAAGACTAAGAAAAACTTATTGTATCAAAACTCAGCAGTTGTCATGTCTTGAAGATCTGGTTTGACATTTTGACACCAAAACAAATCTTGTTTTTTGATCCAATGATAAAACAATTGAAGAAAAACAATACAGTACTTTGTACAACCAGAAATTACCGAGAGGTAAACGAGTTATCAAAATTACAGAAAATGAAGCTAGTAATTGTAGGAAAACACGGTGGTACGACAAAAGCAGGCAAGCTTGGCGCTTCATTGAGCAGAAGCATCAAGCCTTGGAATAAGGCACATTGCGTTTTGCGATTCGCCTCATGCAGAGGCAGTAATGAAACTATCATTGCCGTTTGTTCAAAAATTATTAATACCAGAACTAATTGCCAAGAAGGAATTTTCACAATATGGGATCTCTGAAAGAGACATCATACAGTACAGATCAGTAGATGCAGCTGTAATTGTCAGAAATGCACCTAAAATAAAACGAGTAGAAAATAAAAGGAAAAAAATCCTGATCAGAATAGAAGAGGAGCAAGCTGCATACATACAAAAAGACAATCGCACAGTACACATGATTCAAAAAATTGCCAATAGCTTTCCGCAATGCAATGTATTGGTGCTTCCTAGATACAAATCCCAAATTATGCAGCTAAAGAGACTGCAAAATGTCAAAGTTTTGGATAAAGTGACGATTGGAAGCGCATTATTGCAAAGCATTGATGTTTTTGTAGGATCTGGTGGAACAATGACTGCAGAGTCTGCCCTGTTTGGAATTCCAACCATATCTTATAATGCAGTACCAAACTTGGTTCAGGATTATCTTGCCAAAAAGAAGCTTGTCGTATTAGAATCAAATCCAAACAAAATAGTTTCATTGATTAACAAATTCTTGTCGTCAGACAACAAAGCATTGCAAAAAAATGCAAGAAAAGCTTTGTCATCAATGGAAGATCCTTACAAAAAACTAATCCAGACAATCAAGAAAAAATAGAAAATATCAATAAGAGGCATTTTTGGAGAGTCATTACAGGAAGCCCGGTAGTGTAGCGGTCAAGCATAGGGGCCTTTGGAGCCCTTGACCCCAGTTCGAGTCTGGGCCGGGCTACTTGATTTTACAAATCCAGTTTTGTTAGAAGCTTTATTGCTATTACAAACAATGTTGCTGCAACACTGACTAGAACTATCATTTCCAACATAACAAATTCGTTAAAGGTTCCAAAGATCCCTGCACGAATGATATCAACCAGGTACGTGAGTGGATTCAGATAGAATCCTGTTGCTAGTGGTTCTGGTGTTCCCTGTGCTGGATAAAATGCTGTGCTTACGAATGCAAAGAACAAAAAAACAGTATTGATTATTACATTGAATCCTTCGCTTGAGCGAAGTCTTGTAGATATGATAGATGCGATAGAACCAAACAGAATAGAGCCAACAACTGATGCAAATATCAAAAACGGTATTGTAAGTAAATTGAAATGAGTTGATTTGAAAAACAGCGGAAATCCAATTGATGTGATTAATGTTGCGCTGATCAGGCCTACAATCGCAATTGTGTAGACATTACTCAAAATGTAGTGGCTTCGCTTGAATGGTCCTACAAGAATCTGCTCAAACATTCCGTGTCGCCGATCATTCCAGATTATTATTCCAGAGACCAGTGTGCTGTTCATTATGTTAAATCCAATCATGCCAGATGCAATGAATGCCGGATAATCAAGTGAAACATCTCCTAATTTTACAGAATCAATCAGTGTTGTGTAGGCAAAGCCTGCCACAAAGATATACACTATTGGAAACATTACTTGCCAAACCACAAACCCCGGATTCAGGGATATTGTCAGGTTCCTGTTTACCAGCCTAATTGTTGGGTGCATTTGTATCCTTGACCATTCTCAAAAAGATCTCCTCCAGAGGATTCAGGGATATTGTCAGGTTCCTGTTTACCAGCCTAATTGTTGGGTGCATTTGTATCCTTGACCATTCTCAAAAAGATCTCCTCCAGAGTAGTTGGCATTGCGGACAAGTCCTCTATTAGGATGTTGTTTTCAATCAATATCGATAATACTTGAGACAGAACTATTTCGGCCTTGCTTGACTGAATTATAATGTTGGTTCCCGTGTCAAACTCAATTCTACATCCTGATATACCCAAAAGTAGGCCTATGAGATCATCATATTTGTTGGCGAGATGAATTTTAATTGTTTTTTCCTGGCCAAAGGTAGACTTTAGCTGGTCTGGTGTATCCACTGCCAGAATTTTGCCCTTGTTTATTACCGCAATTTCATCACAGAGATATTCTGCTTCTGTCAGTACGTGTGTAGTGTAAAATATCGTCAGGCCTGCCTTTGCCTTATCTTTTAGATAGTCCAAGAGATTTCTTCTCGCACTTGGATCTAGGCCTACGGTAGGCTCATCCATAAATAACAAATCCATTTCATGCATGAATTCCCGAGCAACCTGAACACGTCGCCTTTGTCCAATGGACAGATCCTCATTTTTCTTTTTTCTTATTTCACCAAGATCAAATACATCTATGAGTTCGTCTGTTCTTTGTTTTCGGGTTTTTTTATCAACATCCCACATCATCCCATATTTTTCCAAGGATTTTTCTACAGACAAATTTGGCTCATAGCTTGGCTGTTGCAGTACGACTCCAATTCTTTTTCTCACATCTAGTGGATTTTTGATCGCATCGATTCCCAGAATTTCAATCGATCCTCTGCTTGGCGGAACCAAAGTTGTGAGCAGCTTGATTGTGGTGGATTTGCCCGCACCGTTTGGGCCCAAAAACCCAAAGATTTTGCCAGAGCCGATATCTAGATCTATCCCATTTACGGCCACAAGATCTCCGTATGATTTGAAAAGCGATCTACTCTTAATAGACATAACCTGATTTGGTTTGATCTCTTAATTTAGATTAGTGAAATTCTTATTAGTACATCAAGCCATGACAAAGTAAATTGTCTGAATTTGATTCTCTTCTTTCTAAGCTCTTGGAGTTAAAACCAGATCTATCTAGATCGGATGTCGAGGCACTAATCGCAAAGAAAAAGGAGAAGATCGGTGCAGGCTATCTTACAGATCAGGGAGCGCTATTCCTTGTTGCATCGGATCTAGGAATTACGATTTCAGAGCCTCCAAAAAGCGAGATTTCAATTAGGGATCTGCATGCGGGAGCAAAAGAAGTAACACTGCAGACACGAATCCTCAATGTATCTCCAAAAAAACAGTTCTCCAGAAAGGACGGCTCGCAGTTCTATTTGAGAAACATGACAGTTTATGACAAAGATTCAGCCGTTGTTGTCAAGTTATGGGATTGTAAAGTCAGATCTCAATGGCCAGCTCACGGTCAATATCGGTTCCGGCTCTAGCATAGAGAGAACAGATACAGATAGTGCCATTCCATCAATCGACTCCATTACAAAAGACGTATCACAACTAAAAGAAGGAGACAACAATGTTGTAGTTTCTGGAGTTCTTGATGGACCAGTTACATTTTCAGAATTTACAAATTTTAAGGGCATGCCAGGCACTGCAATACGCCTAAGATTAAAGGGAATAGACGGACGTTCCATGCGCGCAGTATTGTGGGGAAAGAGCGATGCCGAAATGCCAAAAGTCATCCCATCTGGAACCAAAGCCAGACTTATTGGTGTCAAGGCAAAGATTAACCAGCAGGAATTAGAAATTCACGGGAATGAGTCCACCACGCTTGAAGTTCAATCAGAAAAACAAGTTGAGCCATTAGTCATCAGAATCTTGTCTGTAACCAAAAACGAAAATGGACAGAAAATGATCTTGGGAGTTGACAAACAAAAACAACTCTATAACATAGTAGACACTGCAAACATTACAGAACCATTTTCTCAAGACGATGTTTTGGAATGCATGCCATCAAAGATGTATGGAAATAGCATAACAATCGATGCAGAGTCATTTGTAAGAAAAGTAGACGAACAGCTACCATCACTTGCAGATCTTCGAACCAAGATTTCCAACATAAAACCAGACAACGACACATACTGCATTGAAGCAATTATACTAAAAGCACCAGAAAGAAGAAACGTTCAAACAAAGACAGGAGAAACCATAACACTTTCTGAAATGTATGTTGAAGACGATACTGCACAAATTTGGCTCAAGGGATGGAGAAATCAGGCAAGACTACTTGACGAGTGCTCCATTGGTGAAATAATTGCAGTGACAGGAGTTACTGCAAAGCAAGGCTTAGAAGGAAGAACCGAGTTGTTCTTGACTCCATATTCAAGTATTAAAAAGAAAAACTAGTCCCAGAATCCTCGTGTAGTCACATATTGGCGCTCTGCCTCATAGATCTGTCGGTACAGAGTTTCTTCATCAATCATGTTACGCAAGATTCTGGATGCGGTATCGACTCCGACTCCATAGCCAGAAAGTACTACAAGCGCAGTTTTGCCAAAGTTTTCCAATAATGAGGCAGTCTTCCAGGCACGGGAAAACCTATGATTTTCATCTGCAGTGATTTTCTTTCCCGCTATTTTGTTTTGTATTATTTTTGGCAAATCATGATCTGAATAAAATGTGACAGCAATCTGTCGTGCCTTGCAATATGGACAAATTGGAATTGTTTCCACCTCATTTGTCTTCATTACTTTTTCCCATTTTCCACATCTAGCACAAATGAATCTATGAGATGTCTTGAAGAGGCGTGCCTTTACCATATCCAAGATTCCCTTGTCTATGCTAGTTGGAGACGAATAATACTTTGTAGTGTGATCTAGAATTGGTTCGGCCAATTTGGAAAACTTGTTTTGTTCTATCCAATGAATTTGTATTATGCCAGAATTGATGTCGGCCAATACATGCTTCGTTTTTTCCAGATCATATTTGTCGTGAAATAGTTCACGTAACGCTTCTTTGACTAAAGGTGTTTTGATATATCGCTCATAGAGAAATCTTGCGGATTTTTTTTCATAAACTGCACCTCTTCCAACGACTCCAAACTTTTTTGCCACATTCCATGTTCTCCAGCTTACATTGTGTGTACCACTTAACGATGCCGTCACTATTTCATATAGATCATATGTATCAGCGAGAATTTGCTTGACATGACTTTCCACAACTCTTCCTTTTGATGACAGAACAATTCTGTATGCGTCTGATCGTGCATCTACTTGTAATCCACTTTTAGATGAAAGCATTGATGACAAAAGCGTTGCAAGTGTAGAATTGGCCTTTGTTCCAAAACAACTGTGAAGCACTACTGTTCCCTGGCCACGCACCGACTCTACTACAATTGTTTTTTCATCAGGAATTATCGGCAAGTCCAGGCTTGTTATGACATTGTCTGGAAGGACAAGCGAGCCTTGTCGTATTTTACTTCGGAATTTGCCAACTTTGTGCGTAGTTTTGTAGTCAACTGGAATATTTTCTCCTTCCCAGTATGGAACCGTGATTCCTCCAGATCGAATCGGTTCAACATTTACTTTAAGCGATGACTCGTCAACATTGATTATTCTCCATTGCGAGCCGCGTAGGACAAAGATGTTTCCGGGATCACCAAAATCTCCTACAAATCTTTGATCAAGGCTGCCGATTATTTTTTTTGAAACACTATCAAAGACTTTGAATTTCAAAATATCAGGAATGGTGGAAAGATTTTCAAAATAATATCGATAACACTTGGCAGTCTTTCTGAATGTCATTTTTTCCTTGTCAAAAAATATCAGATAATTAGAGTCAAGCAGCTCCAAGACTCCAATTAGATCATCTAATGTAAGATTCCTAAAGAGAAACGAGTTTTTAAAAAATTCTAGTGTGAATTCTTTCCAGGATTGCTCTAGTTTCCAGCTCATCATCTACATTGTTTGTTATTATCAGTCCCTTCGCAGAAGAATGCTTGTTGTGCTTGCTTCTACCGATTCTTTGCATGAATTTTGAGACCTGTCTTGGCGAGCCATAATGCATTACAAGTTCAACTGAGCCAATATCCAATCCCAACTCAAGTGATGACGTACATACGACTAGCCTGGATTTACCAGACTTGAGATTGTCTTCCGTTTCCTCTCGTACTTGTTGCGACAAAGAACCATGATGCAACTCAACTGAGATTGGCGATTTTTCTTTGAGAATCGATGCTAAAAATTCCGCCTCACCACGCGTGTTTGTAAAAAGTAATACAGGCGAATCCAGATTCAGTTTAACCATATATTCAACGATATAGTCTGCAACATCACTTATTGTTCCATTTACATGTTTTATCTCTACATCATATTTGCGAATTGTGTTGTCTTTGATTATTTCGTATTTTCTTTTTGTGCCGACCAAAAACTTGGCTGCATCGTCAGAGTTTCCAACCGTGGCAGAAAGGCCTATCCTAGTCATTGGAAGTTTTGCGTTGATTTGCAGGCGTTCAAGGCTAAGTGATAGCTGAGATCCCCTTTCATTGGACAACAAATCATGGATTTCATCTATTATGACCCATTCCAGATCCGATAATGCGTTTAGCATCTTTTCCTGTGTGAGCAGGATCACTAATGTTTCTGGAGTCGTAATCAAAACATCCGGTGGAGATTCCGTTATTTTCTTTCTGGCAGCCTGAGATGTATCTCCATGCCGAATCTGTATTGTGAGATTCTCATATTCGGCATACTTGATTATTCTTTTGAATACATCTCGGTTTAGCGCCCTAAGAGGTGTGATGTATAATGCCTTTATCTTGCCTGCTTGCTTTGTAGCAGAAACAAAAGAAAAAACAGGAATGACTGAGCATTCTGTCTTGCCAGAACCAGTTGGTGCAATTATCAGTGAATCCTTTTTTTGAATGATTAGTGGTATTGCCTTTTTTTGAATCTCTGTCAGCTGCGTAAAACCTAGGCTGTGGAATTTATCTAAAACAGAGTCAAGTTGTTTGTTGTGCGTCTTTTCTTGACTTTGCTCGCTCATACACCATTATTCCAACAACTCCAATTGCAAACAACACTATAGACAACATTGGTATGGAGTCGAAAATTCCTGCCATGAAGCATCATGGCTTGCCATGGTTAAATAGCTTAAGTTATCTCTGCAAGGCCCTGCTTTGTTATTATGTATGAGAACTGATTTTTCTTTAACGGGTTGAGCAATACGTGTCCTGTATAGTATGATTGCGTTTTTGCAAGCTTGATCTTGACATGTGTATACAACGATATGATGGAATCCATATTTTCTTGTTCAATATCATCGATTTTGCGGATCATATTTGTTAGAAGAATCGGGATTTTTGTCTCCAGTGCAATTTGAGACAATCTTTTCATGTATTTTGAGAACTGGGTTGTCTTTTGCAGAATTTGTTCTTCTTTTGGATATTCAAATGAAAACAGATCAGTTACATTGTCAATTACTATAAGGGAAAAATCAGACTGTGTGATCTGTTCGAGGCTATTTTGTTGCTCTGTTACATTGGTAACTCTTGCAACGCTGATCTTGTCAAGAAAATTTGAATCTGCTTGTTGCGTTGTCATTTCAATTAGTCTTTCAGGCCTAAATCCACCCGTTGTATCTTGATACAGAATTTTGTTGTTTTCAGATAATGATTGTAACATTATTTGTAATGCAAGTTGAGTTTTGCCGGTTCCACTAGCTCCAAAGATGTCCGTTATAGTTCCATTTTTTAATCCGCCCCCAAGAATTTCGTCCAGTTTGTCAAGGCCGGTTTTGATCATAACCAATAGAATCAAAGAAAATACAAAAATTAAACGAATATCATAATTTGTCGGCAAAATAGGCAAGGCTTTTATTCAGGTTACCAAGCTAGCAACACAAGAGAACATCATTGTCACAAGTAAGCGCAAAAAGACCTTTAACAACACTACAAAAAAGCACTAAAAAGAAAGTCACTGTACGACTAAAGAACGAAGTAGAGTACAAGGGCAAAATGGACAATGTAGACTCGTACATGAATTTGATTATGACTGATGCTGAGGAGATGCACGATGGCAAAATTGTTGCAAACTATGGCAGAGTTATAGTTAGAGGAAACAACGTATTATTCATCAGATTAGAAAACGACTTGTAGGTAATCCTATGGCACGAAGTTTTCTTTTTACTTCTGAATCAGTAACAGAAGGACACCCAGACAAGATTTGTGACAAGATTTCAGATGCGTTACTAGATGAATTTCTAAAACAGGATCCAAACTCCCGCGTTGCAGTAGAGACAATGACTACAACAGGAATAGTTGTAGTTGCCGGAGAGGTAACAACAAAGGCAAAATTTGACGTCCAAGATGTAGTAAGAAAGACAATCAGAGAGATAGGATACGACAAGCCAGAGTATGGCTTTGATGCAGAGACATGCAGTGTCATGGTTTCAATTCATGCGCAAAGCCCAGATATTTCACAAGGAGTCACCGCCACTGAGAACAAAGATCAAGGAGCAGGAGACCAAGGACTGATGTTTGGCTATGCAGTGAACGAATCACCAGAATTAATGCCATTGCCAATCTTGCTTGCACATCAGCTCACACGAAAACTATCAGAATTAAGAAAAAGCAAGGAGCTTCCATGGGTACGACCAGATGGAAAATCACAAGTAACCGTAGAATATGAAGACGGCAAGCCAAAGAAGATAGAAACCATTGTAGTTTCAACTCAGCACGCACCAGAAGTCAGCAATGAAGAGATAAGAAAGCAGATCATTGAGAAGATTATCAAGCCAGTCTGCGGAAAATGGTGGCATGACAAGATAAAAATTCACATAAACCCAACAGGTAGATTCGTAATCGGCGGTCCTCCAGGAGACTCTGGCCTTACCGGAAGAAAGATCATTGTCGATACATATGGTGGAGCAGGAAGACATGGTGGTGGAGCATTTTCTGGAAAAGACCCATCAAAGGTGGACAGATCAGCTTGCTATATGTGCAGATATATCGCAAAAAATATTGTTGCGGCAGGCTTGGCAGAAAAATGTGAAGTCCAAGTTGCTTATGCAATCGGCGTTGCAGATCCAGTATCTCTAATGGTTAACACATTTGGTACTGGAAAAATTTCAGAAGAAGACATTGAAAACTTGGCAAGAAAGCACTTTGACATGAGACCTGCTGCAATCATTTCACAATTAGATCTGAAGAGACCAATCTACAAGGATACTGCGGCATTTGGTCACTTTGGAAGAACCGATGTAAATCTACCATGGGAAAAAACTGACAAGGCCGACACACTAAGAAAAGCCGCCGGCCTATAGAGTTTTTAGCTTTATTCCAGATAATTTTTCAAGCTTTTTGTGGTTTGATACATAGTCTCCAATCATTATGCTCAGATCATCTACTCCATACAACGCTTTTTTTGGATTGTTCAGTGCTGTATGATAGGCTTGCTCTAGTGGGATTTTTTTGATTTTTGCTTTTGATTTGTTGAATTTTCTTACATAATTTTCAAAGCTGATGGTTTTTGGTCCCACAAGATCAACTATTTTGTTTGATAGTTTTTTGTTAGTTGTTGCTGCGAGAATCATTTTACAGACATCATTTATCAGTATAGGTTGTAATCGATATAGACCAGAACCAGGTATTACAATAGTTCCAGATTTGATCTGTTTTGTAAGATTTTGTGTGAGTGGATCATTTGGTCCAACAATATATGACGCTCGAAAAATTGTATAGTTAAGTCCTGAATTTATGATCAGATTTTCTGCCTTTAGTTTTGAGATAAAATATGCAAGCGTTGTAGAATTGTTAACTCCAAGGCCGCTTATGTATACAATTTTTTTGATATTGGATCTTTTGCATAATTGGATTGCTTTTTGTGTCTGCAGTACGTTTACAGATTCATAATCAGATTCTTTGGTTTGTGCACCAGTTCCAATAAGATGAACTAATGCATCGGATTTCAGATTGGAGATTTTGTCAAGATCTGCAAATTGCATATTTTTTTCTGATTTGAATGGTTTTGATTTTTTTCTAGTAAGAGATGTCACCGAAATGTTTTGTTCTACCAGAAATTTTCTAAGGTTAGAGCCCACAAATCCTGTAGCACCAGTAACTGCGATGATCGGTTTTTTGTTTGCCATGAATTGATGGGATCAAATATAATTTTAAATGTTAAACTGTACAAACTCAGGCATTGGAAGCATCACAATGCTATGAGATTTTAGAGATAAAGCAAGATGCTACTCACAAAGAGATAAAACAAGCGTACAGAAAGCTTTCTCTGAGATATCATCCTGATAGAAACAAGGATGAAAATGCGGAAAAAAAATTCAAAGAGATAACTCAGGCATATCAGATCTTAAAGACGGAACACAAAAAACAAAACGCCGTACACAAAAATGTCGAAACCGCGCAAACTGAATTTTGGAAATATTATGATAAAAAGACAAACGAGGAAGTTAACTTTGGGTATCAAGCGTACAGAGAAGAGCTCAGACGCAATTTTGGTGCAAGTGTGGATGATTTCAGGCAGGAAGTAGAAGAAAAACCAACCTCCCACAAAATGACTCATTTTTTACTATATGGAGGACTATGTGCAATAGCATTGTGGATAATTATTTCCGAGATTCTAAAATGAGCCAATAAGAGTTAATATCCAAAAACAGAACTATACTATGTGAGTGAGACAGACAAGTCCGGACAAAAATTGCGAACTGGATTTACCACCGGAACCTGTGCAACAGCTGCTGCAAAAGCCGCTCTTGTTTCTATTATCACCAAAAAGAGGATTGAGTCTATTGAGGTATTACTTCCAAAGGACAAAAGAATAACAATCAATGTAGCAAGCTGTCGATTTGACAACAACACAGCAAGATGTTCCGTGATTAAAGATGGTGGAGATGATCCAGATGTCACACATGGTGCAGAGATAATTGCAGACTTGCAGATAACAGATCATTCAGGTCAAATTGAAATTGATGGTGGGATAGGTGTAGGCAGGGTGACCAAGCCAGGATTGGGCCTGCAGATAGGATCTGCTGCAATAAACCCTACCCCAAAGAAAATGCTGATTCAGAATCTTACCGAGATAGGAAAGGAAATTTTGCAAAAAAATGGAATCAGGATCATAGTTTCTGTACCAAAAGGTGCGGAAATTGCTCCAAAGACTGACAATCCAAGGCTTGGAATCATGGGTGGAATATCTATTCTAGGCACTACAGGAATAGTTGTTCCATATTCTACCGCATCGTTTGCCGCATCAATTCGCCAGAGTCTTGATGTCACCATTGCAATGGGTGACAACACAGTTGTTCTGACAACAGGTGGACGAAGTGAAGACTATGCAAGAAAAGAGATCAGTCTGCCTGATCATTGTTTTGTTCAGATGGGCGATTTTTCAGGATATACAATTCAGCAATGTGCCAAAAAATCGATCAAAACAGCACATGTCGCGGGATTTGTAGGCAAGCTGACCAAAATAGCAATGGGCATAAAGCAGACTCATGTCAAGAGCTCCAAAGTAGACATGGACTTTTTGGCAGATCTGGCAAAAGACTGTAACGCCAATAACAAAACCATTGATGAGATAAAAAAAGCAAATACTGCAAGACATGTGCAGGAGATCATTATTGAAAACAAGATAGACGGTTTTTTTGTTGCCCTTTGCAAAATGGCATATGATCAGATGCGCATGCATTCTGAGAATAAAGTAGAGCTCAAGGTAATTTTGTTTGATTTTGATGGTTCAATACTAGGCAGATATCCCTAGCAAGAAATTTTATTTGACGACAAAAAATGGCAAAGCATGGACAAAGTTGCAGTTTTAGCAATAACAAAAAATGGCATCAAGATTGCAACTACAATAAAGCAGATTTTTCCAAATTGGGAAATATTTGCTCCATCAAAATTCCAAGACCGGGCAATTTCTGCCACTTGGTACGAAGACCAAACATCAATCAAAGTCGCAGAACTATTTGGTAGATTTGATGGATTGGTTTGCCTGTTTTCTCTTGGCGCAGTGATCAGACTGATTGCTCCATATCTGAAGGACAAAAAGACAGATCCTGCAGTGATAGTAATTGACGACAAGGCTAGCTTTGCCATTTCTGTTCTTTCTGGACATTTGGGTGGAGCAAACGAGCTGACAGAAGATATTGCAAAAAAGATAGGCTCAATTCCAGTTATAACCACAGCTGCAGATGTAAACAAAACCATACCGGTGGATTTGGTCGGAAAAGAATTTAGCTGGAAGATAGATGATGATTCTAACGTTACAAGAATAAGCGCATTAATGGTAAATGAGGAAAAAATCGGAATATACCAAGATGCCGGAGAGAAGAACTGGTGGAAACAGGAGCTGCCAAAAAATGTCACAGTTTACGAATCCATTGAAAAGCTAAGAAAATCGGATTCGAAGGCATACTTGATTATTTCAGACAAAATATTTGACGACATCATATCAAAAAACTCTGTCACATATAGACCGCAAACATTAGTGGCCGGAATCGGGTTACATGGTAATACATCAAAAGAAAAGATCAAAGAAAATCTCGAATCGACACTGCTCAAACACAATCTTAGCCCAAAATGTATTGCAAGACTTGTTTCCATCAAAAAACCTCAAGATGTTCATGGTCTCATTGATGCCGCAAAAGACATGCAAGTACCATTAGAGTATTTTGATAGAGAAGATCTTGCTCAGATCAGTATTCCAAATCCATCACAAATGGTTCAGGCATACGAAGGAACCTCAAGTGTTTCAGAAGCAGCTGCAATCAAGAGCTCAAATGGAAAACTTGTTGTTGAAAAGCAAAAATTCCCACCAGATCTTACGATTGCTATAGCGAGAATAGAAAAATGAAGCGCGGATTATTACTAATCGACAGAGGTAGTAAGGAAAAAGAAGTCAAGGATGAGCTTGACTACATCTGCAAAAAGGTACAGCAAAAGGGCAACTATGCCTTTGTGAATTACTGTTTTTTAGAAGTCGTTCCGCCATTTATTGAAGAAGGACTTGCAAATTGTCTAAAGACGAAGGTCGATTCGCTTACTATAGTTCCATATTTTTTGTATCCTGGAAAAAAAGTCAAAATAGCAGTAACAGAGGCAGCCAAAATTCAGGCAAAGACAGACACCAAATTTGTAGTGACAAAGCCGATGAGCATGCACAAAACAATGGTAGATATCGTCAATTCCAAAATAGAATCAGCATTACAAAAAAACAACATCGTATTACCAAAAAATAAAGTCGATGTAATGGTTATTGGTCACGGAAGCAAGGATCCAAATGCGCAGATTTCCATGAGATATGTAATTGATAATTTGTCTCCAGATTACAAAAACGTCAGTTATTGTTTTTTGGAAATTGAAGAGCCAAACATATCACAAGGAATCCAAAAATGCGCAAAAGACAATCCAGAAGTGCTGGTCATTGTATTTTATTTTCTGCATGAAGGAGCTCATGTGAAAAAAGACATTTATCAGGATCTCAATCCCGCGTTAGAGCAGGTTAACCTAAAGCAAACCATCATAACACAACACATTGGCACGGACGATAAGATGATTGATTTTATTTTAGAGCGCGCAAGAGAGGTTGAAAATGCAAACTAGGAAGGGACAATCCATAGAAGATGAGAGCATGGAAATAATAGAGCGAGAGATAGGCCAGCACCCATACAAGGGACACGAATGGAAAATAGTCCGACGAGTGATTCATTCCACTGCTGATTTTGATTTTGCGGGTAAAAACGGACTGGTATTTCACAAAGACGCAGTAAATGCAGGAATTGAGGCACTCAAATCTAGCAAAAACATCATAGTTGATGTAAACGGAATAATCGGCCTTCTCAACAAGCAGAATTTGGCAGATTTCAAAACCAATGTTATTTGTGACATTTCAAATCCAGATGTAGTAAAAGAGGCAACAAAGCTCAACAAAACTCGTGCCCAGACAGCAATGCGAATACGTGCAAAAGAGATGAACGGGGCCGTAGTAGTAATCGGCAATGCACCAACTGCCCTTTTAGAAGTAATCGCGATGATTAAAGAAAATGTGGTCAAACCAGGTCTTGTTATCGGAATGCCTGTTGGATTTGTGTGCGCTGCAGAATCAAAGGAAGAATTAGAAAAGCTTGATGTGCCTTTTATCACGAATAAAGGACGAAAGGGTGGAACACCATCTGCATCTGCAATTGTCAATGCAATTTTTAAGATAATTCGTGGTGACTAGCTTTTAGAATATTTCATACAATTATTTACAAAATTTTGTGCATGTAATGCTCTATCAAAATACAGATGCATGTATGAGGCAAGCGTGTTGTATTGGACCAGCCCATCCTTTTTGTTTTTGATTCCAACACCTATCGATAGATCATATGCAAATTTTGCATCCCTTGGAATAGAGTCGAGCTCAGAATAATGAAATTCGTGACCTAACAGTTTTGTGTTATTTTTTGCGATTAGACAATTTGAGGCAACAGTTGCCTTGGTATAATTGAGCACCATTTTCTGCTCCATTGTCGTATTTGCATCAAACAATCCAACCATGGAATATTTTTTGGAATTATATTTGATGGAATTTGTAAGATACATCAGTCCTCCACATTCTCCATAGATTGGCATTTCTTGTTCTGCAAGTTTTTTGATTAATTTTTTCATGGATTCGTTTTTTGCGAGAGGTCCTCCAAGTACTTCTGGAAATCCACCACCGATGTAGATTCCAGAGCATTCCGGTGGAGAACTATCAGAAATTGGGCTGAAGAACTCTATTTTTGCGCCATTTCTACGCAAAGAGTCAAAATTGTCATAATAATAGAAATTAAATGATTTATCGAGTGCAACTGCAATTGTTGTCTTGATTTTTTCCTGACTAGTTTTAGCTCGATACAAAATTGGCGGTGTACTATATGCAATTGAGATAATTTTTTCAATGTCAAGGTATTGGGTCATTTTCTTTGCAATTTTTGTGATTTTAGATTTTAGATCATCTTGTTCTACTGCAGGTATCAGTCCAAGGTGTCTTGATTCCAGAGAAAAATCCTGATTTTTTGGAATACAGCCAAGAATTGGAATTTTTAGAGACGCCAGTGCCAGTCTGCACATCTCTTCATGTTTTTTGCTGCCAAGCTTGTTCAGAACCAGGCCAACAATTCTGGAATTTTTATGGAACTTGACATAGCCAAGCGCCGTTGCGGCAATAGAACGAGCAGTCTTGCTTGCATCGAGTACCAGAATTGTTGGAGCTTGCAAAATAGTTGCAATATGATGTGTACTAGATTGGTTTGTTGCGCCAGAAAATCCATCATAATATCCCATTACTCCTTCTATAACAGAAATATCAGAGTGAGAATTTTTTGAAAAGCTTTCCAGTACTGCGTTTTCTCCCATTATCCAGGCATCTAGGTTTCTTGTGGAATTGTCAGATACTGCAGAAAGATATGTCGGATCGATATAGTCAGGACCTACTTTGAAAGGTTGGATTGAATAGCCATTTTTTTTAAGTCCATGAATGATTCCACATGTAATAGATGTCTTGCCTACTCCACTAGTGGCTCCAGCTATTACAACTCGCGGCATTTTCATTTTCATTTTCTATTCCTTTGAAGCAGAACTATACCAATCTTTTTCTATCTTGGGTTGATTTTTTGATTATGGAAGATGCTGGCCTTGTCATAGTATACACAGGAAAAGGCAAAGGAAAAACAACTGCAGCCCTTGGGATGGCTTTGCGGGCAATAGGGCATGACTACAAAATTTGCATGATCCAGTTTATCAAAGGGTCTTGGCACTATGGCGAGATGAGCTCATCCAAAAGACTAGAACCCGAATTTGAGTTGACTGCTGTGGGAAAAGGATTTGTTGGAATTTTGGATGACAAAACTCCAAAAGAAGTACACCAAAAAATTGCAAAAGAGGCAGTTACAATTGCAAAAGAAAAGATCTCATCAGGAAAATACAACATCATAATCCTAGATGAGATAAACTATGCAGTAAATCTCGGACTAGTCGATGTAAATGACGTTTTAGATTTAATAAAATCCAAACCAGAAAATGTAACTCTGGTGTTGACGGGAAATCATGTCAAAGAGGAGATAATTGATGCTGCGGATTTGGTGACAGAGATGAAGGAGATAAAGCATCCATTTCAGAAAGGAATTCGCGCAAAAAAAGGCATCGACTTTTAGACAACATTAAATTATGTAGCGCAAGGCAGAGCTGCATTGGTTACTGAAGAATTTCCAGAAATTGGTGAAATCGTACTTGCAACAATTGCTAAACTAATGGATCATGGAGCATATGTCACACTAGACGAATACGATAACATTCAGGGATTTTTGCACGTATCAGAGATTGCTCCGGGATGGGTAAGATCAATTAACAAGTTTGTGCGAGAGGGCGAGAAAAAGGTCCTCTTGGTGAAAAAGGTAAATCCAGGCAGATCCGAAATAGATCTTTCACTAAAACAAGTTTCAAAAGAGCAGCAAAAGAAAAAGCTCCTAGAGGTAAAAAGAATTGAAAAGGGTAGGACCCTTCTTGATGCAATAAAAACATCAGCAGGTTTGTCGGATAAAGACGTTGAAAAACTAGAAGACGCGATTTTTGCAAAATATGACTTTGTATATGATGCATTTTTGGATGTGGCCACAAAGGGAATCAGCACACTGGATGAGCTAAAACTGGCAAAAAAGACAGCTACTGCAATAGAAGAGACAAGCTCCAAGATAAAGCCGCCATCTGTTGAGATTCGTGGAATATGCGAGCTTACATGCAACCAATCAAGCGGAGTAGAGGTAATCAAAAACGCAATTTTAGATTCAATTGGAGACCAAACATCAAACATTTCTGCTACATATATTGGCGCTCCAAAATATCGATTAAGCGTTACAGGTCCTGATTTTAAAACAGCCGAAAGAATGCTCAAGCCAGTTTTGGATAAGGTTCAGAAGGTAATTGAGAAAAACAATGGCACATTTACTTTTACACGAGAAGAATCAAAGAAGACTCGTGAGGGATAGTCTTGAAGTTTCAGCTCCGCATTTGTCCTGAATGCAAAAGATACACCCTAAAAGAAGAATGTCCAAGATGTCAGGCAAAAACAACAACTGCACATCCGGCCAAATTTTCTCCAGACGACAAATACGCAAGATATAGAATAATGGATAAATTCAAAGACTAGGAAATTTTGACGGTTTTCATTCTTGCTGCTTCAACATCAACAGGTCTGTCAAGCTGATCCGTCTTTAGTGCAGCAATTTTGTCAACTACGTCTTGCCCCTGTACGACTTTACCAAAGATTGTGTATTTTCCATCCAAAAATGGCGCATCACCAGTCACAATGAAGAACTGTGAGCCTGCGCTGTTGATATCGGTTCCTCGTGCCATAGATACAACATATTTTGTGTGCTTGAGGCTACTAAATTCCGCATTTACTGTATACCCCGGACCTCCAGTACCCCAGGTTCCCGGTGGCTGGTCCTTTGTGTTTGGATCACCGCCCTGTATTACAAATGTCGATATGATTCTGTGGAATATTGTTCCGTCATAGAATCCAGAATTAGCAAGTTTTACAAAGTTTTCAACTGTTTTTGGTGCTACTTGCGGATTTAGCTCAATTACAATATCGCCAAAGTTTGTCGTGATTGTTGCAGTTGGGTTTGCAGATGTTTTTGTTGGTGTTGTCGGTGTAGTTACTGGTGTTTGTACCACAGGTTTTGTAGATGGAACATAGTTCTTGTTTATCTCATAGATGAGTACACCGTTTATTGGTCCAGGATCCTTTCTTAGGAATCCAGGAGACATGTATGCTAGCTTTAATGGACCGTTTCCATCCTTTGGATACTTTAGATCATCAATGTATACTGGAGTATATCCAGAAACATATGATTGGGATTGTTTTTGGTTTGCAAGATCAATGTAGCCATAGACAGTGAATGGGATCATTCTTCCAAGTAAAGTATCATTCCAGAATTCTGGAGTCGAGCTCAGGCCATCATCGTATAGGTATTGATGAGTATCAAATCCTCCAATTCGCATAAACCATTGCTTTTTGCTTTCGTCTCCACCGCCCTGAACAAAGTATAACGCAGGTTCATCTGGGTTTACTCGTTGGCCAGCTACGTAAACCAGAACATAATCAGCATCCATTTCCTTTAGCATCTGCCATGCATCATCTGGGTTACTCAGAAATATCTTGGCGATTAGCTCTATTCTCCAATCAATCAAAGTAGCATTGTCTGCGACGGATTTTCTTTCGCCAAGTGTTGTAATCCAATAGCCATAATCCCACCAAGATGCAACTACAGAGTCTTTTGGTGTGCTATTTTTGAGGAATGCCATTGCGTCAAGCCAGTCGCTTGTTGCAATGTTATAGTTACTACCGCCGTTCAGTATTGTTGGAGGTGCCTTTGCTGCATTAATCCAGTTAGAATCAGATGGAGACATCAACGGGATGATCAAGAAAATTGTGATTACTACCAAAAATGAGATCTTGATTCCTCTCGGGTGAGATCTGACGAGTTTTTTGTTTTCTTGTTTTTCTGCCCTAAAGATGTATTTTGTTAAAAGCGCCAGTCCTACCGAGCCAAGTATAATCAGTGCAAGCGATGAGAACAGCTCTAATCTTATGAATGCGGAGCTGATGTAGACTCCAAGTAGTCCAAATATTAGTGCAAAAATTTCTACGTCACGTCTTTGATTCGATTCGTTTGTGATATTTTTGAAGATAAGCCAAACTCCTATTCCTCCAAATATCATAAAGACTGAATTGAATAGAAACGATTGGAATATCGTAGTTGTCGCATGCTCTGCCACAGAATCGGTGAGAGGATCCAGTGTTGTCAAAAATGGATTGATTGCGTTTAGATATCTAAAGCTAGGAAGTCCAAAGACATTTGCGCCAAGTATGCCAATTCCTACCACGACAATTGCTATCAGAAATAGTGCAGTGTTTCGCTTTGCTTTTTGTTCTCCACTAATTTTTTGTATGAATGTAGATATTATCAGAAATGCGGTTGGGCCCAACAGCATTAGCCCGCTTGCCTTGCCAAAGAACGCAAGACCTGGCCTTTCAAATGGTGAAAGCGAGATTGCGAGCCCTAAGAGGAAAGCAGGAATTGCCCATCTCAAAAAGCCAGAATCTTTTCTCGTAAATGGCAATGACAAAATGAAGATGCCGATAGGGATGACGAAAAAGTCGGTTCCGCCCCACGCCGAAAACGAGAATCCCAAGAATATTCCTCCGCCGACTAGCTTGGCGGCGGCTATTTTGTGAGATGATGATTTTATTCCGCTCAAAAAAAGATACGTGGCAAGCAGTCCATAGAAGAGACCCAATGGTTCTGACTTGAACCAGCCAAGTGAGCCCCTGGTGATTATCGGAAGGGACACTGAATAAAGCAAAGAAGCGAATAGTCCTGCGGTAGTTCCGCCAATTACTCTAACCAGAGCAAATACAACAATTGCAGTAAGGGAACCAAACACCAGTGGGAAGATGATTGTGAATCCATACAGATCTCCGCCGCCAAATACTCCGTACAACATGGCAGCGGTTACATGTAACATAACCTGGGATGTGTTTGCCACATCTCTGCCAAATGGGTACCAGCTCATGTCATCGTGCCAGTCAAAATATGCAGGCAACCCGTTCTCTACGATGAACTGGGTTGCCCTATAGTTAAAGAACGGATCAAACTCATTTAGCTGAAATCCGTAGCTTGCTGGCTGGCCTCGAATCATTGCAGATATTGAAAATGATAACGATAGAACTCCAATAATCAACAAATGATGAAGACAGAACTCAAAGCTGCCTATAGAGAACAGTTTTTTGTTAGAAAGCAAGACTGGCCTTTTTCTCCAAAGTGTGTTTATTACTCTTGTGGGCATAAAACCATTCATAAATAGAATAGAGGACTTGATATTTAGAAAAATTTAACTTTGAGAGCAGATGAATTTTTGTAATTGATCCTGCAAAGTTCTAGTTTTCAAGAAGGCCAAGAGATTCCAAAAAAACACGGATACAAAAACGACAATACTAGTCCTCCTCTGACAATTAAATGGTCAAATAGGTTATGGAGGACCTGCTCCACCAGACAAGAGGCACACATATGTCTTCAAGCTTTATGCCCTGAATTCAAAACTTGATCTAAAAAGAGGCGCTACAAAAAAACAAGTAGAAGAAGCAATGCAAGATCACATCGTATCACAGACTTCTTTGTCCGGTACATTTGCGCCGTGAATAAATTATTCTCTATTTGCCTCTAACACGACTCGATTATTTGCAATAGAGATAACAGAGCCGCCGTTGTTTTTTATTTTATATTTTAGTTCTTTATCGATTGTTGCGATTACTCCGCCATTGTTTCTGACATGTTTTAGTATGGAATCATCTGCAAAACTTCCGCCAATGTTGATTTTTTTGAAATTTTTTATGTATTGTATGGTATTGTTCGCTTCTTTGGATTTTTCTTCCTGCTTTGCAAGCTTGTTTAGCTCAGAAATTACAGTATCAGGCACTAAAAACTGGATAAAACCAATATCAGTATCAAGTGTTGCAAGATTTTTGATTCTGTGATTAGCTAAATGGATTAGAAAGCTCGTGTCGCATATTACGTCAACCAACTATTCCTGCACCAATTAGTCTCCATCTGTCTTCTATTTTGCGACTTAGTGCAACATTACTTTTCTCAAATATACACACCGGTCTTTTGAACTGGACCTCGATTTTTTCTGATTTTACTTTGACTACCTTGGCCAAAACTGGAGCAGTACCAATGTTAAGTCGCAATGATTCTCCTGTCTGTATTGGCAAAACCTTGATGTCATTCATTGTTCCGACTGCAGAGTCAAAGAGGCTCACTTCTAGTAGTGTATCAGATGCATTCTCTGGTAATGTGTCTGGCTTTCCTATCACGCTTCCAACAAAAGAGTCGCTTCTTGTCATGGACGGATCTAGCTTTGTACCTATTGCAACTAGACCTCCCGGTTTGACAGTATCTACAATTCCTGCTGCTGTACCCAACGATACAATTTGAGTTCGTATTGGTTCGTAGTTGTTCTTTTTTGGATTCACTATTCCTGGTTTGATCTCGATTTCATCTCCAACTGAAAAGGTTCCTTGTGTAAGGCTTCCGCCAATGACACCGCCTTTGATGTCTTTGATTTTTGTTCCAGGCTTGTTTACGTCAAATGATCTTAGCACGTGCATTACCGGCTCTTTTGTCTCTGCTCTCTTTGGTGTCGGGATTGATTCTTCGATTGCGCCAATTAGGGCATCAATGTTTAATCGTGATTGAGCGGAAATCGGAATGATTGGTGCCTTTGCTGCCTTGGTTCCCTTGACAAATTTTACAATATCGGCATAGTTCGAGGTTGCATCTTGGTATGATATCAGATCAACTTTGTTTTGTATTATCACTACTTGCTGGATTCCAAGAATTTGTAGTGCCAAAAGATGTTCTTTTGTTTGCGGTTGCGGTACTTTTTGGTTCGCTGCAACTAAGAGTAGAGCTCCATCCATCAATGCGGCGCCAGAAAGCATGTTTGCCATGAGACTTTCGTGTCCAGGACTGTCCACAAAGCTGACTACTCTGGACAGCTCGCTTTCCTTGCCGCAGTTTGGGCATGTGGGGGTTGTGGAATAGCCTAACGGGACTTCGCAGTTTTTGCACTTGTAAAATGCCGCATCTGAATAACCTACACGAATCGTAATGCCTCGTTTTAGCTCTTGGCTGTGAACACTGGTCCACTGTCCAGTCAATGCCTGGATTAGCGTTGTTTTGCCGTGGTCTACATGTCCTGCGGTACCAATGTTGACACATGGTTGATAGCCATATTGTTTAATGTACCAATCAGGTAAAGTTTCACGCCAATGCAATGTAGAATTTCAAAAATTGTACTATGTTAACTTATGCCTTGTTTTCTGCTGGAGGAGCTTCTTCGATTTTGATTTCTCCATCATAAGAGCAGTTTAGCTGATAGATTTCTTCTGATATTGTGTTTCCGCGGATTAATCGTCGTCTTCTTTGGCCCTTGTCTACTCGTTTTAGTCCAACTCCTTTTGAGATCAAGACTTGCTTTCTTGCAGAGCCGTAAATGTCCGAACGCATTGGAATTCCTGACTTGTCGCTGCCGCCAGTGATCTTTAGTTTTCCTGCAAGACCTGCTATTGCTGCGTCGACTTCTCCACCTAGATGCAGTCCAATGAAGGCGTTTGCTTCCTTGTCCTTGATCTCTTTGGAGACGGACTTTCCTTTCTTGTCCGATATTGTGAGCTTAAAGTTAGCCAAGTATTGCTCAATTTTTTTGAGCGGCTAATAAACCATGTGAAAAAATTTAAGCCATCATTTCCAAATGTACACCATGAAAGAGGAAATAGTGTGCCCAAGATGCAACAACAAAATGGACGACATGCAGGCATGTCACATGATTTGTAATAATTGCGGCGCGCACCTTGACTGCTCAGACAAGGGTTCTTTCTGGTGAGTTAGAATCCCGGTCTTTTTGGAATATAATCCGCTGCCATGTTGAGTGCCTTGTCTTTCATTATTTCCAAATAAGTGTCATAATCGGACTCGAAATTGCAGTGCGGACATTTTACTTTGGTTACATCATCATCTAGCTTTGCAACTCTTTCGCATTCCGGGCACTTGGCATCCATGTGTGTAGTTATCTTCAAAACTATATTAATGCTGATTTGAAAAATTTGTGCGTATTTTTGATGGGTTCTGTTGCATCAACATACGCTTTACTTTTCAGCAATATATTCAAAATAAATGAGATACACTATGGTGTTTTTTGGTAAAATGACCCAGCATTGATCTTTACAGTACTAGCAGCTTCTGCCTTAAACTCCACAATCAAGTTTGGTGTTCCGCTTCCTTTTGTTACACATGTAAATTTAATCACACCTGGGACATTGGCCGCTGGTAACCATACAGTTTCGCCTGTACCACTTGCAGTTGTTGAAAGAACTAAGTAATCTACAGTGTTTGCTGTTGCAGTTGTTGGTGTTTCCCAAAGACAGAAACCAGTTTGTGTAGCTGCTGAAAGATGAGCTGCGCCCTGAACTGCGGCTCCAGCTGTGTTTGTTTCTGCTATCAATGTACCTTGTACAACGTTACCACTGTTTGCAGTGAGCGGAACCGTGAATATTGTTGTAAATGCGGCTGTAGATGTAGTTGTTAGGTTACCACTGAGCACTCCATTTTTTGGGTCGAATGAACATATCCATGTGGAGTTTGATGATTGGTATTGTAAGATATAACCATCTGAACATGCGGATGTAACTTTGTTTCCTAATAGTCCCATTCTATTTGCAACATCAGCGTCAGTTGAAGATGTTGGTGTGCCTACAGATGTTATTCTTTGCGAGTTTGCATTTAATG
>RHCX01000090.1 GCA_010028495.1 Nitrososphaeria archaeon | reverse complement strand
CCTAGTCTGTCTGTTAGCAACATTACAAGGGCTGCAGCAAATGTCGGGACTGCAACTAGGATAATCAAAGATGCACTCAAAAACGACCATGCAAGTAATGGCACTTTGCTCAGCGGCAAGTCAGGATGCTTGCATTTTAGAATTGTAACAATAAAGTTGATTGCACCTAAAATCGACGATACGCCCAAGATTTTCTGGGCAAAAATCCACATGTCTGCTGCTGGGCCCGGTGCACGGATTGCAGAATATGGCGGTGTTGCATACCAAGTAAAGTCTGCAAATCCTAGCCAGATTAGTGCGCCTGCTGGAGGAATCATCCAGAATGCAACCGCATTCAGTTTTGGATATGCCATGTCTTTGTATCGAACCATTATTGGAACAAAATAGTTACCAACTGCTGATGCAAACGGCAAGAGGAACAAGAAGATCAGTGTTGTTCCGTGAACTGTAAACATTCTGTTAAACGTCATTGAATCGGCAATGATCTGGCTTCCAGGCAGAAATAGTTCTGCGCGAATTCCCAGAGCCAGTGCTCCTCCCATGAAGAAAAATGTCAAAGATGTAATTGTGTATAACAATCCGACATCAGTGTGATGAGTCGAGAACATTATCTGCCAAATCGGCCTTGGTTTAGCTAGCTCTAACACCATTCTAGTTTTCCACCCTGTTTTGCATTATTAAATCAATATTCAATTTTTATTCCTCCACATAGAGGGTTGCCCTCATGTTATAGTGTAATAGTCCGCAATATTCTCTGCATTGGATTGGGTATTCGCCAGCCTTGTCTGGTGCAAACCAAACAGTGTTAACTCTGCCAACTATGGCATCCTGTAATACTACATAATCATGAATGTTAAATGCGTGGTTGACGTCTTTTGCGGTGATTTCAAATTTGTATGGATGTCCCTTTTTGACATGCAATTCACCAACTTCTTTGGTACCGTCTGCATGCTCAAATGTCCAGAACCATTGTTGTCCCGTGACTTTGATAACTTCGGCTTCTGCTGGAGCATGCTCTACTATTCGTTCAACATTCCATGCTTCTCCACCCACATAAGCTAATAATGCGATTACTACTCCGATGTAAATCCATTCTGGCCAGTTAGAGTGTCCGCTCACCAGTCAGTCCCCTCATATTTTGTCGGCTTTGCCTTTGGATGTGATTCTCTGAATCTCCATACAACCCAGATCATTGTTCCAGACACTACTGCACCGACGGTAAATGCTATAGTCATCATTTTGAAGAACAGATTCCATATCTCGGCCTTGCGGTTGACGTATTGTCCGGCCTCAGATTCCGCAAATGCGATTGAAATGGCAGGTAAAATTACAAGTACAGCCAAAATTGACGCTAATACAATTGCTCTTGCCATGACCGATTACAGCTCGTGGTCTGCAAATTCTATTTAAGGCTTTTGTAGATTATTAGAAAGGTCCTTGGTTGTATCGATCAGAATTCATTGCATTGATTGCAGATAGAGAAAATTTGCCGTGATCGTCTCGGATTATGGTAACTGATGCGTTTGCAATTATCAGCTCAAACAAGGATTGCGCATTTAGATTCATCACGTTGGATATCATTGCCTTGATTGGATCCATGTGGGTTACCAGCAAGACATTTTTTCCAGAGTGCTCTTTTCTTACGTGATCAACCATACTCATGACTCTTTTGCGCACTTGGGCAAATGTCTCCACTCCATTTTCCTCAATTGTTGGATCACCCTGATAAAATTTCAAAAACACGTTTCCATGTTTTGCAAACAGATCGTCATATGCCATGCCGGCAAACTTGCCC
Source organism: Nitrososphaeria archaeon (assembly GCA_010028495.1). Lineage (GTDB taxonomy): Archaea > Thermoproteota > Nitrososphaeria > Nitrososphaerales > Nitrosopumilaceae > Nitrosotenuis. The sequence goes on along the minus strand of RHCX01000090.1, from coordinate 2,164 downwards.
ATCTCCAGCTCGTACAGTCTTTCGTCTATTGTGGTTGGCAGACCGACATGATCACCTACAATTTGCGCAGTTTTATGAGCGCGTTCAATTGGACTGGCATAGATGTGCGAGATATCAAGTGATTTTAGGTATTTGCCAATTTCATTTGCCTGAGAAACTCCTTTTGGTGTGAGCTCAATTCCTGGCGCTCTTCCTGCCAAAACTCGTGATGTGTTGTTTTGCGCCTGTCCATGACGCAAAAATATGATTAATCCCATGGACTTTTTGGAACGCAAATAAAGATAATAATAACATTGCCTGTCTCAGTGTAACTTGAAGATAGGGATCATCGGCGGTACAGGCGGAATGGGAAAAGGATTTGCCCTTCGCTGGTGCAAGAATCATCAAATTTTAATTGGATCACGCGATGCGCAAAGAGCACAAGAATCTGCAAATGAATACACACAAGCTGCAAATCAAGCATATGGAAGTATCAGTGGTTCAATTTCAGGTGCAGATAACAATTCAGTTGCAGAACAAAGCGATGTTTTGATTTTATCAATACCATATGACAATATCGATGCCGTTTGTTCTGGATTGTTGAGTAGAGTGAAGGACAGCTGTACAGTCATTTCTCCAATTGTTCCAATGACAAAGACAGATCTAGGATTCGAGTTTCTACCACTGAAGGAAGGAAAGCCATTTTCGCATCAAATGGTGCAAAAACACATGAAAAACAAAAACAAGCTAGTATCTGCATTTCATGTCATATCAGAAAAGAAGCTTATCGATCCAAACTATACGCTAGACTATGACATTTTTGTCTGCGGTGACGACAAAGAAGCAATTGATACCGTAAATAGCATGATTGGTGAAATCAAGGGCTTGCGACCAATATTCATCGGCTCTGGTGCACTTGCATATCAAGCAGAGATAGCAACCCCTCTTTTACTAAATATCATGATAAAGAACAAGATGAAGAACCCAGGAATCAAAATTCTCTAAATGAGTGAGTACTATCCACGCAGAGGTAGGAACTGGTACACTGCCATGGGAATCATGTTTATTGTTGTTGGCGCAATAGTGATTGTACGGGATTTAATACTGATTTATCCAGAGTTTGTGTTGGAGTTTATGTACAATTCGGAGATAACAAACGAAAAAGTCTCACTTGGAATGTTTGCTTTTGGATGGGATTTAGAAAGAAATATGCTTAAAGAAACACTGCTCAAAAAACAAAAAATTCTGCATCTGGCCACAATAGACACTAAAGGAGCACCACATCTAGTTCCAGTTTGGTACAAGTATATCGGAAAAAAATTCTACATCAGCACGAACACAAAAACCGCAAAGGCAAAAAACATCGCAAAAAACAGCAAAGTTTGCCTGTGTATCGATATAGGAACATGGCATCCAATAGATGGGATGATGTGTACGGGTAAAGCCAAGCTAATCAAAGACCAAAATACAGTAAAAAAAATCGCAGGCAAGATTTTGTTGCGCTATTTCAAATCACTAAAGGAGAAATCCGCAAAGCAACTACTAGACCAGACAGACTGTGTAATAGAGATCACACCGCTAAAGACCAGAACTTGGCACTACTGACAGAATTTTTCTATTTGATTTAGGGCAAAATCAAGTGTTTTGATGTCTGGCAAAAATACAATTCTGAAATGACCGCTGCCGTATTGTGTTCCAAATCCTGAACCATGCACAGTCAGAACTCCGGTTTTTCTCAGCAATTCCATTACAAATTCCTGATCTGTTTTGTATGGATTTTTCTCTATTTTTGGAAATGCATAGAATGCTCCCTTTGGATTAGAACATGACAATCCTGGAATAGAGTTTAACCTTTTTACCACAAAATCTCGTCGCTTTTTTAGCTCAGATACAAACTCGTTTACATATCCTTGCGGTCCTTGCAATGACTCCAATGCGGCATATTGTACAGGTAAATTAGTAGAGATCCTTACTCGTGCAAGCTTGGGTAAATTTTCTCTAATTGGTGCAAGCTTGGGTGAGTTGTTAAACGCGATGTATCCAATTCTCCAGCCAGACATCAGGTGCACCTTGGAAAAGCCATTCAGTAATATTATTGGCGAGTCGCCTGAAACCTTGCCTATCCCCGTGAATTTCTCATCAAATACGATTTGATCATAGATTTCATCACAGATAATGTACAAGT
>RHCX01000089.1 GCA_010028495.1 Nitrososphaeria archaeon | reverse complement strand
AAGGTCCTAAAAAAAGTCCTACCAATTGCGATGAGATTCGTTGATCCAAACTTGAGATTTTCTGCGCAATCAATGCTGTCGCAATTTATTGAAACAATACATGAAGAGTTGGACTATAACACTGAATCAAAAAATCTCAAAACAATCAAGAAAAATCTATCTAGGCACAAAAACGTCAAGATTCCGGAAGTATATGATGACTATTCCTCAAAAAATGTCCTTACCATGGAGTACATTCCTGGAATCAAAATAACAAACATCGAAGATCTGGACAATATTGGAATAGACAGACAAAAGCTCGTCATAGATGTTCACAAGGTCTTCTTTACAATGTTGCTTCGCGATTCAATATTTCATGCAGACCCACACCCAGGAAACATTTCCGTAGCCAATGACGGCTCGCTTATTTTGTATGACTTTGGAATGGTGGGCAAAATAGACAATGAAACCAGAATGAGAATTGTGCGATTGTACTTGGCACTAGTAGAAAAAGACCCGCCAAGAACAGTAAATGCCATGTCTGATCTTGGAATGCTGACTCCGGATTTCAACCGGAGTGTGATTGAGCAAGGAATAGACATGTCGATTCGAACAATGTACGGCAAAAAACCCGACGAAATGGAGGTTAAAGCATTGATGGAATTGGCAAACAAGACAATGTCAAAATTCCCATTCATGTTGCCAAAGAATCTCGCGTTATATCTTAGAATGAGCTCTATAATAGAAGGAATTTACAAAACTCACAAGGTAGACTTCAAGTTCGTTCAGATTCTCAAAAATATTTTGGAAGAAGAACACTTGATCAAGGACGCATACATTGAGGAGCTCAAGTATTCCTTTACAAGATTTGCAAAATCTATTGATGCAACAATATCGATTGCGCCGGAGCTGAAAAAATTCCTAGAGGAAAACAGAAATCTACAGCTAAACCAAAAGCCAAGAAAAGATACTCTGATTGCAGGAAGCATTCTTTCTTCTGCTGTCTTTGTAGGCTCGTCAGTCTTGTATTCTTCAAATGCAACTATTGGAGTATCAGGAATGATTGGTGCATTTGTTATAATGGGAATCTTTACAATCTTTAGAAGAAAATAACTATTCTATTGAAATTGATTTTTCCTTTTTAGTATAAGGAACCTTGACAGTCAATACTCCCTGTGAGAGTTTTGCCGAAATGACAGCATCCTCTTCAATGTGTACCGGCAAGAGGATTTTTTTGTCTATGATATTTGGGCGCTGCTTGTAGATTATCCCTTCAGTTACTGCACCCATTTTGTGTGTTTTAGCAAAATTTTAGTTATAAGTTTTGGCAGACTATTTTTTCTTGACTTTTTCTTTTCTGCGTTTTACGACCCAGTCATCAAGCTGCTCCAAAATCTTGCCCAAGTCCTTTGCCTGTCTAGTAAGGCTGTACTCGACCCGTATTGGAACCTCAGCGTAGACTTTTTTTGTAATCAAGCCTTCCTCCTCCAACTCGTGCAATCTATCAGATAGTACGGTATTGCTTATCTCTGGTATTGATTTTTTTATCTCGTTGAATCGCGTCGCTTCTTTTTCCGTCAGTTTTTTTAAAACCAGCAACGCCCATGCCTTTCCAAGAACATTCCAAATTTCGTTGGCATTGCACTCGATTTTTGATTTTTCCGACTCGGGGCCCATGACTAGCAATGTATCGTATGGTTATAAAAAAAGAAGCTAGAGTGATTAATTCTAAAAATCAATCTTACCCATCTTTCCGTTGTTGTAATCAGATATTGCTTCTTTGATCTCCTGCTCTGTATTCATCACAAAAGGCCCGTATCTTGCAACCGGCTCGCCTAATGGAACTCCTCCAATTAAGAGCATCTCCAATGGAATGGTAGCATCCTTTGGAGAAGATATGACAACTTCGTCTCCGTTTTTCTCAAAGAAAACAGCCTGCTCTTTATGGGCAGGCCTGGCCTCGGCACCAAACAATCCCTCTCCATCCATAACATACGCAAATACGTTATAGCTGGAAGGAACCTTTTGCGTTATTTTTGATCCTGGCTGTATTGTATAATGCAAGTACATGATGGAAGTCTTGGTGTCAATTACTGCGTGTTTTCCCATTGCTTCTCCTGCAATTACTCTGACTGTAACTCCGTCTTTTTGTACAATTGGAATTTTCTGTGCAGGAACATCTTGGTATCGAGGTTTTATCATCTTGTCCTTTTTTGGAAGATTCACCCACAACTGAAAGCCGTGCAGTCTGCCGCCTTTTTGCAAAAATTCCTTCTCAGGCATTTCAGAATGAATAACACCAGCTCCCGCAGTCATCCATTGCACGTCTCCAGGCCCAATTCTGCCAGAGTGTCCATGAGAATCCTTGTGCTCAAAAACGCCGTCTATTACATACGTGACTGTCTCAAAGCCTCTATGCGGATGGTCCGGCGCGCCCTTTGCATCGCCGGGAGACAACACTATTGGTCCCATTTCGTCTAACAAAAGAAACGGATCGAATTCCCGTATGCTATAATTTGGAAATGATCTATGCACCACAAATCCTTCTCCTTCTAGAGTAGTCTTTGCAGAAATCACATCAGATACAATTCTGCTCTGTACTGCTTGTTGCATGGTGTAGTATGGGTAGTATGTTATTTAAATATAGTAGTAATTACTTACTTAGTATGGTATTCTAACCATACTTGGTAAGAAAAAACCTACCTGACTTTTTGCCAAAATTTACCTTTATTTTCCATTTTAGCTTAAATAGTAATACCAAAATCGCGCTTTTGTCTAACACTAAATTCTTCACACCATAGATCGTAATAGATTTTTAATCAATACTGCAAACCAATGTTATGATTATTGTAATAGAGGGCTCTGATCAGGCAGGAAAAAAAACCCAGACTGCCCTTTTGGCAAAAGTAAAATCAAGACAACCACGTTTAGCTTTCCAGATTACACTACACCGTTAGGAAAAGAGATCAACAGATTCCTCCATGGAAAAAGAAAATTCCCATCGCAAGTGATTCACTGCCTTTTGGCAGCAAACAGATGGGAAAAACTCCAAGAAATAAAATCAGCTCAAGAAAAAAATTCTGTTATCATAATGAACCGATACTACCAATCAAATCTCGTTTATGGCGCCGCAAATGGCATGTCGTTATCATGGCTTGAAGGCCTAGATGAAGGACTGCCAAAGGCTGATCTAGTAATAGTACTGGATGTTTCCCAAAAGGAATCGTTTTCCCGCAAAAAGCAAAACCGAGACAGATTTGAAAAAAATGCCCAATTCCTGCAAACCATCTCTACCACTTACAAAAAACTGGCAAAAAAATATCGCTGGAGTCTAGTTAATGCTTCACAGTCCAAAGAAAAGGTCCATGCAGATATTATGCAAGTTCTATCCAAAAAGCTAGCAAGGCTATGAAGAAATTCCTGGATATTGTAGACCCAATCCATGATTTTATCAGAGTATATGATACAGAACTCAAGATAATTGACTCACCAATTTTTCAGCGATTGAGAAGAATACGCCAGCTTTCAGGCGCACATCTTACCTATCCATCTGCCCAGCATTCAAGATTTGAGCACTCTTTGGGTGTAATGCACATTGCAGGCCAAGCCGCAACCGCGCTAAAGGAGAAAGGGCTTCTTACTCTTGATCAAATCCAGCAAATCCGACTAGCTGCGTTACTTCACGATGTAGGCCACGGACCGTTCTCGCATTTGTTCGAAGAAGTATTGCAGCTGAAAAAGAAAATCTCGCATGAGGAAATCGGCAAAAAAATAATACAAAAATCCGAAATTGCAGATATTTTATCCAAGGCCGGATTTGACAAAAACAAAATAATCAAGCTCGCTTTTGGCTATCCAAAATATAGATTCGTCAATGAAATCATTTCCGGTTCCTTGTCGGCAGACATGATGGATTATTTGCAACGAGACGGATATTTCACAGGAGCAGAGCACGCAAAGATAGACCACAAAAGAATAAT
>RHCX01000088.1 GCA_010028495.1 Nitrososphaeria archaeon | reverse complement strand
TGATCTCACTGTAGCATCTGGATGTGCACTGGCAAACATTCCTTTGGTGGTTGCTACAGAGCAAGAATATGAAAAACTACAATCGGGCCAAGACTTGACACTAGACACTACATCTGACGTGTTATAGCTTTTCTCTAATTATTTTTCCATTTGGATTTTCTTCTTTGAAGATTATTCCTTCAAATGAATAGACTTTGGTCTGTTTTTGCATCCAACAATCTGATGGCAATCCGGCCTTTTGGCATGTATGTGAAAGAAATTCTTGCTCATTCCAACCGTATTCTACTGGAACCTGAGGGAGTAACAATCCTGAATTGTGTCCTTGCTTTATGATGAGGCCGTCTTTACCGACTTTGATCTTTTCTGGAAGCTTGGACTTGTCATTTATCATGATCTCTTCTGGAGGTGTTAGAATGGTCACTTCGAATGTGATTTCATTCAATTCGGATTTATCTACGGGAGAAAATCTTGGATCTTCTGTTGCGGCTGCAATTGCCGCCTCTGGCAATGCTTGTGATATCTTTCTTGGCAGTGGAAATCCAATGCAGCCTCTCAAGTCATTTTTTGAGTTCAACGTAACAAAAAGTCCGGCATCAAATGACAATTTTGACTCTATATCCTTGCCAAGCGTGATTCTCTTACCTGTAGTTACGAATTCAACTACAATCTCCCTTGCAGTTGACACTAAAATCTGCCCATCTTGATCTGTTATGTTGTATTTTGACATTCGTTCTTTAGTTCTCTCTTGTTTCTAATATGATCGCTCAAATACTAAAGTCTGCTTCTTAATTAAAAATAAAAGAAATAGTTACGTCAGAGCCTAACTGGATGACGAACCTACTGTTACAGTCCAAGTGACAGTCAATGTATCGCCGTTAGCGACAGTAACTGTTGGTGAAAGGTTTTGTACTGCAAACATTCTACCTGCGCCAAATGCTGTGGTGTGAGATGTTGCACTTCCAGTGTTACCTATGCCTGTGTCATTGAATAATCCAGCTTGTGTGATTGTTGTTGTTGCTGTTCCTGAATTGGTTGAGTTTTGGTTAGTGACGCCGCTCTTGAACACGAATGGATGTGCAGAGTTGGTAATTGTAACTACGACTCCACCAGTGTTTGTGGTAGCTGATACTGTACCTCGAACTCTTGCCATTTCACCTGCAGAGTTTGATGTTGGTGCACCAATTGTTCTATCTGTATCTGCTGTTGCTGCAGGAGAGGTTGTATTTCCAATTCCTATGACTGTAAATCCTGGGCTACCAGAACTCCAGACAGATGTACATGAGAAATTGCTTGCTGTGATGTTGTCGTTGTTGTTGAATAGTCTAGCTGCTGCACATCTATCACCACCATCAACAATTCTGTTGTCGCCTTGGTAATATGCAGTTACTAATCCTTCAGCATTTCGGACTGTGTACTCTACATGTCCTTGCATTGGTACAAAAGCAGATGTTGTTTGTTGTATCGCAGTTGCCATTGGAATACCTGAAAATCCGTTAAGACTCAGAACACCCATGGATACTGCAAAGATAGCACTACATATGGCTACTTTTGTTAGTCTGTTCATTGGTTTATTGTAAGGGCGACTATTATTAGAGATTATGGAAAATTAGGTCGGTTTTATGATCCGATTTGGCCCTTTCATGCTTGATACTTGAACTGTAAGTATGCCGTTCTGGATACTCTTTTTAGACACAAATCTGACTCTCTGTTAAATGATTAGTGCTATTGTATTGATGAGTTTACTGTTTGGTGTACCGATCGCTTTTGCAGAGACAGATCCGATCCTCATAACGAAATCGGCAGGCCTGGACAAAATAGTCTTTGATGGTAAGTGGACAACCAGCCTAGAATGGAAGCCCACAAGCTGGAATGAGCTAAAATACAATCAAACTATGATTCATCTAAGAACTGCACATCAGGGAGATTTCATTTATGTCATGATTGATGCAGTTGATGATGTTACTATAAGTAATGACGATCGCACAGTTGTTTGTTTTGATGGCAAAAACAATAAAGGTATACTGGCAGACTATGATGATTATTGTTTTGTTGCATCGCCAAATTCTGACGCTGTAACATACCAAGGAACAATGAATACTGAGCAATTCAAAATCATTCCTAATCCGGATGGATTTATTGGAATAGGTGCGCAATCAGACCGAAATGATCGTTACTCTCCAATCTCACATGTCGGTTACGAATTCAGAATTCCAATAGAACTGTTTGGCAGATCGGATAATTATGGATTTTTTGTTTCAGTGTATGATTCTGACGTGCAAAAATTTTATTCTTGGCCTGATCAACTAAATCAAGATTTTCACAAAATATCGCCAAGCAACTGGGGAAATATCGTGTCTCCTGACAAAACTATGCCGGAATTTAGCTTGCCGACAATTATTCTGCTTGTAAGTCTAGGTGGAATTGTATTTTTTTACAAAAAATAGAACTTGGATTATCCGGCAGCTTTCAGCATGACAATATTGAAACGTTTTATCCTACTGCTCTCAGAAATACCGCATGCTGTGATACTGCGCCTAGATAACCAGTCGCTGGGCCATAATTAGTTGGAAATGCGGCATAAGCCCTTGTCAATGTGAATCCTGCAGTTGTTGTCGGAGCTGCACCATTACTATAGCCAAGAATGTTTGCTTGTGCTGCAACTGGAACAGCTCTAAGTACCAATGTTGCAGCCGTTGAACATTGCACTGCTGTATAGTATAATCCTGGGTCTAGTGTCACAGGAGTTGTGAATGAGTTGCCGACCCTACCTGTAGCTGCCCCAGAAATTGTTCCAACATCAGTTCCAGAAACAAGTTTGAATGGAAGTCCGTTATGATCTGATGTGTAAATTCCAACTCTGCACGTAGATCCAGCAAGTAATGTTGATACATCAATCTCTGCCCTGTCAAACGTAGTAGTATATGGTAAATTGAATGGGTAAGCTTGGATTGCCGCTGTTTGTGCTGCTAGTGTCCCAAGTGCTGTATTTGTGACTGCTTGTGGTACTACCCACCTGTTTGCTGTTGTTCCTTTTGTTACAGAATAACCGTAAATCGCAGGCCCCTGCTCTAGCTTGTTTAGAACGGACCAAGACGTTCCGTTGGACTGTAATATCGCAGATCCACCATTCACAGTTATGTTCAGATTCAAAGAGTTTTCAATTCTTTCTGTACCACTTGCATCTATCATAAGCCAGTTTCTTGAAAATTGTGTATCGTTTCTTGTAATTGTAATTATTTGACCGCTAGCACTTGCAGCAGTTGGCAATGTAATAGTTCTGTTGCTTATTCGTGTGTCTACAATTACGGTTCCGTCAGTTGTTGTAGCAGTATAATCGGCAGTTTTTCTTGTTGCTGATTCTAGCCATGCAGGTAGATTCGCATTGATTGTTACTGTTTTGGTACCGTTGGTTATTGTAATGCCAGTACCTGGAGTGATGGTCTTGAATGTAGCTTGTGTACTTGTTGCTGTAACATTGGTTGCCAATATAGAAGCAGTACCACCAGTAGTATCTACATTGTTGATTTTGGTATAACCCTGAGTTATTGATGATGCAATTGTTACCGTATCGGTTCCGTTTGTTATGCTTATTCCAGAGCCCTGTGTCAATGACTTGAATACATCTTCGGTTGTACTGTTAGATTTGAGAAGCCTAGCAGTTCCGCCGTTGATCGAATTGGTTTCTGTTTTGCCCGTCGTAGATGATGCGCATATCCATGTAGAGTTTGAAGTCTGCCATTGTAAGACTTGGCCGTTTGAGCAGCTGGTAAATGCCACATTTGCAATATCAAACAATGATGAACCTGACTTGTTTATTGCGCGCCAGACTAAGCCAGCACCATCTGCATTGGTAGAAAATACAGCTATCGACAGTGTCATTACGCCTAAAATTACTATTAATGTAGAATACTTCACCACACCGTAGTCTCTCTTAACTGATTATAATTTTTTACGGTTATTTTTTTTGATTATGGTTTCCATTTTGGAACTATGCCAGAACATAATCTTGTGCGAAAAACGATAGACCAGCTTCAAACGATAATATGACATAGAGAAAAAAATCACGGATTAGAGAAAGAGAAAATAAAAAGAATCTTTCGTCTTATTCGTAAGTTGAAGATTGTGACGAAAGTCCAGATGGTGAAGGAACAGATGGGAATCTGTCGCCGATTTGCTGTTCTGCAACTGC
>RHCX01000087.1 GCA_010028495.1 Nitrososphaeria archaeon | reverse complement strand
ATTGAATCAAAATTGTATTGCTCTTTGTATGCCATGGACTGGACTATTTGCATTTTTTTTGCCAATCCGTATGGAGCTGTGACTTCCTCTGGATATCCAGCCCATAACTCATCTTCCTTTATTGGCTGTGTAACTAATTTAGGATAACTGCAAATTGTTCCAAGCGAAATGAATTTTTTTACATCATTTTTTCTTGATTCTTCCATCAGATGCGTACCCATGACTAAATTATCGTAGAATAACTCACCTGGTTTTTCTTTATTTAGGCCGATTCCTCCTACATGAGCTGCAACATGAAACACATAATCTACATCTTTAGTTATTAAATGGCAATTCTCTTTTATTCGTAAATCATACTCTTTTGAATTTGGCGTTAGTATGTCTGTTGCCCCCTTGCTCTTTAGATTCTTGACTACATATGATCCTAAAAAACCAGTTCCTCCAGTTACAAGAATTTTCTCATTCTTCCAATTCATATGATATTTTGTGACGTCCTAAAATATTTAATTTGTTGACATGTTTTTTCTGTAGAAACCTAAATTTTGAATTTTAATACAATAAATCCAACGATCACACTAAGCCAGAGTGTCATGAGTCTTACCAGCAAAACTGCGCTAAGTGACGTTGTATAGTCTATTTTGTTAAGAAGTAGCAAACCCATCATGCCGCCTTCAGCAACTCCCATCCCTCCCGGAACCAATGAAATTCCCCCTAACAATGTGGACGATGTGAAAATAAATGCAGTTACTGGAATTTCTAGATTTACATTAAATCCGTTAAATATGAAGAATACTGCTATTGATTCTACAGACCATGCTGCGATACTATACAAAATGCATTTTACGTAGATTTTTGGCCTTAACAAAGAGCTGATTGTATCATAGCTCAACAGTATGCTGTTTGCGTATTTTTTCAAAATGGGTAATGTTGAGGTTTTTCTGAGTATTTTTTCAAAAATAGTTTTCTGCTGACTTAGAATCATTAACATTAATGCAATTAGGAATAATGTCACTATCAAAATTTTTTGTAATTCTATGAACCACATTCCGATTAGAAGTATGAGTATAATTCCGACTAGATCATAATATCTTTCAACAAAGACAATTGGCGCAGTTTTTGATATTGGTTGAGAATGTTTTTTTTTAAGAATATGTGCTTTGACTATTTCGCCTATTTTTGCTGGAGTTACACCAAATGCCATACCAGAAAAAAAAATTCCTATACTTTCTTTTATTCCGATTCTTACTTGAGAATTTCTTAACAAGTAATTCCATCGGAGGGCTCTGATGAAATACGATATCACCACTAGTGGAATTATGAATAAAAATTTACTAATATCAAAATCTTGAAATTTTGATACAAGTAATGTTATATCTGAAAACATCAAAAATACTGCGTAGAGAGCAACGCTACAAATAATGATGATTATTGTTTTTTTTGTAAAATCCACGATTTGTCAATAAAATATGAAGTATTTATCGTATCAATTAGAATATGTACAAAATATGACTGTATGTACCATCTATCGCAATCACATCTGAGATTTGAAAATAGTTTTTTATTCAATTGGATTTTGCTTGGTATTGATGGTAAATCTTGGAATTCAAGTCTTTGAGATCTATACGTTACAGGATATTCTTGGAGAGATTCCTCTAGCAGACAAAAAACTAGAGGAAAAACTTGGCAAAGAAACAGACACTCTGATACAAAAGCTAGGACAAAAATCCAAATCAGAGCTACAAGAGATTCTATCACAACATATCAACGCAAAGCGGGAGATGACTAAATTTTCCGGTGCTCAGGCGCTAAACCAGGATAAAATAGAGATGTTTCACTCTTTTTTGGCAAAATATATTTCCGCAATAGAATCGCGGTTAGGGTAATTTTTGCAGCTTGTGTTTTCCTGTAACGATATAGTTTATTGCGTCGCTCATGAACAAGGCATGATCTGCAATTCTCTCAAGATATCGAAGAATCAAGGCCTCTGCCAATGCACACTTTGTATTCTGTGAGTTGATTAACATTGGCAATCGTTGCTTGTATAATTTATCTACAAATTCCTCATTTTCTTGCATGATTACTGATTTTCTGATATCAAGCTCAGAAAAATACAGAACAGAGTCTTTGATCATGGTCTTGACCTTGTTTGATACTTCAATTAACCAGCTTTTGTCGCACTCTGAGATATCTCCAAAAACATCCCTGACCGATGCGATATCGTAGGCATATCTGCCAAATCTTGTAAAGCCATATGAAATCTCAATTGATGAACGAATGAACCTAAAGTCATCAGCAACAGGCTGGTATTTCAGAAAAATATCAAACGTAAGGTCTGCTACCTCAAAGTATCGTCTTGATATTTCATTTGATATGTCATGCACTTTTTTACTTTCGTCTTTTCCGTAAAGATACGAGTCAATTGCAAGCATAATGCTTTGTACTGCAAGGTCCCCCATTTCTGACATTATTCCTGACAGCTTTTTTATTGACGGATCGATTAGTCGAGTCATCTATCCAAATTGCCCCTGGACATATTTTGCTGTTAACTCGTTTTGTGGCTGGGTAAAGATCTTTTTTGTCTCATTGAACTCGATCAGCTCGCCAAGATACATGAATGCAGTATAATCAGAAACACGAACTGCTTGTTGCATGTTGTGTGTCACTATTATGATTGTGAATTCTTTTGCAAGCTCGATTATAGTCTCTTCTATTTTTTGAGTGGCGATTGGATCCAGTGCGGATGCCGGTTCATCCATCAATAACACTTCGGGCTGGATTGCCAAGGCTCGTGCAATGCAAACTCTTTGTTGTTGTCCTCCTGAAAGTTCCATTGCGGGCTTTTTGAGATTGGACTTGACTTCATCCCACAGATATGCCATTTTTAGGGAATCCTCTACTATTTCGTCTAGGATTTTTTTATCTCTGACTCCGTTTAATCGCAAGCCAGCTGCAACATTGTCATAGATTGACATTGTTGGAAAAGGATTTGGCTTTTGAAATACCATGCCTACTTTACGTCTGTGATATATCGGGTCCACATCTTTTGCATACAAATCGTCGCCATCTAGTAGGATTTTTCCCACCACTCTGGCATTTTTTGTCATGTCGTGCATTCTGTTGAGGCATCGCAAAAACGTAGTCTTGCCGCAACCGGATGGACCAATAAGAGACGTGACACTTTTTTCCTTGAACTTCATTGTGATGTTTTTGACTGTGTGAATTCCTCCATAATACACTGAGACGTTTTCTGCGATCATCTTGTATTCTCTATTGTCTGTCGGGGAATTTTCTGACATGCTACTTTGTATGTCTATTATGGACGTCATTGTTTTTTTCCACCCATTATTCTGTAAAACAGTTTACCTTTTGAGGAACTTTTTGCTGCAAAATAGTATCTTACACCTATGTTTATTGCAAGAATTATTATTATCAAAACAACCGCCGCACCCCATCCCTGCAATCTTGCACTGTCATATGGGAGCAACGATAGCCTCCACACTCGAAGTGGTAAAGCATCCATCGGAGAGTCAAAGCCGGCAAAGAACTGACTGCTTCCAAGAACCGTCATGATTAACGGTGCGGTTTCTCCTGAGATTCTGGCAACTGCAAGCAAGATCCCAGTTATCATGCCGTTTTTTGCAGCAGAAAGAACTATCCTAAATGTAACTATCCACTGTCTTAGGCCCAAGGCCAAACCGGCCTCTCTATATGTCAGTGGAACAAGCTTGAGGGATTCTTCTGTAGTCCTGGCAACTATTGGAAACATTATCAAAGATAATGCAAATGCCCCTGCCCACAATGTAAAATGTCCAAGCAACAATACTATGGACAAAAATGCAAAAATTCCCAAAACTATGGATGGAAACTCCATGAACACATCGTTGAAAAAGCGGACGGTTCTACCTAGCTTGTTATCTCCAAATTCCGACAAAAAGATTCCAGCCATAACTCCTACTGGAATTCCAATTAGGCTAGACATGCCTATTATGATCAGAGTTCCTTGTATGGCTGGGCCTATTCCACCTTCGCTGGTTCCTATTGCTCCTGGTGTCTGTGTCAGAAACTCAACTGACAGAGCAGGCAGACCATTTTTGAAAACCTCCAAAAGAATGCTTCCAAGCGGTATTATCGCAACTATCACGCAGCCCAGAATTACTCCCATTACAACTTTGTCAACAATGAGCCTGCCCTTGACATTGTGCCTGAACAACGATCTGTATTCAGATCTTTTCTGAGAGGACGACATCATGCGTTTATGACTCCTTCTTTTACT
>RHCX01000086.1 GCA_010028495.1 Nitrososphaeria archaeon | reverse complement strand
ACGCCAAGCCTGCTTCTCTATATGTAAGTGGAACTAGCTTGAGGGATTCTTCGGTGGTTCGTGCAACAATTGGAAACATGATTAGAGATAATGCAAACGCCCCGGCCCATATGGAAAAATGACCTAATAACAAAACTATGCTCAAAAATGCAAAAATTCCGAGCACGATTGACGGAAATTCCATGAATACGTCATTGAAAAAGCGAACTGTTTTACCTAACCTGTTGTCTCCAAATTCTGCCAAAAATATCCCGGACATAATTCCTATTGGGATACCGATCATGCTTGAAGTGCCTATCATGATTATTGTTCCCTGAATCGCAGGGCCTATTCCTCCACCTCCCGTTCCTATCGCTCCTGGTATCTGTGTCAGAAATTCTACCGACAAAGCAGACAAGCCGTTTTTGAAAACCTCGATCAAAATACTGCCAAGAGGTATTATTGCAATCACTACGCAGCCAAACACTATACTCATTGCAATCTTGTCTACAACTAACCTGCCTCTAACATTATGCTTGAAAAGCGATCTATACTCTGCTCTTTTTTGACTTGACGACATCATGTGTTTATCACTCCCTCTTTTACTTTGAGCATTCGCGACACCAAAAGATGCGCTACCACGTTGATTGCAATGGCTACCAAAAGTAATGTAAATCCAATTCCGATTAGTGCAGGCAAGTGCAGAGAAGCCGGAGATGCCTCAATGAATTCATTTGCAATAATGCTTGACATTGTCTGACCTGGTTGGAAAAGGGTTTGTGGAAACGCGCTTGGTCCTGTAGCATTACCGATTAGCATTGTTACTGCCATGGTTTCACCCACTGCTCTACCTAGACCCAAAATAGCCGCACCAATCAGCCCTGTCTTTGCATATGGAAATATTGCCAGCTTGAACATTTCCCATTTTGTTGCGCCTAGCATATATGCAGCCTCTTTTTGCATGTGTGGAACTGCACTCATTATCTCCCTTGAAACTGCAGAAATTGTTGGTATGATCATTATTGCCAAAATTATGCTTGCACTGAAAATGTCTAATCCGAACGGCGCCGAGGAAAAAATCCAAACATTTTGTCCTAGCGTGTCATGTAGCGGGTATTCTATATTGTATAGTAAAAAGTCTCTAAAGACAATTAGGCCCCAAAATCCGTAAATTATACTTGGAACTGCCGCTAAAAGATCAATTACTATTGCAAGAGGACTTGCAATGACTTTTGGTGCCTGCGAGATAAACATTGCAATGCCGATACTGATTGGCACACCCATTGTCATTGCAAGACCTGCAGTAACAAGCGTTCCCAAAATGTATGGTGCAGCCCCAAATGATTCCCGGCCTTGAACTGCATTCCAATCAGATCCAGTTATGAAGCTGAGGCCTTCTCGTTCCCAGATTAAATGTGACGCAGAATAAAGCTGTGATATCATCAATACTATTACAACCAGAACATATGCTCCTGCCACGGTTGCAGCAATTTTGAATATTTTGTCTGTCTGAATCCTACTTCGAGCTGGTTTTTTGTTAATGAGCACCAAATTTGTTAGGTTTGTGCCATATTATGACGGATCATCATATTTTACCTAGACTATATAGTTCTATATTTAACCATATATTATAAAGAGTAAAACGGTATCTACTTTGAAATTTTACAATATTTGTGCAGTCGTTACAAGACACTAAGCAAACACGTCGAATACAAATCAGTGGGGGATCGACCTATACAATATCGTTGCCAAAAAAATGGGTTGACGAGCTTGGAATCAAAAACGGTGATAACATGACAATAGTAAAAAATTCTAATCGCTCTATGACTGTGTTTTTGGGCCTTGACAGTGAAAAGCAGGCAAAAAAAGCAATTTTTACAATTAGTCAAAAAGACTCTGAAGAGTCTATCAGACGCAAGATAGTCGCATTATACCTTACCGGATACAAGACGATTCAGATCAACTCAAAGGGAGTAAAGATTCTGCCTGAGCACTCTAGACTAATAAAAGACCTGGTGAGAAAATCAATGATCGGTACAGAAATAGTAGAGTCTGATTCGGAGTCAATAACAATTCAGATTTTGACCAGGCTTCCAGAGTTGACCTTTGATGTAGCACTAAAAAGAATGTATCTTATGACTGCAAACATGCACCGCGAAGCAATGGAAGCGCTAAGAAAATTTGATGTTAATTATGGTGAAGAAGTAGTCAGAATGGATGATGAAGTTGACAGATTCAGTCTATATATGATGAGAACCCTTGTCATGGCAATACAAAATTCCAGCATGCTTTATGATGTAGGCCTTGAACAACCATCTGATTGTTTGAACTATCGTACCGTGATATCTAGAATAGAAAGAATTGCAGATCATGCGGCGTTGATTGCAAAGAGAATAAAATTCCTAAAAGAACCACTAGAACCAAGACTTGTCAAGGAATTAGACGCTCTGAGCGAGGATGCGATTTCTTGCTTTGAAAATTCCATATTGGCACTGACAAAAAAAGACTACATACTTGCAGAAAAAGTGGCTTCTAGTATCGCTCAGGTAATTGAAAAGGAAAAAGAACTCATGTATGGGATGAAAGAGTCAAAATACTCTACAATAGTAAAGTTTACTCTAGAAGATATACGAAGGACTGCGGAATATTCTAGCGATATAATAGAAACTGTGGTCAACGAGACTATTCATGAGATAATAAGCGAGAAATAACATTTTTCGGAATCTATACCACAGTTGAATTAGAAAAAATAAAAAATTAAAAAAAGAAAAACTTTGTTTTCTATTTATACGGGTTTGCTTGCTGTTCTGCTATGAGTTCGTCCATGGCAGGATTGCCTAGGGAGTATCCGCTACAGTCTACTGTGTATGTCTCTACTACGGCAAATCCAGTCTTTCCACCAGTGGTATAACCTTCTTCGTTATCTGTTCTTGTATCTACTTTGTAGTTAACAAAGTTGCAGTCGTTGTAGGAGAATGTTCTAACTGGTTTTCCAGCTTGTATTAGTGCCACATCTGCTTTAAAGTTGAAGTAGTTACCGTTTTGGCGAGAATCAATACCTTGACTGTGGACTTCGCGTACTGCAGCAGAAAGATATGGTGTAGTTCCTGCTACTTTGACTAGAGTGAATTCAGGCGATGTACCTCTACCATTGTTTTCAAATCCTTGTATTTGGTTAAAGAGCTGAAAATCAACAGTCTCAACTTTGTCACCAAATGTGAATGTCACTTGTGGATTTACTCCCTCTGCAAAGACATAGACGTTGTTTCCTTGCGGAGGTGCAACCTGTGCTGTTGTTGGCTGTATCTGAGACAAACCAATAGTAAGCGCAGCTACTGCGATTGCAAGTGTTGCAATAACAGATACTGTTTTTACTTTTTGTGTGTTCATTATTGAAAATTGGATTCTACTATTAATAAAAAAGAATCTTTATTGATTTGGTATGATATAGAGCTAACTATAAACTATATAGTCTAAAGCCAAAAATTGATCTTTTTGTTTGACTTATCATTTATTGATTAAACGGAACTATATAGAAAATAGAGTCAAACGTAAAAAATGTAATCTATGTCGATTATTTGTATAAACCAACAAATCATTTCTTGATCAATGAAGAAAATACTATCTATAACGTTAAGTCTGATCCTTATGGCTGGAGTCTTTACACCGCTGGCAAACGCTGCAGCACCGGAACCACCAAAGTCCGACAAACAATTTCAGATAAACGGAGCAGGAGCTACATTCCCATATCCACTAATCGATACGTGGAGAGTACAATACAACAAACTGTACCCTAATGTGAATCTGAACTATCAATCGATCGGTAGTGGTGGAGGAGTTGCTGCGCACACAGCAAAAACCGTAAACTTTGGCGCATCTGATGCACCACTTCAGCCTGCAGAGAGCCAACTTGTACCTGGAACACTGCATATTCCAGAAGCAATTGGCTCAGTTGTTTTGGCATATTATCTGCCTGAATTCCCGCAAAGTGGACTGAATCTTACCGGTGAAAATGTAGCGGATATTTATCTTGCAAAGATCAAAAAATGGAATGATCCAAAGATCCAAGAAAATAATCCTGATGTAAAACTGCCTGACAGACCAATCCTTGTCACTAGACGATCCGATGGCTCTGGAACAACCTATGTCTTTACCGACTATCTATCCAAAGTTAGTCAAGAATGGGAACATAAAGTAGGCAAGGGCAAAAGCGTTGCATGGCCAACAGGAGTTGGTGCAGCAGGAAACGAAGGCGTTGCATGGGCTACAAGAAACACAAAATACGCAATTGGCTATGT
>RHCX01000085.1 GCA_010028495.1 Nitrososphaeria archaeon | reverse complement strand
AAGATGTTCCAGAGTCTCTAAGATCTCGCATTATTCCTACAGCCAAATCTCCTTATATTTTTCTTGCTGCAAGATCTAGGGATTTTTCAAACATTAAGGATCTAAACAAACGCAGTTTGCTAGCAGACCGTGAGCAAGAACTTAAACGAATTGCACAGCAAGAACAGCAAAACTTGCAAGCGGTTCAAAATGGTAAAGCCTCTTTGCCAACGCCTAAAAAGGAGGTTAAGAAGTGAAATTTATCACTCCTAACGCAACCCAATCTTGGTCATTTAACAACTCGATAAATGGCTCACAGTTCATCGGTTCTGTACAAATCAATCAGACAGGCATAGTTCTTGACGGCGGCTACATTAAATCAAACCAGACTCTTGATGACATATCTAAGGGGCTCTCAATTACAGTCTGGATAAAGCCCGATTATTCGTCAGGAATTTCTAAATTTACCATAGTTTCCAAGGACAAATCCTTTGAGCTCACACTTAACAACAATCAGGCTCCAGAACACAAAGCCACCTTTTCTATATTTGACGGCATAAAATGGCACTCAATTGACACTGCTGAGCAAATAGGACAAGATTGGTCACATATTGCAGCCGCATTCAATGGAACTAATCTAACACTATACACAAACGGAACCCTATCGTCCACTGTAGTCATTCCGCAACAAACCGGTGTCAATGCATCTACTGGTGCACTTGAAAACATTATTCCACAAATAGCACTGACAAACTCTGACGTAGTCATAGGTGCAACGCTTGACTCAAGAGAGGTAGATGAATCACAAAGTGTATTTTCAGGTACTATTGATCTTGTCAATGTCTTTGCATCGTATCTATCTGCAGAACAGATCCGAGCAATATATGAAAGCGAACTGCCGTTAATTCAGGCAAAATCAATTACAAACCAGACAATACAGATAGAACTACCTCCAATAAACCTGTTAAACTCAACTGGAATCAATGGAACTATCAACACGAATTCTACCCAGTTTGTAGTAGTCCCGCCACTCAACTATACCAATAAAATGACTTTGGCAGCTTGGATATCACCGGATTATACCAATGCAGCAGATGAAATGACTATACTATCCAAAGAAAACTCTTTTGCCCTTTCAATCAATAATGTACTTAGTCCACAAAAAACAGCAAAAATATCAGTATCTGATGGAATAAAGTGGACAGAACTTACATCCAAAGATGCAGTAAACAGTCCAACTCATGTTGTTGCAGTGATAAACGGAACACAAGTGTATCTGTATCTTAACGGTACGATACAATCAAAGACGGAGATGCCAGACTCTTTTGTTATTAATGATGGAGAGCTAACCACAACAGAATCCTCAATAGCAAATTCTAATTCGAGCATTGTAATTGGAGCGTATCTATCTACACTTAGAAATGAACCACAGATAACAAATCCATTTTCTGGAACTATCTCTGATGTACTTGTGTATCCAAGAGCACTAGGTCAAGACGAAATAATAAAACATGTCATTTCTTGAACAGATTGAAACAGGCAATAAAACTGCAATAACTGTATTGAATACAACCGAGCTAACAGTACAACCGGAACTAGTCCAGCTAAAGCCAAGTTATTTGATCAACGAGCCAGTGGAATTTGAACTCAAATACTTTGATCAAAACGCAGTAATACACAATGAAATCGCTTCAGTCCAGTTTGAGCTAAATGACATTCTAAATGAGATTGATCAAACCCTACAAACAGCAGAAGACCAAGTCATAGAACAACCAGCACCGTCTGATTCAGACAGTGCAAACACCAGCGAACTTAACACTTCGCCAATTGAGCAGCAGGTTAGTCAAGGCAATGACACTCAAACATCTCTTACAAATCAAACATCTTCTATGGCATATATCGTAGCGTCACTTGGCAAATATCTAAAGACACGCTATAATGTATTGCCTGCTGCACATGCAGATAACTCGACCAACCTAGATGCATTATCACAAATCCAGCAAACCAAACTTCAATTGCAGACACTCAAGGAAAAGATAGAGCAGATAAAAACTGACAATTCTGAAAACAAGGAAGCACTACTGTCTGAAATAAAGTCAGAAATCAGCTCACTTTCTGAACAACTAAAGACACTAAGCGATTCCTTGGACAACACACCGCAAGAAAAACCGCTAGATGACTTGGCACAAAACCTGCAGGAAATTCCACTAGACAATGGCACAGAGGTCCAGCGTCATACTTGGCAAGACCAAAACAGTACAATCACAGTTGAAGTCTATGACTCCCAAGGAACACTAATCCAGACATTATCTGAATATGAAAAGATTAGAGATGGTAAATTCAACATCAGATTATCGTCAAATCAGACTGTAATTCCTGGTGTGTATCATGTCAAAACAATACTTGATGTAAATGGAGACAAATTCGAGCTGCAAGACGAATTTGCTTGGGGTCTAGTGTCTGTAAACACCAAAAAGAGCATCTACAAGCCAGGAGAGACAGCTGACTTTGTCATAGTTGTGCTTGACAACGAGGGACATCCAGTGTGTGATTCTCATCTCGACATGACAGTAACTGATCCGCAAAACCACACAAGTTCACTATCGTCTGGAAACGGAATCACTCAAAACAAGGAATGTGGATTGTATGATTCTAAGTACACGACAAGCAGTGAAGGAAACTATACTGTTAACATTTCCGCCACAACTCCAAATGGAAAAACATCATTTTCTACCTACTTTGAATCTAAGGAATCATTTGACTATGACATAGTGAGAACAGCACAGTCCAAGATAGATCCAATAAACAATCCAAACTCATTCCAAGTGACAATAAATGTTGAATCATTTGTTGGTGGTGGAAATATCACAATACGAGAACCAGTCCCATCTGTCTTTGATATTGTAACAGATGGAACCGTAATGGATGTAAATGGTACAAAAACAATCGTATGGGAAAGAACACTTGATGATTCCAACAAGACATCAGTATCGTATTCTTATTCAATACCGCTGAAATTCCCAAGGTTGTATCCTCTTGGCAAACTCCAGATTACAAATGCAAACTCTACATTCACTGAATCCCGTAATTGGTATGTTGCGGCAGATCCTGCATATCTGTCAGAAGAAAATGGAATCATAGCGTATAGAGATTCAAACAGCACCACAAGTAACGTAGGACTCGAAAATCCAAAATTCAGAGTGTTCGTTACATCATTAAACTCTAGTAGGGGCATGTTTACCTCTGAAAAATCATTGCATCCAAACACTGGTAATTCTCCGGTTAACTTTACCAAGGTTGCCTACTCACCGTTTGGTAGAATATTACTGGTTACTCAGACATATGATGGATACCTAAACTCGTATGTCTGTGACTACAACTGTACAGATACAAATAACTGGTCTCAACAATCAAGAATCGCTCAGGTATTTACAACATCAGATACTGCAAACAGCAACAAGACCAAGTTCGATGTAGAATTTGAGACAAAATCTGGTAAAGCGTTACTTGTTTATGATGATAATGCAACTGCGGGTAGAGGACTTGCATTCATGACACTTCCTAATACAACAAACCCAACATGGAACTCTACTCAAGTAATTAACGATAATACTGCAAATACAGGTACTGAGCAATTTTATACTTGGATACGAATGGATCCCTCGCCTACGACCAACTCTATTGTAGTAGGCGCAATAAACCCAACATCACAAGATCTAACCGTATTTGTATGGAACGGGATTAGGTTCCAGAGCGGTCTTAGCGCAGCTACTGATATGGCGTACGATGCAGTTGCAACCCTGAACGCTACTAACTTGAAACTTCCAGTATATGATCTCAAATGGACTCTAAACGGAACAAGAGCCCTTGTGGTTTCGTCAATAACCGGTACTAATGATCTTAATTGGGATACCTTTAGTGGGTCAACGTGGACTGATCAGGGCACACTTGATGCGCAACCAGATACTTCAAGCAATCTTCTACCTAGATTTGTAGATCTTTACAGAAACCCAAACAATGGAGTAATACAGCTTGTGCTTATCGACCAAGCTGGTGATCTTCATACAAAACTCTATGATATACAAGGCAGTGGAACATCCCCAGTAAAATGGAGAACTACCGTAGGTAACCTTGACACATCTTTAGACGAACCGTATGTTGGTACAAAAGTAGGTACTGGATCAGGTTCAAGCAGATCTGCAGCATTTGCATGGAACGCAACAACTGTGCCAAGACTATCAAATACTGCCGCACTTCAAAATGGCAGATTGATGTTTGATACTAACGATCAGGTTAAAGGTACCACCCAGACTAGATGTGCGGCAAACTGTACTGCTACAGGCGCAACAACAGTAACTGCAATTACTACG
>RHCX01000084.1 GCA_010028495.1 Nitrososphaeria archaeon | reverse complement strand
CAAAACAGATGGTACACAGAACACCTAGTCTATACTCATGTTTCTGATGGATTTCTCAGCTCTGATGCTACAACAGGCCAGTCAGTAAACGGTGAGGATCTCTTCAAGCAAAGAACGATCTACTATGGAGAGGGAGGATTATTCACCGACACTTGGTCCACATATCCAACAAATCGTGGAGACAAGACAGCAGAAATAGAAAATGCGTCATATTCAGGTAAGGGTGGAATAGATCTATCCCCACCTACAAGCTGGGTCTTTGAGCCAAACTTTTTGCTATCATATCCTGGAACTCCAGTTCATGTGATGAGATACAAAGATGTGCATGACAGAATGGAAACACTATATCCATACTTTTTGTATAATCTGTTTGGAGAAAAAGTCGATTTTTACCCGGTCACTGACGGCAAAAAATCATACTGGCTTGTTCCTCTAATTGTAGGATTTGAGACCAAATCTGTTCCATGGTCCATGGACAATCCATATCTGAGATTAGTTGGATTTGCACTAGTCGACACATACGATGGAGACATTACACTACTCAAATACGGTGACGACTATTTTGCAAAAATGATTGAAAATCAGTACGGCGACAAGTTCCAACCCATACCATCATGGTTGACAGAGCAGATACGATATCCACAGGAATTATTCACATGGAAGACAGAAATGTTCAACATTTACCATGTCACAGACACTGGAACATTCATCCAAGCAAACTCGTTCTTCAACATCCCAAAGGATCTTGAGGCATACTATATCGAGGCCAAGCCACCGGGATTTGACACTAAAAAATTCCTAGGACTGTTATCATTAGAGCTGCGTGATTCCAAAGGAAAAAACCTCTCAGGATATATGGTGGTGGAAAATGATCTACCTACACTTGGCAACATGCATTTCTATCAGGTACCTCTAAACTCCACTACAAAACTGATCGGCCCGACCGCAGTCAGAGAAGCATTGGAAAAAGACAACGACTTTGCACAGCTAAAGACCAGTGTATACTGCTGGCTCTAGTGAAGGTGTAGTGGCCCAGCTAGGAACAATTGCTGCAGTTGGCGCTGCATTCAACGGAGAATACTATGTTGGATTGGGTAACACACAGCAAGAAGCCTTTGAGGCATACTTGGAAAAGTTGTCTGGAGTCGTACCTACATCTAGCGTAAAGTCGGAACCTGGATTTGACAAAGACGCAAGAATTGCAAAGATAAAATCAATCTTTGAGCAAAAGAATGTCGCAATAGTAACTCCAACTGCTATTTCAGCTCCAATATCGTTCAAGGAAGGCGAGGTCTCACTATATTCGCAGGCAGACACAGAAGCAACAGACAAGGTGCTTGACAAGTTTGTTCAAGAGTTTGTCTTGCAAAAGACAAAGCGAGTATTGGTGTGGCAAGAACAAGGCAATGTCAACATTGGTGTGATTACAACAGTGGACGGGGTGCCTGAGCTTCATTATGTTACCATAATGGTTGGCAAGTAATCACATAAAAGAAGTAATTTCCAATTTCTATTGATGTTGTTATTAGTGGATAACGGCTCTGTCTTTACAGAAAACATTGTCAAGTTTTTGATATCCAACAAAACAGAGCACACACTAATAACATTTGACAAGGCAAATCTGGACGATCTGTCCAAATTTGATTCTGTAATACTCTCAGGTCGCCGTCACAACGATCAAGCCATGAATGCACTAAACTCTAAAATTGTAACTCATTGTATATCGGAAAAAAAACCATTGCTTGGAATATGCTATGGAGCAGAAATACTTGCATTGACTGTTGGTGGAACGATTCGCAAAATGTCTTCAATACAGAAAGGGCCAAGCACTGTACAAGTAACGCAAAATAATCCACTATGTGATGGAATGATACAGGTGTATCAAAGTCACAGCTACGAGATCTCCAGATTAGGCAAATCTTTGGTACAGCTAGGCAGCTCCAGTTCCTGCAAAAACGAAATCATACAATACCAAAATGAAAAAATCTTTGGAACACAATTTCATCCAGAAATGACAAAGGATGGTTTATCGCTAATTGAAAAGTTCGTCAATCTCTGATCAGTATTAATACAAAATACAAAAACCAGACTCAATGAGCGAACATGAGCTTTTGCTTCCTCAGGTAACTGAAGAAAACATCTGTCTACCTCTAGCAATAAGTGCCGTATCAAAGTACTGGAACGTAAATCTTCCATTATCAGAAGCAAAGGAAATTGCAAAAAAATATCCTAATGTTCGTGGAAGCATTCTCATTGAAGGAATTGAACTAGCAGAGAGACATGGTTTGGGAAGTCTGATTCTGCATTCTACTGTACCAGAATTAAAAAAAATAATCGATATGGGGATTCCTCCAATTGTGATACTACCTGGACTGTATGAAACAGTACAACACGCGTCAGTAATCTCAGGCTATGACGAATCAGAAAAAACGATCATCCACTATATACCGCAACAAGACCAAATCGGTGCAATCCCGGAAAAACAATTTGAAAAACTTTGGCAGGAAGACGGATATCTTGTAATATTGCTGGCACCTCCAGACATCATATCTGCAATACGAGTTGAAAACAAGTCCAAGGAAAAATCAAATCGACTCTGCTTTGTCTCTGAAAAGCTAAACTTGCAGGGAAAACATGATGATGCGGTAAAATCGCTAAAAGAAGCAGTAACACTGGATACATCAAATTCTACTGCATTATGCCTTTTAGGAGGAATATACAATGAAAATAATACACCAGAATGCGTTGGATTTTACGAAAAAAGCATCGAGGCCAACAAAAAATCCTATTTGGCGTACAGGGGTCTTGGCAATTACTATCTAAAAATAAAACAATACGAAAAAGCAGACTCGTACTATACTGAGGCAATCAAGATCAATGACAGCAGATTCGGCCCAATCTACAAAAATCGCGGTATTGCAAAAATGTCCCAGAACAAAAACAAGGAGGCAAAACAGGACTTTGAAAATTATCTCAAGTATACGCCAAATGCAAAAGATCGCGACAATATTTTACAAGCACTAAAGGAAATGTAGTGCGGTGTGCGGGAATTGAACCCGCGACCTTCAGCTTGGGAAGCTGACGTCCTGCCAGGCTGGACTAACACCGCTCGCACAAAACTGAGAAGGTTTTGGTAAAAACGCTTTGCTGAATTTCCAAAACGGAACTGTATTTGTTGACAAACATCCGTAATCCCCTTAAGTCTATGGTGAAAGACTATACTATTGATAAAGATCTCAACCTTAATTGCTGTTCTGGGAGTAATGCTGTTATCAGCTGCTGTTTTTGCTACTAGTGCAGATGCGACAGGAATTGTCTGGCGTGCTGTAAACAAGACTGGTTCATCATTGTTTGACATTGCAAATGTAGCGTTTACAAACTGTTCAAACGGTAATGTGCTGCAATACCAAACTTCGAACTCTACTTGGATATGTGCTGCGCCTTCTGGTGTAACCTCAATTAATTCTCAAACCGGTTCCTCACAAACTTTGACAGGAACTGCAAACAATGTGACGATCTCATCCTCATCTAACACTCATACCTTCAATCTGGGCTCTAATGTGGTGACTACGGGCGGTTCTGCTCAGACTATCACTAAGGGACTCACAATAAACAGTGGAACATTGGGCGGCTCATTAAATGCAAACTCGCAAAGAATAACATCACTTGGTACCCCAACAGCATCAACTGACGCGGAACCAGCAAACAGGATGGGGTTATTGGGCAACAAAGTAATCAATACCTGCATGAATAATCAAATACTTCAATATCGTGCATCTAACTCAACTTGGATCTGCTCCGAATTGATAACAAGAGTAAGCGGCGCGTCTGGCGCAGCTGGTAATTTTACTACTTGGCAAACTTTGTCGTCAGATGCATCTGCAATAACATCAACTACTCCTAGTGCTGTGATGACAACAACCGGAGTTGATACTGGTACGTGGCATTACAAATATGTTGTAATATACCAAACTGCAGCGACTACTACTGGACTTTTTACAGCTGTTGATCATACTGGAACCGTATCGACTTTTACTATGAATACTCAGTTTCAGTCTACGGGAGGCGCAGCTGCAACTCAAATCACTGATGGTGTTAATTCAGTACAGAATGCAGGTTTGGTAGAAGGAAAGTCAGAACGTGTAAAAAACACTGCAACATCTGCAACTGCTGGTGTTGATACTGCAAATACCAACGTTGTGGAAATAGTTGAGGGGATTGTTATAGTGACTGCGTCTGGAGATCTGCAACTAAAAATAGGTACCGAAGTAGCGGCTTCTGGAGTAACTGTAAAGGCTGGAACTTTATTAGAATTAAACAAGATCGCATAATTATACAACACATATTTTGTGAATTATTCCAAGACTTCTCGAGAGCCTATCTCATTCGATATTCCATACAAACTGACAAGCTTTGCCAAGTCCGCACCACTAATCTTGCAGTTGTTGTGTGCAAGCTTGAGCGCGTATGGGTATCCACCAACGCTTGTCTTGTAGAGCCTATCGAGAACCGATTTTATCTCATCGTCTGTGTGATTGCCGCCAAATAATTCTACTTTGATCAAAGGAGTAGAATCGGATAATCTTGCATAAATTGACGAAATTACCTTGTCGCGACCAAATTCTGGATCTGCAAAAACTCTACTAAATCCAGGAGTTTTTGTCGCATGATTATAGTAGAAAATATCGCCTGCCTGAGATCCCAAGTTCTTGAAC
>RHCX01000083.1 GCA_010028495.1 Nitrososphaeria archaeon | reverse complement strand
TTGAGATTTTTCAAAATGAATTTGGTATAATATGCAACAAGTATGTTGGAGCCACCAGATGCCCTGATCATGGTATCGTGTCGTTCTGCTTGTCTGTCTCGTAAGGCAAGCTCGATTTTACCTGCAGTAATCGGTTTGACGATCTTTGAGACTGCATCATTGTATGATGTGTTCTTTAGTCTGGTAAGGAGCTCATCGAGGTCTCTTGACTCTGCAAGTGTCTGAAAGTCTTGTTTTGTCATCATCTTGCCCTTTATGGCGCGAGCCTTGACGCCGGCATAAACGAGCAAAGATGCAGAACCCATCAAACCGGCTCATTTTGCGACCTTAATGTCTTTTATTAAAATGGAATTAATTCAATAATAAATGCAATATTTGGATCATTTGATCAATAAATTATCTAATTCATTATTATTTTATGTAATTTATAACTATAAAAATAAACTGGACATCTGAAATAGATTACTGTGTTATCACCATCAATACAAAAACCTATGAGGAATTGATTTGATTTGGACAGTCATGTGTTTGATCACACAAAATCCTTTTTGTCTAGTTTTACGTAACTATACCTGAATTGGCAAAGGCGTATGTTTTGATAACATGTGATAGTGGCTCTGAAGATTTCGTACTGTCATCTCTAAAATCAACCGAATCTGTCAAAATGGCAACTGGTGTCTTTGGTACATATGATGTGCTTAGCAAGTTGGAAGCAAAATCAGAAGATGCTCTACGCGACACAGTCACCAAAAAAATCAGAAAACTACCAAGAATCCGTGCTACGTATACATTAATTGCAGATGACAAGAACTCGCTTACCAAAAAAATCGACGGCAAAGACGTCTTGGACACATACATGTCTCAAGCGTATGTTTTGCTTGACTGTGAAAAAGGAAAAGAAGTTGTTACTATACAAAATCTAGGCAAAATCGTCGAAGTGATTGATGCTGATATTCTAGTTCCGTCACACCAGATAATATGCAATGTAATGGCGCCTACGTATACTGAAATCTCTGATCTTGTAACTAAAAAAATCCGTAAACTGCCTGGGATCAAAAGCACTGTGACACTAAACGTTATTGGACAAAAACGATAATTATTCCAAGACTTCTCTGGAGCCTATCTCATTTGATATTCCGTATAGACTGACAAGTTTTGCTAGATCTGCACCGCTGATCTTGCAGTTGTTATGCGCAAGCTTGAGCGCGTACGGATATCCACCAACACTTGTCTTATAGAGTCTATCTAGAATTGACTTTATTTCTTCATCCGTATGATTATCACCGAACAATTCTACCTTGATCAAAGGAGTAGAATCAGATAGCCTCGCATAAATTGACGAGATTACCTTTTCACGGCCAAATTCTGGATCTGCAAAAACTCTACTAAATCCAGGAGTTTTTGTCGCATGATTATAGTAGAAAATATCGCCTGCCTGAGATCCCAAGTTCTTGAACCTGCTTGCCTCGTCATAAACTGCGAATACAAGGAACCATCCATCATTACAATGTCCGACACGTCGACTGCTTTTCTGCAAATATCAACTTCCATTTCACTTGCCATTTTTGCTATGTCTAATCCGACCCTTCCCAAGCCCTGTCTGTGAAGGTCATCAACTATTGTTCCATCTGATTGAATTCCGACTGCCGTAACCACCCATAATTCCATTCCCTGAAATTTTGTACTGTTAAAGCTGGAATCAATACCGCATAATACAGAATCTTGTTTTTTTGGAGCGTATTCTATCCAGTTTTGCTGTGCTCTTTGTACAATTTGCTCAAATTTTGGACCTTTGAGAACTGATAGAATTTTTTCACGATTCTTGATTGCTTCTCTGTAAACCGTGTTAAGCATAGGTTACCTTCATTGTAGAAAATAAAACCCTTGGGATGAAAGAACCCTTAACACTGAATTAGCTCAAAACTGATTTACTTTTTGCGCCATCTGCGAGCAGCCTTTTGATCTGCTAATCGCATATGTTTGCCTGTTTTTCTCTTTGCCATGGTATTGCTCAATACGATACCTAGTTAATTGTTACTAGGTTGAACAGTCTGCCAGCAAGCCATAATTAATTTACCAGATATTCAATCAGGGCCATGTTGAAGAAAATAGGGCTTTTGGGTTGTGGAGCAATCGGCACACAAATAGCGCTGGCAATAGACTCTGGCAAAATACCTGCCGAGCTTACTCATATCTATGACTTTGATGGTGCAAAAGCTGAGGCACTGCTTGCCAAGCTTGCAAAAAAGCCAACACTGGTAGCAAATCCGCACCTTCTATCCTCAAATAATGTCGATATTGTAGTAGAGGCGGCATCGCAAGAGGCAGTAAAGAACCATGCCTTGAGTATACTGCAAAACAAAAAAGACTTGATGATAATGAGTGTTGGAGCATTACTAGATGAATCCGTATTTGACATTTTGTTTGACGCATGTGTAGAATTTAAGAAAAAAATCTATCTCCCATCTGGTGCAATTGCAGGCCTTGACGCACTAAAATCAGTCAAAGATGAACTTGAATCAGTAACTTTGACTACGACAAAAAACCCTAAGGCATTGGCTGGTGCAAAATTCTTTTCAGTCAGAAATATTGATGTGAATTCCATCACACAAAAAACCACGATCTTTGAAGGCGCGGCAAAAGAAGCAGTAACACTATTTCCTGCAAACATTAACGTTGCAGCTTTGCTACATCAAAATAGGAACATAATTTTGGCAAAACTTGCCGGAATCTGTGAACTGGACGTAAAATCGCACTATTATCCCAGTCTTTAAATCAATAATTCCGGTATTGCAATGATCGGATGCTACAAGACAAAATAGCGCAACTCAAAAAAGAAAAGGATGTAGTTATTCTTGCTCATAATTATCAATTGCCAGAAGTACAAGATGTAGCAGATTTTGTTGGTGATTCACTAGGATTATCAAGACAGGCTGCAAAAACTCCACACAAGACAATTCTGTTTTGTGGGGTTCACTTCATGGCGGAAACTGCCGCAATCATTTGTCCTGAGAAAAAAGTACTCATTCCAGATTTGGCTGCTGGCTGCTCGCTTGCAGACTCTATTACCGTTGACGAGCTGAAAAACTGGAAAAAAGAGCATCCAGGAGCAATTACAGTAGGATATGTCAATACATCGGCAGAAGTCAAGGCAGAGCTGGATTATTGCTGTACATCATCAAATGCAGTAAATGTGGTCAAGGCGATTCCAGAAAACAAGGACGTCTTATTCTTGCCGGACATGTTTTTGGGCTCGTATGTTGCAAAGATGACCGGAAGAAAAAACATGCACATTTGGGCAGGCGAATGCCATGTTCATGCAGGCATACGATCCGATGACATTCACAAGCTTTTGGATTCATATTCAAATTCAGAGTTACTAGTCCATCCAGAATGCAGCTGTACATCACAAATAATGTATGATGTTGCAGTGGGTGATTACAAGAACCGTCAAGTCCAGGTGATGTCAACGGAAGGCATGATGAATTATGCCAAGCAATCAGCCGCGCAGAACTTTGTAGTTGCTACTGAAACTGGAATCTTATACCGAATGCAGCAACAAAACCCGGGCAAGAACTTTATCCCAGCTTCTCAAGGCGCAGTATGCCAGTACATGAAGATGATTACGCTAGACAAGGTATACTCTTCATTGCTGGAAGAAAAATATGAAGTGAGGGTGCCAAAGCAGACTGCTGATAAGGCAAGACTTGCAATTGAGAGAATGCTTGCTATTAGTTGATTACGTGTTTGAATACCTGTTGTAGTCACAAACTATGTTCTTATCTTAAAAAATCCAATCTCTGCTGAATGTCAAAACATTCGCATGGAAATTTTTTAACATTCAAACATTTAGTGCACATATACTTCATTACCTGTTTACACATACCACATGTGGATAAAACCCCCACTTGTCCCTTACATACCTCGCATTTACCATTGGATGATTTCATCTTAAAAAACCAAAATTATGTTTCATTGCTTAAACTATTCTAAATTACTATTTAAGAACTCTGATACTCACCAAGATGAGTATTATTAAATACTAGTAAAATATCTCAATAATGATGAAGACGATTATGACGGGAACTGTTTTGATATTATTTGCTTTTGTGGCAACTATGCCAGCATTTGCAGATCATGAGACTGTTAATGTAAGTATTGCAGCTGGCTCAAACACGCAGGGTTGCGAAGCAGTAAACGAATGTTACATTGAATCTGAGGTGACTACTGATGTAGGCAGTGAAGTGGAATGGACAAACGATGATACGGCATCTCACACTGTTACAAGTGGTGACATAAGCAACGGCGGACCGGATGGAATATTTGACAGTGGTTTGATTTTATCAGGTCAAATCTTTTCACAAAAATTTGATACTGCTGGCGAATACCCATATTTCTGTCAAGTTCATCCGTGGATGACTGGCACAGTAATAGTACAACAACATGATGAAAACAAGTCTGATGGTACTGATACTATGGCTGATGATGAAACTGGAGGTGCATTTGCGATGTCAGAAGACGCATCTGTTGTAGTGCATATAGATTCAGATGTTCCAGTTAAGGGATACGAATCTATGATATTTGTTGAATTTATTGACTCGGAAGGAAACCCAATCAAGCATGTTAACTTTGACATCGTCGCTATGCAAGATGGTAATGAAGTTCTTTCCGAAACTAATCAACATCTTCATGATGGTTCTGTAGGGTTAATGACTACGACACTAAGTTCTGATAATCCGCTTGATGTTCA
>RHCX01000082.1 GCA_010028495.1 Nitrososphaeria archaeon | reverse complement strand
ATCCCGACATATCTGGAATCATCGTGCTATGACTCGAAAAAATTTGCCAAGGTTTTGCCGTTTATTGATTACGTCAAAATAGAGCTAAAAACAAAAGATTCAGACTTTGTCGATGCAAAGCATTATTCTATATTGATAGAAAATGCATTGGACTGTCTCAAACAATCCATATCTACAAAAAAACCAACATACATCAAAATTGTTGTTTCGCAAAAAACGACGCTGGAAGAATTTTCATCACTGACACAAAAAATCTTTGAAACAGTCTCAGCTAAGGATCTTAAGGGTTTTATAATACAACCAACCTACGGAGTAGCAGAACCAACATTGCAACAACTCTTGGGCTTTTATGATGTAGTTTATTCTAATTATCCCGAGGTACGAGTAGTACCACAACTACACAAGCTGATAGGTGCACCATGAACAAAGAACGAGTGCGCAAGCTAGTGCGCGAATTAATCATAGAGATGGGCGAGGACCCAACTAGAGAAGGACTACGAGGAACACCTGATAGAATCGCAGACATGTACGAGGAAATCTTCTCTGGATATGACTCTGATTCGGAATTATCTGTACAATTCTCAGAAGACTCGGATGCTGTAGTGGTAAAGGACATCAAGTTTTATTCAATGTGTGAACATCACATGCTTCCGTTCTTTGGCAAAATCAGTATAGCATATTTGCCAAATGGGCGAGTCTTTGGTGTATCCAAGCTGGTAAGGCTGGTTGAAAAATACGCAAAACGACTGCAAATCCAGGAAAGAATGACAAAAGACATTGCAGACGAGCTGTATGCCCAAGGAGTCAAAGGAGTAATGGTAATGTCAGAGGCGGAGCATTTTTGCATGAAAATGAGAGGAGTCAAAAACGACGCTACAATGACTTCTGCCGCATACAGGGGATTCTATGACAGAAAGGAAAACCGCGAAGATGTCATTGCCATGATTCGCAACAAGTCATCAGTTCTTTGAAAAAGATAAATAATCAACCAAGAGGTTAGCTTTTCGTGGGAGCACACAACAATGTACACATTCCAGGAGAATCTTGGCCGCACTTTACATGGCTTGCAATAGAGTTCTTTGTTGTACTGGCAATTGCGGCATTTAGCTCTCACGGACTGGTAAGCATTGTCGCAAAAGAGGCAACACCTTCGATGCAAAACTGGTACTTTTTTGGAATAATTGCAGCAATCGTTCTGGGATGGTACATGGGAATCCGACACGGAATTTTGCGCAAAAAAGTCCTAGAGAACCGTTACTAGATATTTTGTCTTGTCTTTGATTTTTGCCTGCTCAAATGCCTTCTTTCTGTTGTTACATGACTCGCACTTGCCACAGTGATTTTTCAGATTCGCATAGCAGCTCCACGTTTGAAATATTTTCTCTCCAAATTTTTCATAGCCTGCCTTGATTAGAGAGCTCTTTGATATGCCTGCGGAATACGGAGACCAGACCTTGATCTTGTTTCTGATACCCAGCTTGATTCCGTCTATTTCTCCTTGATTCAGGGCAGACTCTATTTTCTTTGAAAAGGCAGGACGGCAGTCTGGATATTTTGTGTCGTTTGTGTGGGCGCCATATGCAACCAAAGAAGCCTTGAGCGAAAATGCCCATGCAGTTGCAATTGTGACAAAAATCGCGTTTCTAATTGGTACCACAATAGAATACTCAAATTTTGATGGGAGTGATTTTTTGGAACTAGTCAAAACATTGCTTGTCCCATAAAGTGATTTCATAAAATCAAGCGGAATTATCTTGTGCTCTTTCAGATGTAGTGCTTTCCCGACTTTTTTTGCAGCCTCCATTTCTTTTGAGGCGCGCTGGCCATAAGAAAACGTGATTCCGTACAACTCATATTTTTTTGATAAATATGCGCCAAGGCATAATGAATCTAGGCCACCACTCAGAATTACTACTGCTTTTTTCAATTTAGATCGTTTTTGCGCCATCACTTGGCTTGCAAACTACAACAATACAGTCCGTCTTTGCAGAAGCAAATCCCTTTCTCATCGCGTTTGCTATTTTGTCTAGCTTTGATTTTTTTGTTGCAAATGAAATTACTGATGGACCTGCACCAGAAATCGTAACGCCTAGCGCGCCCGCCTTTAATGCATTTTTTTTGACTGCAAAAAATCCCGGAATCAAATGCGCGCGTGCTGGTTCTACAATGATGTCTTTTATAGAATTTCCAATTAATGTAGAGTCTTTTTGCACAAATCCTGCAACAATTGTAGCTGCATTTGATAGATTAACCACAGAATCTGATAATGATATTTGCTTTGGCACAACGCTGCGAGAGACCTCGGTCTTTTTTGCCGGAACTGCTATCTGTGGAACTGCAACTACTAGTCTTAGATCCGATGGCGGGGAAATTTTTAAAACATTCAGTGGTTTTGTTCGCACAACCACAAATCCTCCTAAAACAGAGGCAGACACATTATCATAGTGTATAGAACCTGCACTTGCACGTTCTCCCACACCTGCGCATTCCACCAATGTGTTTCCATCTAGTTTTAAACCAAATAATTTGTCAAATGCAATTGCCGTAGCAGCTGCTGATGCCGCACTACTTCCCATCCCAAAGCCTGCTGGGATTCCTTTTTTGATCCTAATCTGTACTCCGCTTTTTATCTTGAATTTTTTTTTCATGTACTGTACTACTAGGCCAGCCGTGTTTTTGCTAGGAGATACAGGAATTTTATCATCAGTGAGTATAGTGATTCCTTGTTTCTGCCTTGTCAAAGTAACTGTATCATAAAATGCGTCCAGTGCAAGACCAAACACATCAAAGCCTGGGCCCAAGTTAGCAGTAGAGGATGGAGCTCTTGCAATAACCGAGTTCATCAGTCTTCTACCTCCTCTCCTTGGTTAAGAATTCTGCTTAGCGAGCCCTCAAGATTTACCATTCCTTCTCCAGTTGCATTAGATACTGGAATCAATCCTTGCGCAAACCCGGACAAATTCAAGCTGCGCAAAATGTTTGTCACCAAGACATATGTTTCGCCGTCCGCTTCTGCAGAGATGGCGTTTTCCAATGATTTTAGATTTGTAGTCCATCGTAAAATCTCAGAGATCTTGTCAGCAATCAGATCTGTCTTTGTTAGAACGTTAATCGTTGGCATCCCCATTCGTAGTCTTATTGATGTTGCAAGCAATGCCATGGAGACAAAATTTACCGCCGTCGTCACCAGCACTCCATCATACAAAAACAGCGCAGACTTTTGGTCTGCCATAAAATTATTCACAAAATATGGCCCGCTTGTACGATATGCAAAGAGCTCTATCTGTCCAGGGGTATCAATTATGAGATAGTCTGGATTTATCTTGTCCGCTTCTTCTTGTAGTTCTTCCAGCTTGGACGCGATAAGATCATTTGCCATCATCAATGCGCCGTTTGGCCCTAGATCGTATTGCTTCATTATAGATACAATATCTACGGAATCTCTAATGTCAATGTCTGGAGTGTATGGCAGTGAAATGACCCCAGGATCCAAATTCAAAATAGCTGTAAATGCTCCGTTTCTGGTGTAATATTC
The DNA here is from genome assembly GCA_010028495.1 of Nitrososphaeria archaeon. GTDB lineage: Archaea > Thermoproteota > Nitrososphaeria > Nitrososphaerales > Nitrosopumilaceae > Nitrosotenuis. The sequence goes on along the minus strand of RHCX01000082.1, from coordinate 1,444 downwards.
GTGAATCTTTGATGTAAGCAGTGATTTGCCCGAGCCTGCAGTTCCTGCAACAAAAATCGCTTTCAATTCTAAAAGTTAGAGTTGTTGGCTTATATTTGATTCAGTCAGAAACCTGCTAAAATGAAATGGCGAATTGTTGCATTTGCAGCTAGCCTTGTCCCGTTTTTGATAATTGCTATATCGTTTCATGTAACGCCTGAAGATATCTTTGCAGTAGGAATAGTGAATTTTCTTGCGGCATTTGCCGCAATGATGGGCAAGCTGCTCCTGCAGGGAATAAAATTCCATTATATCATCAAGACTTTTCATGGCAAAATAGAATCTCTGTGGCGAACTATGTTTGTCAGAATTGGATCTGAATTTGTCACAATGACTACTCCAATGTTTGTGGGCGGAGAGGTGGTTCGAATCTACTGGATGAACAAGCGAGGTATTGCAACATCAAAGGCTTCTTGGCTTGGAATATTTGAGATAGTGACAGAGGTATTGGCAGCCGGAGTTTTGGCAATAATTGCAGGTGTAATCGCTATTGTAGGAGGACACACGATCATCGGCGTTATTGTTCTTGGTACTACAATACCTGTAGTTGGATTGTGGTCTGGACTGTTCTTTTTGACTGCAAAGCGAGATTTCCAGGTGCCAAAAATGTTTGTCAATTTGGTATTACGATTCAGAAAAGAAAAAGGCCAGCAATATCTGGACAAGACAAACCAGTGGATGGCAGACATTTGTACAATGACTAGGCAAAATATCAAAGCGCCACACGCAAAAAGAGCCTTTGCGGTTTCATTTCTGATTTCGTTATTGTCGTGGATGGTCTTTGGAGTTTCCTTCATGTTCATTTCATTTGGAACCGAAAAAACCGTTACCGCGATAGACTCTATCTTGGCAGTAATGGCAGGAAATGCAATTGGAAACATGCCAATAACGGTTGGAGGATCAGGTCTTGCAGAATTTGGCACGTGGGCGTATTTGTCGCATCTGGATCAGTTCAAGCTAGAGCTTCCAAGCGATAGTGTGGAATGGGATGCCATCATTGCATGGAGAATAGCAACGTACCAACTGCCTATTCCTATTGCATGGTTTTTGTTGATGAAGATGGCTTTGCGCAAATACCAAAAACCTGTGGAATAGAAACTCACTTATCTTTACTGCACAACTTGACAAAACATGTCGTTCAAGGATAAAATTGTTGTAATCACGGGAGCATCAAGCGGTATTGGAAAAGCAACTGCGATAGAATTTGCAAGCAAGGGATCAAAGCTAGCACTAGTAGCAAGAAGAAAGGAGAAACTCGAAGAGCTGGAAAAATTACTAACAAAATTCAACGCAGAGATACTGATTTGTCCTTGCGATGTATCTGATAAGGCCCAAGTAAAGCAAATGACGCAAAAAGTGCTGGATAAATTTGGTAAAATCGATATTTTGGTAAATAATGCAGGAT
>RHCX01000081.1 GCA_010028495.1 Nitrososphaeria archaeon | reverse complement strand
CCTACCAGAACTTTATCCAAAATAACATACTATGCTATTCGCGATTTTGTCTATCTTGGAAAGATAGAACCTTTAATGCGCGATCACCTAATTGAGGAGATTAGTTGTGATGGAGTAAACGTCCCGCTATACATATGGCATAGAGAATTCGAGTCGGTTCCAACCAACATCATATTTCAAAATGATGATGAGTTGAATAATTTTGTCCAAAAAATGTCCTATGTTGGTGGAAAACACGCATCGTTGGCAAACCCAATTGTAGATGCAGCCTTGCCTGATGGAAGCAGAGTCAACCTAACCTTAGGAAACGAGATTACAAAAAGAGGAAGCACGTTTACCATACGAAGATTCCGTGCCGACCCAATTACCATAGTGGATTTGCTTCATTTCAAGACTATTTCCGTTCAAGAAGCTGCCTATCTTTGGTATACAGTAGAGAACAATTCCACAATGCTAGTAGCAGGTGGCACAGCAAGCGGAAAAACAACACTTCTCAATTCATTGTCGTCATTTATCAGACCCGGGCAGAAAATAGTCAGCATAGAAGATACACATGAACTAAATCTACTACATGAAAACTGGATTCCTGCAGTGTCCAGACAAAACTTTACCGACGGACAAATTGGAGAGATCACACAATTTGATTTGCTAAGGGCGGCATTGAGACAAAGACCGGACATTTTGATTGTAGGTGAAACCAGAGGACGAGAAGCATATACGTTATTTCAGGCAATGGCGACAGGTCACGGAGGGTTTTCATCAATTCATGCAGATTCCGTAGAGGCAACACTGACTAGATTGGTGTCATCACCAATGGATGTGCCAAAGGCTTTGATTGCAAATACGTTGGACCTGATCACACTGCAGCTAAAACTCAGAATAGAGGACCGCTCTATTAGAAGAATAATCAAGATTTCAGAAATACAAGGACTAGATGAGAAAACAGGCGAGATTAAAACCCATGACATTTTCAGGTGGAATCCCAAAGACGACAGACATGAATATTTTGGAAATAGTCTGGTCCTCGGAAAAATTAAAGAAAAAACAGGTGTTGCAGACGATGAAATAGATTACGAGCTAAAAAAGAGAAAAACAGCGTTAGAGTGGCTAGTGCAAAACAACATTCGAGGCCACAAAGAAGTCACACAAAATATCCTGGACTTTTACTCCAATTCCGACAGATTCTACGAAAAAAAGCGGTTGGTGATAGAATGATAGGACTGCTCAAAAAAGACGAGGCTCCAAAAAACCAGCCCTCACCGTTTCAGGTGTATAGCTACAGACTGCTAAACAAGCACATCTATTTTCTGTATCCAAAGCTGCCCAAGCTAAAGATTGGAATCCGCGAGGCAATGATGCCAGTACCATTTGAGGTCTTTGTTGCATCGATGGTGTTATCTAGTGTGATAGCAGGAATCATAGGATTTGCTGCCACATTAACAATATCAATAATTCTCAACATTGAACCATTAATTGCTGCATTACTTGCAGTTGTTGGCTCACTAGGCCTTGGACTGGTGACATTTGCTGCACTGCAGATAACTCCAATGCTGAATGCAAAGACGAGATTGACCAAGCTCCGAGAGGAAACACCGCATTACATTGGATACATGGCTACACTTTGCGCAAGCGGATTATCATTAGAAGGAGTCTTCAAGGCAATTGCTCAGGAATCATCAAATGAAGAGATAGTCAAGGATTCCAAGTTTATCACAAGAAACATCGAGATCTTGGGAATGGATATCATTACAGCGGTAAATGATTTGATAAAAAGAACTCCAAATGGTTCTTACTCGGAATTACTGGAAGGTGCAATAATCACATTCAAAGCGGGTGGAAACTTGCGAGAATATTTTTTGGCAACTGCCAAGGTTCACCTGGAGGAAAAAAAGATCAGTGTCAAACGTTCAACAGAATCACTTGGCGTCATGGCAGAGATGTACACCATTCTATTAATCGTGTTTCCCCTGATGGCGGTAATCATGTTGTCTATAATGGCAATAATGAGTCCTGACCTTGGCGGCTTTGATCTGATCACGTTAATGAACATGCTGACTTATGCTATGGTTCCATTGTTTGGCATAGTCATGCTCATATTGATGGATTCGATGGTGCCAAAAAGATGAGTGCAAAAACCCAGCAAGAAGTCATGCTTCCCAAGGTTCCACTAGCAAAGACCGAGAAATTCCGTATCATCATGATATCTGCAATAGCAAGCATTTCAGTTGTTATAGCAAGCATCTATTTGTCTAGCTCAACTCATTTCATAACAAGAGACATAGGCATAATATTTGGAATAATTGCCGCAGTAATTCCAATTACTCTACTGCAGCTAAAAGAGATGCAAAGAAAAGAAGGAATCGACAGGCATTTGCCATTATTTTTGCTGTCTTTGGTCAGCTCCATTCAGAGTGGCTCTAATCTAATCCAGGCAATCCAGTACACCCCGGAAAGAAACATGGGAAATTTGGGACCCGTGCTTAGAAATTTCAAGGCAAACATAAGCTGGGGTATGCCAATAAACGAGGCATTTGAGAACTTTGCAAAAAAGGCAGGAACCCGAATGGCAAAACGTGTCGTGGTGTTATTGGAAATAGCATACAAAAACGGAGGAAATGTTTCAGATAACTTGGAGACCATACAAAAATACGTCACAGAACTCAGAAATCTGGAAAAAGAGCGTAAGTCCGCTCTTCAACCATACACCTATACAATTTACATCTCTTATGCTGTGTTTATCGCAATTGCAGTGATATTGTCATCACAGTTTTTCACCCAGATAGAATCAGTGAAACAACTACTATCCACCACCCACATGACTGGCAATAACGTCTTTTCGGCATTATCTGGTGTTGAAATTGCACAGATTGATTCATTATTGTTCAACATGGCAGTGATTGAATCTATTTTTGGTGGTCTTGCAGCTGGCAAAATCGGCTCTGGATCATACGTCGCAGGCATAAAACACGTAATTGTCATGATAATAATTGCAGTGATAGCATTTAACGTAATTTGATATATGCTTAAGATCGGATGTTGTGCAAAAAAACACCAGTCCACTGATAAATCATACGCAAGTCATTATATCGATTAAGAAAGATGGCTCTTAAATGCACAGTTACAGCCTTGGGGGAGGACAACCTGTCCGTTCAAAAAAAACAGAGAACGCCGTTAATACATAACGGTAAAACTAGTCCTATGGAGGACCTTACGTTAAACAAGTCCAATCCAGAGATTACGAAAACCCACAATCCGTATGTAGAAGGCCTAGCCAATGAGCTGTCTGCTATTTTGAATTTGGATGAGCTGGAGACCAAGATTTACCTGAATTTGTTACGAATTGGCCCGGTCACCGCAAGTGCGCTTGCAAAAGAGATCAACGTCGACAGGGCAAAGACATACCGAACCATAGACAAATTATCAAGCAACGGTATTGTGTCCATTTCATTTTCATCGCCAAAGTTGTGCATTGCGTCAGAGCCTGACGAATTATTATCTATAACATTAAAGAAAAAAGAAGAAGAGATTAACAAGATAAGAAAAGACGGCAAAAAAATAATCGATAAAATTAGAGAGATAAACAGCGTCGAGGCAAAGACAAACGCGCCCACATTTAGAATCATTCAAGGAATAGAAAACATTACATCTCAAATAGAGCGAATGCTTGAAAATAACGTCGACGTGTTTTATCTGGTCACAACACTAGAAGATGTATCAAAATTATATCATACTGCAATACCTGAAAAAATAAAGCAGACCGAGAGAAACGGCGGCGCGGTTCGTCTTATCGTAGATGAAGTCCCGGACAAAATGAAACTATTCATAAAAAGATTCGGCGCAAGCGAAGTCAGAATTGGAAAGCTTCCATCAAAAGGAAGAATAGCGGTGACTAAAAAATGCCCAGTAAACGCCAAATTGTTAATGTCGGATTCCGCGGTAAAGGGGAATTTGCATGAAAACACTGAAGCCGAATGCTCGTTATTTACAAACTCGGATGAGATGACTGACAACATTTTTACTCTGTGCGGATTCATCTGGAAGGGCGCCGTGCAAATCGAACTCTAAAAACAATAAATATCACACAAAGACAACAACACAAAGTTGTTTATCATTAATTACAAAAATTATGAAGAGATATCAGGTGCCAAGGCGGCCAAGCTTGCGATTGTAGCTCAAAAAGTGGCAAAAAAATATAGAGTCAAAATAGCAATCGCGCCCCCACATCACCTTTTGGGAATAAAATACACAGGTCCAGTTCTTGCCCAGCATACAGATAATTCCAAGACCGGAAGCACCACAGGATTTGTCATACCGGAGCTGCTCAAAGCATCAAAGGTGTCAGGTTCACTAATCAACCACAGCGAGCATAGAATTGCCGCAAAAGACATTGAAGATTTAGTCAACAGATTCCGTCAGCTAAAGATGATCTCAGTTGTATGTGTCCAGAATGTTACAGAAGCTGCAAAATATGCCAAGCTGAACCCAGATTATATCGCAATTGAACCGCCAGAACTCATTGGATCTGGAAAAGCAGTATCCACTGAAAGACCGGAATTGATCACAGAATCAGTAAAAGCCGTGCAAAAAGCAGAAAACAGCACCAAGTTGTTGTGCGGTGCAGGCATTGTCTCAGGTCAAGACGTCAGAAAAGCAATCGAGCTTGGATCGTCTGGGATCTTAGTTGCAAGTGGCATAATCAAGGCAAAAAACTGGAATGATATAGTAAGCGAGTTTGCCAAGGCAATGCTTAAAACCCCTTCAAATCGATAGAAAAATCCGTGATGAAATAATGAAAATGGTATACTTTTTTGACGAGGGAGACGGCAAGAACAAAAAACTTCTAGGCGGAAAAGGTGCAGGGCTGTGCGAAATGACTCAGCTAAAGCTGCCAGTACCTCAAGGATTTACCATAACCACAGATGTTTGCAAATTATACTATCAGAATAACAAAACAGTACCAAAGGAGCTTTGGTCTCAGGTTAAGAAAAATATTAC
>RHCX01000009.1 GCA_010028495.1 Nitrososphaeria archaeon | reverse complement strand
GGTTTGTAAACACATCAAAATCCAGAGTATCAAAAGTCTTGATATTTTCGGCTGCAATGCTTTCTGCAGCTTTGTATTTTTCAAGATCAGCTGCGGCGGACTGGTTTGCAGAAAATACCGCATACCCGACTCCGAGGCCTACAAGAAACACTCCAATTACAATTCCAACCAGTATTGGCTTTTGCACTTTAATCCTGTAACTGATATGATATTAAATCTGTTCTAGATTATTTTTGCAGTCTTTGCTTTATTTTGAAAATAATTATTGCGGGTGCGACAAAGTACATGCCAATGTTTAGCAATATCACGCCAATTCCATAGCCTAGGACTTGCTGTTCAGAGTCTGCATGAACGTAGTTAAGAATTGATAAAGTCGATATCATTGGGGTGATTCCTGTTTTTACTATTTCTTTGAATATCGGGCTTTGTCTTTCCCAGTCTGCTACAGTTGGGCTAAATGAATAATAGAACTCGTTGAATCCGACCATGAACGCAGTTCCAGAACCTGTACCAAACAATACGTTGTCTCTAACTTCTCTGAGTAGTTGTACTTGTGGTGCTAGTTCAGTTCCAAAGGATGCAGTTGCAACTAGGCATCCTGATTTTTTGCCTTCCTTTGGTTTTTCTTCTGACTTTGCAACGACTTGTTGGTATTTTTCTATCTCTGGTAGATTTGCTAAAACAACTCTGCCTTCTTTAATTATTGATGCAAACAATTGATCATTTTCATCGATTTTCATCACAAATGGATTTGCTGCAATGTCGTAGCCTGAAACTTGTTCGTTTGTCTTGGTATCGATGAATTCAACTCGGTTCAAAAACGACTGTCCAGTGATTCCGCTTTCAGGAAGATATGTGACTATGAGTAGTCCGGCCTTTTTGTCCAGTGCAAGTGCGCTAGTTGGGCCTTGTAGTTTTACTTGTTTTTCAATCTCTTTGGTTGTTAGGTCGACAACTGAAACATGTGGCGATGCGTGATGAGTTACGTATAACTTGTGCTCTTCTGAATCAATTACCATTTGAGCTGGAACAAATCCAGTTTTGATTTGTCCAGTGACTTCATTTGTGTTGAGGTCTATTATGCTAACATCGTTTGACTCCCAATTGGTTACATATGCTGCATTGCCTGCTTCATCTATAGCTATCATTACTGGAGTTGTGCCGACGTTGATTGTTCCAACGACTTCATCATCATTTGTATCAATTACATTGACGTGGTTTACCTCGGAATGAACCACATATAGCATACCATTATTGTGATCATACTCCAAGCCTACGCCGCTAGTTGCAAAGTATGTGTATTCTCGCTGACCGTATGGCTTATCTGCTTTGGAAAATAGAACTAGTTCTTTCTCTCCGATATTGATTTCATTTATTTTTTCATGAGTTGTTAAATCATACACAAAAACCTTGTTTTGGTTTTCAACGGTTGCATAGATTTTGTTCTTGTCCTCTACGACTTGGGCGAACATGACGCCTTTTTCTGCAGGTATTGTGTCAACTACCTGTTTTGTTGTTGTATCTATTACTGAGATTACGCCTTCTTCTGGATTTGTGACATATGCCTTATCTCCGGAAATCTGTATATCTAAGGCGGTTTTTCCAATTGGAATGCTGGTGATGCCTTGCTCTTGGGCATATGCATGAAATAGTGAAAATGAAACTGCAACTAAAACAGCTGTAATGACAAGTAAAATCTTCATACATTATTCTGCTTAGAAAAGTAGTTTTTATACTTACTCTTGGATTTCAACGGTTTTGTTTTGTTGACATATGTCGACAATTTGATCTTTCAAATTTTTAAAAGAAGTGGTAAAATGAAATGTGCCAAGGGTGGGACTTGAATCCACGACGGCTCCGTCTTCAGCGGAGTGCTCTCCCAGGCTGAGCTACCTTGGCGTTATCTTCCGTCAAAATTCAGGAATTAAAGTGTCTTTTGATTAAGGCTTCCACAAAACATCTGAAGTATTGGAGCGTTTGTTTGCCACACGGGCCATCACAAACAAAAGATCAGAGAGGCGATTGAGGTATTTTTGGCATAATGGATTAAGTGATTCCTTTTTTGATAGCTCTACTGTCATGGTTTCTGCTCTTCGTATAACGGTTCTCGCCTGATGCAAAAACGCCGCTACTTGACTTCCACCTGGCAAGATGAAATTTGTAAGAGGATCTAATTCTGATTCAAACCTGTCAATATGTGATTCTAAATTGCATATCATGGACTCCGAGACTCGGTTTTTCTGATTTACCAAGTCTGGACTGGATAAATCCGAGCCTGCAACAAAAAGCTCGTTTTGGATTTGCACCAATAATGACTGTACATCTGAATCCAATTTATGTGTCAAAACTATTCCCAGAATGGAATTTGCCTCATCTACGGCACCATATGCCTGGATTCGTGGGTCAGATTTTGATATTCGTTTTCCACCCTGAACCCCGGTAGTTCCATCATCTCCAGTTTTTGTGTATATCTTCAATGATTCCAATGTGTAATCGTAATTATTATTCTGAGCTATCCAGATTTAATAGCGAGTTTTAGTATTGCATATCATGCTGGCCTCCTGTCCTTACCGCCAGTAGAAACTTGAAACCAAGGAAGATCACTCAAAGCATATAGACAGGGTTCATCGTGGATCAGGCCTACTTGAAGACGACACTAGAAAATTCTAAGATATTTGAAAATATTTTACAGTTAAAAAAAATCCCAAGAAGTGGATGGAAGAAAAAACTTGGAATCAAAAACCCAGAATCAGTTGCAGACCATGCTTATTCAGTTGCAGCAATTGCTATGATACTATCTGATGCCAAAAAACTAGACACACAAAAAATACTCAAAATGGCGCTACTCCATGATTTGGCAGAGTCTATAGTTGGCGATTTAACTCCAGAAGACGCAACAAAGCAGCAAAAGGCCAATTTGGAAAACACCGCAATGAAACAAATCCTCACCACCATAAACAAGACACAATCAAGGCAGTACTGGGAAATATGGATGGAATATCAAAAACAATCATCTAAAGAAGCAAAACTGCTCCATGATGTGGACAAGCTTGAAATGGCATTACAAGCTATGATCTACAAAAAATCAAAACATAATGTAAGGCCGTTTTTGGATTCTGCAAAAAAACAAATCAAAGATAATACAATTCGAAAATTTATACAATCACTGGACTAGAGTAGGTCCTGCAGATTTTGGTATGGTAAAGTAAAATCTTGAACCCATTCCGGGCTCACTTTGCATGCCCACCGTACCGCCAAACGATTCGATGATTCCCTTACAAATTGCAAGACCAAGTCCACTTCCACCGTGCTTTCTGGTAGATGATGTATCTATCTGGTAGAACTTTTGGAAGAGATTTTGTTGTTTTTCTTTTGGTATTCCAATACCGTTATCGATTACTGAAAACATCACTGTATCTGGGCTTTGCTCTATTTTGAGCTGAACCTTTCCATTTCTACCGGGAACAAAGTCGATTGAATTGTTGATGAAATTCTTCAATACTTGAGCAAGTCTTAGCTCATCCAGATGCAGTACAAGCCCCTTTGGACATGATACAAAGTAACGAATTCTTTTTTCTGCCAAAACGGGCGCATATGTCTCTGACAAGTCTCTGACAAATTCCTGAATATCGATGTTCTTGTAGTTGAATGTCATTTGGTTAAGCCCTAATTTTTCGGCATCTAGAATATCTGAAATGAGCCTTAACAACTTCCTAGCGTTGTGTCGGACCTTAGTTATTGCGTTTTTCTGTTCGTCGTTTAGCGGACCTAAAGAATCATGGTGTAGCAAAATATCACACCAGCTCAAAATAGGAGTCAATGGAGTTTTGAGCTCATGTGTAACCATTGATGCAAACTCGGCTTTTTTCTTGTCGATTTCGACTAGCTTTTTGTTTTGCTCTTCTAGTAAGATGGATTTTTTGATCAATTCTTTATTCCGATCTTCAATTTCAGATTCAAGCTGTTTTTGTAAATTAATCAAATTAGTCTTTTCACGAATCTCTTCTTCCAGCTTTTCAGTCTGTCTTGTCAACAATTCTGTTCTAGACTTCACAATCTTGGTCAAATTGTGGTTTACCGTAAGAATAACCCCACCAAATGCGGCCATCATGCCTACTATCCAATATATGGCAATCTCATCTCCGAAGAATCTATCCCCATCAAATGTGTGTATCTGGTACAACGTGGTAATTGTAACTAGGAAAATCGCGCCAACCATAAGCGGTATTGTTATTTTGTAAATATTTTCAAATTTGATGAATTTTCTATTCTCTTTTATCGTTGCGAGCCAATTCATTTTTTTCTCATCAAATGTGGTTCCAGCGAGTATGAAAAGGAAATATCCGACAATCCATGTCAAATCTATTGGATCTCCAGTAGTGTACATGTTGTTTAATTCAAGATGTGGAAAGACAATGTCGCCTATCAAAAATGCAGAGTTTGCCATTAGCAAAAACATCCATGATCTGTTTCTCATCTTGAGAAAAACTATCGATCCCAAGATGAGCGGCATCATCGATACTGTATCTGATATTGGATAACTCAAAATAACTCCTAAACCAAAAATATCCTTGGTGCCTAGCTCTAGTGCAACAAGAATTGTTGGAATTATCGATGTAGCCGCAATTCCAAGTGTTAGCGCAACAATGTTCCTGCTGACCAGCTTTCTGAACCGTCCAAAGTTTTTCCACAAAAATATTGATAATGCGACATACCCTGCAACCCAAAACCCATCGGCAATACTTGGAAACTGTTCTGTTTTCCAAAACGTATCGTCCAAAAACGAGTATGTCTCTGCGACAAACGACGTGACTGCAAAAATTAGAAACCAAACTAATAATTTTTTTGATTTGGTAACCATGTTAATTTTTTTGACCAGAATTATACTCAATACTGCAGGTAATGCTACATTCTGTATTCCAGCCATCCAAAGAAACTCATGATCAATGAACATGCCATATAGCATCATTCCACCCGCTATCGCTATTAATGGTGTAATCCAGGTTAACCTATGCAATAGTAGGATGAACTCATTTTCCAAGTTAATCCATAGTTTGTTCCGTTTGAACAAACAGTAGATACTTTATAGTGACCAAGGCGAAATTTGTAAAATGATGTCATCAGAAAAGGATGAGTTAATACGAGCTCAAAACGAACTGATAGGAGTATTATTTGAGATAATCAAACGATTTCAAGCAAACCAAATACTGGATGATGAGTATTTTCAAACTGTGTCATCAGAATGGCAAAATGAGCAGTCGCGAAAAAGACTGGATGATATTTTAGCAGAAAGAGAAGACAATAGCAAAACTATAGCAAAACTGTTGGAGAAAATTCAATCCTAACAATCACAATCACTATCTGACACAATTTTCAGTTTTTTTGGTGCCTGCTCAAATCTAGACTGGACGTAATGCGACATGTTTGTTATACGTACAATAGTAGGTTTGTGAGTCCAAGTGCCCTCATTATTAAACCACGACTCTATTTCGTCAACGTCGTAATATTGTCCGGAGCTCAGAATTTTATTGAATGTTTCTTTGATCAGGGATTCATCTTCTGTAGTTAGTGATTTTTTGTTCTTGACTTGCGTAGTTATTTCATTTAGCATTATTATCACTTGATTAGTTAATGGCATTACAGTATCAAACGCTGTACGTTTTAATAATTATTCTAATAGTATAACACAATGCAGTATTTTGTTGCGTTAAAGCTGGGACAAAAACGGGTGGCATCTGCTAGAGAATACTTGAACAATCTGGCAAACAATCGTGCAATGCCTGCATTGGCTCTGAAAAGCTCAACTAGTAACGTCTGGGAACCAGTCGGTGAGGAAAACCTCTATGCCATAGTGGATGAATCCAGCGGTTTTGTGTTAACTGATACCTCGGGGTATATTGTGGCATTATGTGATAAGGATGGCTATTCAAAATCAATAATCCAAGGCGTGCAAAAAGAACAATGCGAACAGTTGGTACAGCAGTTCGAAAAGGATAACATGCCAAAATTCGTGGGCAAAGTAATTCTGCCTGTGTAGTGTGGTCAATTTTTGTGCATGAGATATATTTTAAATTGACAATTGGGACTCAGATCTGACAATGGCGAAATTCTCATCAGAAGTAGAAGTCAAAGGTCACTTAATCGACTCCATGATACTGACCAAGATTTTTGATGTTATAATGGACCTTGGAGGTGAATTCGAGGTTTTACAAATGACTGTAGGGAAAAAGAAAAAAGAGCCAAGCTATGCCAAACTGCAAATTCAGGGCAAAAGCCAAGATCATCTGGATAAAATTCTAGAACAGGTATATCGAGCTGGCGCAACAGCTACACTAGGAAAAAATGCTTCACTAAAGGCAGCACCAAAAGATATGGTGATGCCTATTGATTTCTATTCAACTACCAATAATACCACTGAGATCATGCTTGGAGGAAAATGGATTCTCGTAGATAATATGATGATGGACAAGTGCATTGTGGTAAAAGGAAATAGAGCGAGCTGTACGCCGATTCGAGATATCAAAAAAGGGGACATGATTGTAGTTGGAGAGACAGGAGTCAAGATTACACCACCAGAAAGACCTCGTGAGGGCTCTGACGTATTTACTTTTATGGGAAGCAGCAGCTCATCAGAAAGACCAACTCAACATATTGCAAAAAAGGTAGCCGAAGACATCTATAAAACAAAAAAATCAGGCGGCAAAATTATTCTAGTTGGTGGACCAGCTATTGTACACACTGGCGCAGCTGATTCGGTTGCAGAACTAGTCAGATTAGGATATCTTGATGGAATCCTTGCTGGAAATGCCTTGGCAGTTCATGATATTGAATATGCCACACTAGGAACATCACTTGGAATGAACGTGCATGATGGCTCTTTGGCTGTAAAGGGGCATAGAAATCACATGGATACCATAAACGCAGTGTTCAGGGCAGGCTCTGTTTCAGAAATGGTCAAAAAAGGAGAATTAAAACGCGGCATACTGTACGAATGTGTCAAGAAAAAAGTACCGTTTATTCTTGCAGGCTCTATTCGAGATGATGGCCCGTTACCAGATGTCATTACTGATACTGCAATAGCCCAAAAAGAATACAAAAAAATCCTCAAGGATGCAAAAATGGTGATCATGGTATCTACAATGTTACACTCCATTGCAACTGGAAATATGCTACCAGCTCACGTCAAGGTAATAGTTGTAGACATCAGTCAACCGACTGTAACAAAACTGATGGACAGGGGTACATGGCAAGCTTTGGGCATAGTTACCGATGTCGGTGCGTTTTTACCGCTAGTATCACAAGAGATAAGAAAAATTAAAAAATAATTTCGTCTTTGTTAGTTTAAAATTTTTTGATAGGTCACTTGGACACCAAAACGGAAATCCAATTCCTATCTATTGGGTATGGCTACGTACCTTGATGTATTTTGATATAAAAGACGAACGTAGAAATCATTCTAGTCTATAACATAAAACGAAAAAAACCATCATGATATTTCTATCCCAAGTCTTCTTGCGCATGCAATCATTGTTTTGCCGTCGTGTTCTGTGATTCCAAATTCTGCAAATTTCTCAGTCCAGTTTCCCTCAATGTTGCATGTGTTTTCCAGATAATACTCTCTCAAAATCCTAGATACTGTGCCCTTGATTTCCCTCCTAATTTTACCCAGATCGGCAGTAGATAGCCACGAAAATTCCGGCAGATTCGATATTATGCGTATTATTTCTGCCTCATCGGCATCAATTTCAAATTCCAATTTTTTTCTTGAACAAATTCAGTGTTATACTAGGGTCAGCCTTCCCTTTTGTCTTTTGCATTACTTTGCCTACCAGATAATTGATTGTCTGAGAATTTTGCTTTGCCTGTTCTACTGCAGTGGATTCTTGCAATATTATCTCATCAATGATTTTGCCAAGATCTCCTTCATCAGATATCTTCGATAATCCAGTACTTGATACAATATCGGAGACGGATTTTCCAGTCTTGATAATTTCCTGCAATGCGCTTTTTGCCGAGCTTTTTGTAATTTTACCTGTATTGATCATAGAAACCAAATCAGACAGATGTTTTGGCAATAATTTCGATTGTTCTCTTTTTTCTCTAGTATCGACTAGGCCCATCAGATCAGTGGTGATGATGTTTGCAATCTCTTTGGCATTAGAGTCGTCATGGGCCTGCTCGAATAAATCAGAATAATACTTGTCAGTTGATAGTACATCTGCTACTTGTCCAGGTATGCCATATTTGGCAACATATCTTTCTTTTTTGGAGCTAATGCTTTCTGGCATGTTTTTCTTCCATGCATTTAATGATTTTTCATCCATTATCACCCAAGGAATGTCACCTTCCAGAATATACCGATAATCCTGGTCTTCTTCTTTTGATCTGGAGGATATTGTTATCTTTCTTTTATCGTCCCAATGACGTGTCTCTTGAGATATCTCAATACCTCGCTCTTTCAGACTTGTCTGGCGAGTCAGCTCAAAGTGAATCGCCTTTTCTAAATCATGGAAAGATCCGATGTTTTTCACTTCTACCCGATTTCCGCCCTCAATGGATACGTTTGCGTCTGCACGCATGGCACCTTCTAAGGTAGGGTCAGAAACCCCCAGATTTTCAAGCAAATCTGATAGTACGTTTAGGAAGATTCTGACCTGTCTTGGATTATCAAAGTCTGGCTCAGTCACTATTTCTACTAGTGGTGTACCTGCTCTGTTGTAATCAACTAGTGTTATTGCGGTTTTTTCTGAAGATCCTTCGTAGATCAATCTGCCAGGATCCTCCTCAATCTGAATTCTTCTGATTCGAATGTCCTTTCCTTCTACTGATACTTTGCCTTGCTCTCCAATGCTTGTTGGTCCATACAAATTCAACTGTGTGATTTGGAAACTTTTTGGTAAATCAGGATAAAAGTAATTTTTTCTGAAAAATCCCAAGTTGTGCGGAGTCTTACAATTCAAAGCCATTGCAATCATTGTTGCTTTTTCTACCGCCTTTTTGTTCAATCTGGGTAGAGTCCCTGGCATTCCCATGCATACTGGGCAGATGTTTGTGTTTGGCTCAAACTCTCTGTAATTTGCCTTACATGTACAGAACAGCTTGCTTTCCAGTTTTGTCAGCTGACAGTGGATTTCTAGGCCAATCATAGCGGAACCTCCGGTAGTTTGGTTGTGCTCTGTAAAGCATATGCTGCCTGCAATAATGATTTTTCTTGTAGTGAATTAGCATGGATTTGTATTCCAACAGGAAGTCCATTTCTAATTTCATACGGTATTGAAATTGCTGGAATTCCTGTCAGATTTGCAGTTACCGTATTGATATCTGCAAGATACATTGCTAATGGGTCATCGATTTTTTCTCCAAATTTGAACGGCAGTACTGGTACTGTAGGCGATATGATGTAATCGAATTTTGAAAAAGCTTCCTGGATTTGTTTTTTGAGCTTGGATTTTACCTTAAGTGCCTTGAGTAGATATCTTCCTGCAAATCCTGCAGACGGTACAAATCCTCCCAAAATCATGCGTCTGGTCACCTCTGGGCCAAAGTTTCTTCGTGCTTTGGAAATATACGACTTGTACTCGTATCCTTCTGCATCCAAATCATATCCGTATCGCAAGTTATCGTATCTGGATAAGTTACTTCCTGCCTCTGCTGTTGTCAGCACATAGTATGTAGCAACAGTGTATTCTACCATGTCTAGTGATACTTCATCTATTTTTGCTCCTAGTTTTTCAAATGAGGACACTGAATTCCTAAAAACAGATTCTACTGTCTTGTCGAGGCCTGCACCAGAGCTCATCTCTTTTATTATTCCGATTTTTTTGCCAGAAATTCCGGCATCAATTCCTGACAGATAATCTTGGCTTTTGTTGTCTATTGTTGTAGGATCGTGTATGTCTTTTCCTGCAATGCAATTGAGTAATAATGCAACATCTTCTACTCGTCTTCCCATTGGACCAATCTGCTCTATGCTATTTGCATATGATACCAAGCCGTATCGAGATACCAAACCATATGTTGGCTTTAACCCAACAATACTGCAAAAACTAGCGGGATTTCTAACAGAACCTCCCGTATCAGAACCCAATGACAGTATGGATTCAAGACCAGCTACTGAAACTGCACTACCCCCGGACGATCCTCCAGGAACATAATCTGTATTCCACGGGTTTTTGCTTGGGCCAAACGCAGAAAATTCCGTTGCAACACCCATTGCAAATTCGTCCAAATTTGTTTTTCCAATTATTGTCGCATCTTGTTCTTGTAACTTTGACACTACTGTTGCAGTGTATGGTGCAGTGTAATTTTCCAGCATCTTTGATGCGCATGTAGTTTTTCCTCCTTTGATGCAAATATTGTCCTTGATTGATACTGGCATTCCATATAGCGCGCCAATTTTCTGTCCAGATTTGATTTTCTTGTCAATATTTCGTGCGTCTTGTATGGCATTATCGTTCAAAGACAGGAATGCATGCAATTTTGGCTCTACTTTTTTGATATGTTCTATGGTTTTTGCTACAAACTCTTCAGCAGTTATTGTGCCATTTTTGATGCCATGAATGTATTCAATGGCAGAGATTCCAAGGTTCATCTAATTCATCTTTGGAGCCTTGACGTAGCTTCCGCGATAGTTCTTGAGTTGCTGTATTAGGGAATCATTGAATTTTTCATACTTGTCTTCCCTGAGATCATCAATCATAACTTGTTGTACCGGAATGTCTTCGCCTTCGATGTTTGCCTTGTCTAAAATATCGAAATAACTGAGCACCTTTTGTACTCGCTCAAAATATTCATTGGAATCATCAATGTCAATTCTCATTAGTTTTGCTACATGTTCAATGTCTTCTTTTGATACCAAGTAATCACCTAAGGCGTTAGCCTGTCTACGTCTCTTGGATATAATGTGGTGTCTCTTATGTTTTCAGTTCCCGTTAGCGCCATGATTAGTCTCTCAAGGCCTATCCCGCATCCTGCGTGTGGAGGAATACCATAGTCAAAAGCTCGCAAATGATACTCAAACGCATCTACTTTGAGACCTTTGTTCTTCATTCTCTCTTCTAGTTCGGCCTTTTTTTCGACTCTGGTACTACCAGAAGACAATTCCAGATCTCCAAACATTAAATCAAACGATTCGGATATCTTAGGATCGGATTTGTTTATTTTTACATAGAATGGTTTTGGTCCAGTAGGCCAGTCCTTTATGAAATAAAATCCGTTTAGGCCTATTTTTTTGAGATTAGATGGGTACAAGTCATCCCCCCATTCGGTTTTTGCACCTGCATTTTGCATTTTTTCAACCAGTTCGGTGTAGGAATATCTATCTATCTTGTCAGGTAGTTCAGGCACTACAAATTCAGATTCTGGGTTTGCTTTGGCGTACTCTGACACAGTTTGTATGGTGATTTTTATCAAATCTTCAATTCTTTGCATTATGTCGTTATAGTCAACATATGCCTCTTCCATGTCTATTGAGATTGCCTCTGAGAGGTGCCTGTTTGTTCTTGATGGCTCCGCTCTGAAAATTGGCGCAATCTCGAATACTTTCTCAAAGCTCATTGTCAGCTGTTCTTTGTACAACTGTGGAGATTGTGCCAAAAATGCTTCCTTGTTGTAGTAAAATATTGGAAATAGTGCAGCCCCTCCTTCAGTAGCAGTTGCAATCATCTTTGGCGTGTTGATTTCTAAAAATTCTTTCTCATAGAAATAATCTCGAATTGCTTTTAGCACCAAACTTCTAACTCGGAATACATGTTGCAGTGGTTTTCTTTTTAGATCTAGCGGTCTTATCTCTAGTCTGGTGTCGATGTTTTTGATTGTCTTTGCATATGGCTCAAATGGAGGAATTTTTTCCACTTCGGAGAATACTTTCAGCTCTTTTGGTATGATTTCGACTCCGTTTGGCGCTTTCTCTGACGGTTTGACAGTGCCAATTATCCCAACCGAGGAATGAGCCTTTAGGTGTGAAATCTTTTCTCGTATATCATCAGGACAGCTTCCAGTTTTTGCTACAATTTGGACTTCACCATCTTTGTCCTTTAACATCATAAATGAAATGTTGCCGTGGCCTCGCACTGATAAAACCCAGCCCATCACAGTTACTTCCGAGTCTGCTGCTTTTATCGATAAATCACTAGAATAATGAGTTCTACGCCATTTTTCTAGGTCTGTGCCTATCATGGTAACTGTGCCTTACAGTCTGTATTTATTTTTATGAACGAGGTATTTTGAGCCTAGATTTTCATATTGAACACTTGAAAAATTAATTAGACAATTCCAGATCTGTACTATAATGAGCGCAAGCGAGGATATAGTGGACTATATCAAGGAAGTCCGAATGGTACTGGCAGACAGTATTGATGTTTTGCTGAATTTACAGCATGACTTGCAAAACGAAATCACTATTGAAAAAGACGATGAGATTACACCGGTCTCCAGCAAGGCCGAGCTAGTCGATATGACGTATGATATTGCATATGATCAGAAAATCAAAAACGCTCAGGAAGAATTTTCAAGACGAGATATTTTATAAGCAAAGAATCGAGAGCTCAAAAGCGCTCCCAAGATCCTTTGGCTGGCACAGTGAATTTGTAATTCACCTTTGGGGATTCTTGTAATATCATACTCGGAAATTATTAAAACGGTTGCGTAGAAAAGATCCAGATTTTGTTCGTACGTGCTGATAATTTGTCCATCTTTTTGTCATGATTATTCACTCCAATACGAGATTAGTTATGATGTAATGTCAGGAATCGTGGAGATTTCATATGATGAGATTTCCGATCTTCGGGATTTCATCGTCTCATTGAATGTGTCTTCTGGCGTTGTAATTGTGGAGGGAAAAAGAGACACAGCGGCACTCAAGTCATTGGGATGTAGCCAGCAAATCTTGGAATTTCATCGATTTAGAGGAATGACAAAATTCGTAGATTCAGTATCTGATAAAAATTTGATTTTATTGTTTGATTCGGACAGAAAGGGGAATTATTTGGCAAGAAAAGTAATTGAGCAGTTAGAGCGACGAACTCGAATTGATTTGACGTACAAAAAACGGTTGATGCAGATTACTAGAGGCAAAATTTCAGCTATAGAGGAACTTGTTCAGTACGAAGATTTTTTGAATCAATAAAAAAGAGAATTAGTTGCTTCCAATTAGGAAGACAACAGTTGCACTTGCAGATACCTGCTGATCAGACGAAAATATCGGGGTTGCAGATTTTGCTACTCCAGCATCCATTGCTCCATAGTATGGCATTGGTGGGGGATAGTATCCGCCATCAAGGCTGACGTACTTGACTCCGATTATCTTGTAGTTTAGCGGGACAAGTGCCTTTTCTGCCTTGGATTGGGCATTTTTGATTGCCTCTGCTAGCAAATCATCGCTGACTTGCTGTTGTTTCTTGTCTGAGAGTGAGAACCAGACATTGTCTACTCGGTTTACTCCTGCACCTACTGCTGCATCGATTATTTCTGATGCCAAATCCATCTTTGGTGTTTTCACCTGGATGATGTTAGATACGCTGTATCCAGTTAGCTTTTGCTTGTAGATGCCGGTTTCTTTTTCCTGGTATGACTCGTAAACTGGGTAAATTGAGAACTGGGATGTTGTGATTTCATCACTGTTTATTCCAGCTGATTTGATTGCGTCAATTACCTCGTTCATCTTGTCACTGTTTTCATCCAGTGCCTCTTTGGCAGTCGGCTTTTGAACCTCTACTCCAAAGTTGATGTTGAGTCTGTCTGGTTCCACAAAGCTTGTAGCCTGTCCTGACGAAGAGATTGTTTTTTCTCTGGATGGGAACGGCGTTGGCTCTGTTTGTGCTTGCGCATTAAGACCTGTTGGGATTGCTCCTAATGAGAACCCTAATGCTAGAACAACTCCTATCGCGGCTGCGATTGTTATTGTTTTATTCATGATATGTCATAAGCAGGTTTGCTTATTACCTTTGATTAAAATAGAATTGAATCGAAAATTTTAATATCTATTTGAGCAAGCGACATTGAAACATGGGCGATTCTGAAGACCCGATGGGAATTAATGACAAAATTGAGATATTATCAACTGATGATGATCGTATCAAAGCTGTAGGGGAATTACTCAGCTCTGATTCATCTAGAGCAATTTTGAAGTTATTATTCAATGAGGAAATGACCGCGAACCAGATTTCTCAGAAAACTGAGATTTCTTTACCACTAGTAATGTATCATTTGAAAAAAATGCAGGAAACAAATGTGGTCAAAATAGCGCAGACTGGAAAAAACACAAAATCGCACGACATGAAATACTATACTGTAGATAAATTCGCCATAGTGATTTTACCAGCAGGCATGACAGAAAAGGCAAAGACGTCAAAGTCGTTGTTCAATTCTTTTAATCGAATTTACCGATTCGCGTCAATCGGTGCCGCATCATTAGCAGCTTTGTTTTCTGTCCAGTTTATTCAGCAAAACAACCAAGTTGCAATAGAAAACGCACGTGCAAACTCTGGCAACTCGATAAATTCTCCAGAGCCATCCCAATTTGCACCGCAAATGGCAATGAAATCAACTCCTGCAGCTGATACTGCAATGTCTAAAACGGCAGAGACAAGTCAGGCATATTCTAGCGCTCCAACTGCTGACGTACCACCTCCAAATCCTACCGAGCAAATTACACCGGGTCCGGAATC
Organism: Nitrososphaeria archaeon; assembly: GCA_010028495.1. Lineage (GTDB taxonomy): Archaea > Thermoproteota > Nitrososphaeria > Nitrososphaerales > Nitrosopumilaceae > Nitrosotenuis. The sequence goes on along the minus strand of RHCX01000009.1, from coordinate 18,311 downwards.
GATTCCTGCAGACCACACATCATACCTGACTTCAAATGCACCAATAATTGGCGACCCGCTGCATGATCTTGCACTGCCAATCATAATTGCATTATCAGTGGGAATAATCGGGCTAATCATAGAGAGAATTCTCTCGTCCAGAAAAAAGACTAGAAATTACCAGATGTAGTATAGCATACCATGGCACTATCAAACAGGGAAAAACTCCTAATTGTGATATCAAACGCAATTTCGGTATATTCTGTGTATACAAAAAGCCCAGATACCATGATTGACTTTGTTCTCAAGGCCACACCAGAAGAGCTCAAAAAAGATCTGTCAATGGATCTAATCGATGAGGTTTTTGCATATGTGTCCAAAATGCAGAGCGAGCTTTCATAAACCCTGAATATTTTACAGAAAATATGGTCTCAGTTGCAACCTTGGGCTCACACTGTTCTTTACAGGTACTCAAGGGAGCCAAGGACGAAGGCCTCAAGACATTGTTGGTTTGCGAGAAAAAACGTGAACGATTATACAAGAGATTTGATTTTATTGATGAATTAATTCCAGTTGATTCCTTTGTGGAGGTTTTGGATAAAAAATGCACAAGCATTTTGGAGAAAAATAATTCCATCCTGATTCCTCATGGCACATTAATTGCGCAAATGTCCACAAAACAGATTGAATCGCTAAAAATTCCTGTCTTTGGTAACAAGTGGATTCTCAAGTGGGAATCCGACAGAAAGTTAAAGGAGCAACTCATGATAGAGTCCAAGCTTAACGTTCCGCAGTCTTTGTCCAGTCCAAAAAAAATCAATCGACTAGTAATAGCAAAAAGACATGGGGCCGCTGGAGGAAAAGGATACTTTCTGGCAAGCTCGGAAAAAGATTACGTCAAAAAGCGCAACATTCTGGTAAAACAAGGCTTGATCAAAGGTGATTCAGACCTGTACATTCAGGAATACGTCATGGGAGTATTGGCATATCTGCAGTTTTTCTACTCACCACTGAAAAACGAATTGGAATTCTTTGGAATTGATAAAAGACATGAATCAGACATTGAGGGATTAGCAAGAATTCCTGCGCAACAGCAACTAGGAATGGATTACATTTCTTCATTTAATGTCATAGGGAATAGTCCGATGGTATTACGGGAATCTCTACTAGATGAGGTATACCAGATGGGCGAGCGATTTGTCTCTGCATCAAAAAGACTGGTCAAACCAGGCATGAATGGGCCGTTTTGCATAGAGGGAGTCTATGATCAGGACGGAAAATTCTGGAGTTTCGAGTTTTCCGCAAGAATTGTAGCTGGAACCAACATCTACATGGAAGGCTCTCCATACTCTACTTTACTATATGATGAGCCAATGAGCATGGGTAGAAGAATAGCTCGTGAGATAAAACTGGCGGCAAAATCAAAAAAGATAGAAAAAATCACTACTTGAATATTGCAAGTCTTGATCTGGAGAATACCACTGCAACAGACACGACAACGCCCATTACTACCAAGACTCCAAATGGAAACTCTGGCACTACGGACGTTCCAATGATTTCTATTTCTTGGGTTTCTTCTGGGATTGGTAGTGTCAGTGTTTGTTTGTTATTATCGTATGTTATGGTGTAATCTTCCTCAAGGCCGTCAACTAGGACAACAAAGTCTCCATTTTCTGCAGATAACAACTCTGAAGGAAATGTTATCTCAAATGTTGATTCTTTTGTGCCGTCCAGGCCTACCAGTAGTGATTTTGATTCTTGGTCTATGTCCATTGCAAGCAATTCCCCATCAAAGCTGTACTGGACATCAAATGATTTTCCATCAGCTTGTATGGTAGTGCTCTCTGCAAACGATGCAGGGACTGCTGATATTGCTACAATTATCGCTAGAATCAGTATTGTTTTCATCTTGTTTTGGTTAAAATAAATCCGATATAGGTCTTGTTCTTGTTTGATAGTTAAACCAGAATTTAATCAAAGGTTATAATCAATTGATATGATACAAAATCATGAATCCTGCAATTCCGATACTCGGCCTAGTGGCATTTGCAATGATGTTCTATGTAAGCCCGGCACATGCAGAACTAGTATATCATGGCAAAAATGTCGTAGAATCGCCAGCAGAATTTGCAGGTACAGCGTTTCATTTTGTGATAAAAAACGACAAGGCTACTGTAGTCAGCTTTGGGCAAAAAGGAATGGAGGTAATACGCATGGATATTACACCCAGTGAGACTTGTGAACAAGTCAAAACACTGTGTTTTGATGGTACAGTTACTGATGTTAGAAACCCGCAGATACACCAAGTAGGTGACAAGGTTTCGTTTGTGATAGATCCTGCAAACAAAAAACAGGTAGGAACTGCAAAATCAGGCCCAATGAATGGCATGTCAATTACAATGAAAATTGAACGAATGAGTGCACAAACTGATGCACCATATACAATTTCAATATCAAGAGAGGGAGGATTTGCTGCATTACCTCCAAAGACAGTAACTTATGATTCATCAAATGGCATATTGAGTGGAGAATCTACCCACACATTAGACGATTCTACAATTCAGGAAATTGATCATGCATTCCAGCAAAGCAAGATACTAAAAATGACACAAGAACAATACATGCCACACCAAGGAGCTGCTGACTATTTCTCATATCGCTTGACATTGGATCAGGGAGTATTTCATAAAGAAATAACCTGGACTGATGCATCAGACGCACCAAAATCTCTATCAGAGTTATCACAAGCTTTGATGGCGTCTGATCAACCTGCAAAACCAACAGGTGGACTTCCAACTATTGATGTTTACATGACAAACATTGCAAGAGAATTTGTTATGCAGTCACCTACATTTGCATTTGATGGTATGCAAGATACTTTGGAGTTTGGCCCAGTTGCAATAATGGAATCAGACCCAATTCAATATGGTATAGAGGCATCATTTACCTCAAGTCATGGCGGATTTGGAGATAGAACTGATCAAATAGTCACCGAGGCTTTAACTCCTCATAAAATGAAAATTGTAATATCAGAAAACGAGGTAATCTCTGCAGTAACTGATGATTCCTGGGATGAATTGAATAATCAGTATGTTCTCAAGGCACCGTAACCAATTCTTTTGTATTTTAGAGCAAAAATTTCGTTAGACTATCTTCTTTTTTCTTTGTATCTTTATTCCAACAATGACAAATCCTATTCCAAATAATAATACATAGAACTGGTGCTTTTGGTGAAACAGTGCCTTCCACCACATTATGGACAGGTAAAATGTCTCAAATACAAAAAACCCAACCAGCATACTACCAATTACAATTAATGCGATTCCGATCATTTGTTTATTGTATACTAACAGCCGTATTTAGTTGCCCAGGATTCTGTCGCAAATTCGCTCGTCTTACAATATCTTTTGGATATCTTTGCCAAGCCGTTTTCTAATAATTCTGCATTGACGTTTTTGCCAGAACAATACACTTTACCTACGACTCGCTTGAACTTGTCAAATGGCTGCTTGTCATCCTGGTCTATTTTTGCAGATTCTCCTTTGACGCATAATTTTTTAGTAAAATCGGTTGCCTCTTTGAATAACGGCTCTCCTTTTTCAGGAGTATTAGTCAGTGACATTCTGATTTTATAAGTGTCAACGTATACAGTATCACCATCTACAATCTTGGTTATTTTACCAGTAATACACATTGTTTTTCCTTTGCATAGTGAATTATCCACTCTATTGCTTGGCAGATCCATTGCAAAAGCTGGCTGTATTACAATACAAAATATCAGTAAAATGAAAAAAACCGATTTTATCATTGTGTTTCTACTATAACTGCAGCTTTATCAGACGAGTCCAGTTCTTCTTGGACTGCGTTTAGTATGTGGGAGATGGAAGTCAGGCTCGAAAAGTCGATTAATTTGAGATTATTCAACAAATACACCTGCGGCGCGATATCTGAATTTCTTGATTCCAAGTAATCATCAAGCTCTTCTAGTATGGAGATTTTGCCTCCAAGGAATAATTTTGCATTATTTAGAGACATTTTCTGCCTACCAAATCTGTCCAATACTAGTACAGGATGTCTGTTTTTCTTACTGAACAGTTTCTTTTCAGACACATGTCCTGTGAATACAAAATAATGATCAGTCTCAAAGCTCAGATCAACAAGACCTGAATCAAGATTCATCATCTCGCTTGCTCTGTTCTTTGCCTCTGATAAAGTGAAAACATTTTTTGCATTATCTGCGCTGTCCATCTCGACATTTCCAGTTGCAGATACGCGAAGTAGAGATTTTTCTGAAATATATTCCGATGTTATTGTTATTGATTCTGGCACTGCACCCCTGTCTATCATCATGGTGTGGATTTTTTTGTGCATTTCAGAGATTTGCTCAGGTGTTGGGTTTGTTATGGTATGTTCAATTTCCTCTTGAATCATGGATGATGCAACACCAATTGATGATATCACCTCGGCATGCTCTGCTTTTTGGTATGGAATGCCTAGCTGTTTTGCAACAAAGGGCACTAGTACAGACGCCCCTCCACCCCCACCAATAATCTGAGTTTTTGTCTTTTCCATTTTGAATTCTTTTAAAATCTTGGATATTGATTTAGTAATCTCAAATGATGCCGTTTGTATGACAGACATGGCAACCTCTGGGCCAGTAATTCCTATCTCTTTTCCAATCAACTCCATTGCGATTTTGGCAGAATTTTGATTTGCAAAGGAATAATCGTCTTTTTCAATCATGCCTAGCGCATTTGCGGCACATGTGTTGGTGACTGCAAATGTTTCACCATCGCATTGTATTGCAACGTATGGCTCGATATCGGTTTCCTTTGGCTTGATCATGACTACCTTGCCTTTTTTGAGAATTTCAGGCTCGGCAAAACAAGAATAACGCATGCCTGCAATGTGTGCGCTTCGAGGACCTACTTTCCAGACTCGCTTGTCCTTCAGCTTTATCATGGAGCCGCCAGCTACGCCCAAAATTCTAACATCCATTGATCTGATGCATGTTGGGTGGTCCTTTATGGTGACATAGCGGATTTCGGGTTTTCCATTTTTTATAATACAAATGTTTGTGCTTGTTCCTCCAACTTCGACAAATATTCCGTTTGATACTTTGAGGTACAGTAGGGCGCCTGCAACACTGGCAGCAGGTCCAGACAGTATGGTAAGTATCGGTTTTGTCCTAAATGTGTCCATGCTGGTAACACCGCCGTCTCCCTTCATTATCATGATGGGTGCCGATACTCCAGCTCTTTTGATTGCATCTTCGACAAAATTTGCAACCTCGAATGTTTTTGGTAACACACTTGCATTGATTGCCGCAGTCAATGTTCTAATTTCCAAGCCATAAATTCCAGAAATCTCATGCGATGCAGTAGCTGGAATATTGTGTTGTATTGCGTTTTTCATTACAAACATTTCATTTGATGGGTCATCCACTCCAAAAGCTTCAGTAGCAACTATTACTTGGGCACCCTTGTTTTTCAGATCAGATATAGTTGCAGAAACCTCTGATTCTGAGATGAGGTGTGCTGTATCTAGGAAGGCATGTTCTGTTTTCAGTGTTTGATCAGAATTGAAATTTGCATCAGTCAGTGTAGTTCTTTTGATCACATTTCCTTTTTCTGGAGTGACACCCATTGCAATGATTCCAACCTTTGCAGTATCTGATTCCAGTAATGCATTGATTGCCTGTGTTGTAGAATGTGCAATCAGCTCAATTTCGGATAACTCTATTTTTGATTCTGATAGTATTTTTGATAATGCGGTGACAATTCCTTCCGATACTCCTTTTTGTGATTTATGAGTAGTAGGAACTGTGGATTTTCCTACAATTTGCCCGGTTTTGATGTCGATTGCTACTGCCTTTGTAAAAGTGCCGCCGACGTCAATGCCTACTCTAATGCGCCTCAAACTCATCCACTTCTTTTCTGGATTTGCGTAGATTAGCTATTTTTTCCTCTCGCTTTGGTCTGAGCACAAGTACGTATGATGCCGCAACCAGGTACACGCCTAGCAATATTGCCTGACCTATCAATGACTCTACAGTTGGGTATATTCCGGTCATCTTTGCCATGTTGATGTCTAATCTTGGTATTGTTCCAAGCAGGCTGGTAAATGGCAAAATATCCAGGTTTTGTAATTCCCTGATAGCATTTCCTAAAAATGCTACAGACAAGTATGCGCCGACTCCCATTGTTAGACCGAACAACATTTTGAGCGGGAGTCTTTTTCCAAGCTTTCTGGTTGCAAAGTACACTGCAAGTAAAACTCCTATTCCAAGAACAAATCCTAAACCAACAAACATCTCCATGTGTTTTGCAAATCCAAACATCGCCTCATAGAACAGTACTGTCTCAAATCCCTCTCTGTATACCGTAAAGAAGGACAGCATTACAAACACCATTACTCCACCTGTAGTAGATGCTTGCCAAACTTTTGCCTTGACGAACTCCATCCACTTTTTGTGCTCTATTTTGTTTAGAATCCAAAAGCTGACATAGAATAATACCGCAGTTGCGGACAAAGCTGCTACAGCTTCGATTAATTCTCTATTTGTGCCAGAGATTTCTATAATATATGACGCAACTGCCCATGTCACCGCAGTAGCTGCAATCGCAATTACAATTCCCTGAAACACATATTTTTTGTATTTTGTATTTCTTGACGCTTCAAGATATGTCAGAATTGCTCCAAGAATCAGGACAGATTCCAATCCTTCTCTAAATATTACTGCAAACGATGATGTAAATGCGATTGCCGGAGCTATTTTACCAGTTCCGGTGACTAGTCTTTCTGATTCATCCAAGCTATGTCTTACTTTGACTGCTGCCTCTTGGACCTTGGAATAGTCTGCTTTTTCAGAGATTAATTGTCGGAGCTGGGAAAATTCCAGCTCTACTTGTAGGGTAAAATCAGGATCAATACTTCGTAACGGTACTTCTACGTGTTCGTAGCTGTCTAGATATGCTGACCTTGCAGAGGTAAATGCTTCTGTGTACTGGCCCTTTTGGTATTGTGATAACATCGTTTCCAGCATGTCCCGTATGGTATCAACCTCGCCTCGCACGCCTGATTTTTGGGTATCAGTTGCAGTGCCTATGGCTTTTTTTGACTCTTCTATCTTTTTGTCAGTCATTCCTGCAATCAAGCCCTTTGATTTTTCCAGATCTTTTAGAATAGGATCGTCAATGAATGCAGCTATTTCTTGCGGAGATTTTTTTGATACTATCATGTCTCTGACATTGACTCGCATGTTTTGCTCCATTATTTCCAGCAGTGAGTCGTCTGCTTTTCCAATATCACCTTCTAAAAATTCAAAATTATCCAAATATGCAGCAATTACCAATTCTTCTGCCTTGGCGTAATCGCCTTTTTGCAGCTCTGTGTTTGTTTCTTGGTATAATTCTTGTATTTTGTCATAAATTTGATCCTTATCAGATGGCAAATCATTTGTCTGTGCCAAATCGCGTTGTATTGTAGTGATTAGTTTTCCAACCGTAACAAAATCCTTTTTCTCATTTACTGCCTTTTGTAAATCAGAAAAGAATTCCTGCAGTTCGACCTTTTGCCTTGCATCAAAAGTGTTGTCAAGCTCAAACGATACGTTTGCACTTCCTACCAGCTTGCCTGCAATGATGTAGTATTCAGAATTATTTTCAGATGAAGCAGTTTGATAGGTTTGGTCTGCTACTGATAAAATCTCTGATGCAACCATTGCATGGTTTTGTGATTGTGCAAAGCCATCAAGATATGATTCTGCGGTTCCCAAGACTGAAACAATAGAATTCGTCTTTGACTCTGAAATCTGCGAATGAATGTCTATTAACAAAAGATGCAGATCATCAGCAGAAGGAACATTTTCCTCTCTTAGTTCGTTGATTTCGTTGGCAACAGAATCTGTAGTGAATTTGGAATATTGCTCGGCAGCTTGAATATTTCCATCCTGAATGCTGGTTTTGGTCAATTCTATTCCTATTTTTGCTACCTTACCAGTAGCGTCAATCATTGCGAAATCGTCTGCAAACGCTAATGGGATGCTGAAAACAACAAACGCAAAAACTAGAATCAAAAATTGCTTCAATGAGTTTAGGCTTACCTAACTTTATTTAAAGCAGAAATACATTCTAGGAATATAGAATGAGAATCAATTTGATTGAAGATTCAGAGTAGGCGTGTTTCCACCGACTATGATTTCTGCTTGCTTGATTCTTGACTTGTAGTATTTTATTTTCTTGCCAGCTGCTGAGATTTCATACTTGTCAACTTCGATTAGTGTGAGGTTTTCTAGCTGCGATAGAATTTTGTAAACTGTTGATATTGACATTTTTTGATCATCTGCTATTGTTTGCGCATCCTTTGCCTTGTCTATTATGCAAAACAATACTGCTCTAGAATAGACATTTGCCAGCGTTTCAATGATTTGCTGGGTTACATCATATTGAGTGAGCTGGTAGGTGGTCTTTTTGTCCATGATATGATCACTGATTTGGCGCTAGACTCAGAACAGGTTCTGGCTTTTTGATTGAAATGTCTGCTTTGGAAATTCTTGAGCGATACACCTTGAATTTTCTACCCTTGTCAGAGATCATCCATTTTTCTACATGGACCAGTGTAAGATCTTCGAGGTCTGCTAGTTTTTTGTAAACCGAGGATAATGGAATCTTGTACTTGTCTGCTATTTCTGATGCCGTTTTTCCTTGCTTAATCACTGAAAATAATATTGTACGTGATTCTGCATCTGCAAGCGCCTCGATGACCTTTTGGGTAATATCATACTTTTTTAATTGAGGTAAGGTGAATCTTTTTGACAAGTAGTTGTTGTCTGGTTTTGGTCTTTAAATAAAATGGTATCGTTCTTGTTTTCTAGAATGAGAATGTAGATTATTGATATTTTTCTCGAGTTACCTTGTCTGAGTCGATTTTGTGCCATAATACTCCCAAAATCAGTGCAACTGCAACCCAAAATGAAGAGACACCAACCATAGACACCATTCTAAATCCGTTGAGCAAGTCTGCGCTCAGAGTTATTGGGTCTGGATTTGGCGGCATTGCAATAAATGCCGTAATCATTAATCCAGCATATCCTGCAAAGGCTAGGGCTTTTTTGTTAATTCTCTTGTATACTTGGTAAAATCCTAGGGCGCCAAGACCAGATATTGCAATGAATGCCAAGTACAGTGTCTGCCTGAGTATGATGGTTTCTGGCTCTCCAACGGTTGGCGGGTTTGCTGGATATTTTGCAAATGGTATGACGTATAGTGTTGCCCACATAATTAGTGCCAAAATCAGGGCCTTTTTGACAAAACTAGAACCAGGCAAGACATTCTTTGATAATCCAAATACTATACCAAACAATGAGCCGATTGCAGTTCCAAGTATTGCACCAGCTAGAATCTCACCTCCCTTTTGCCAAGCTCTGTATGAATAGTAATTCGCCCAAAATTCCGGAGTGTCTTTTTCCTTTCCAGAATCAAATAGTTGCTGATTTTCAATCCCTATTGCAGAATCCAAGTACGGTTCTACCAAAACAAGATTAACCAGACCGTGAACTGTGCCTGCTACTGCGCCCGACAACAATACGAGCGCGATAAAAAGAGATGACCTCATGACTGATCAGTTAGTGGCAAGGAAAGCCAGCTGCATGTCTCAGGTCATGAGTTAACTCATGAATGTACATTTGATCAAACGCTTTTTCTCCAAATACTGGAGCAAATAGATGTCCTTGATCAAAGCCTACTACAAACAATCCAAATGCAAAAATTGCCGCTAGTGCGATAATTGCTTTTCTTGGAACGCTTGATTTTGAAATTGCAATCTCTCTTTGAGACATAAAAAAACGCTCTTTCGAATGTATTTAAATTCTTGGATGAATCATCCAATATTTAATCAAATGAGCATGCAGTCCAAGATCCAAGCATTACAAAATGTTGTCTCAAGAAAAGGATCGTCAAAGGTCTTGACATTTTCTATTCCGCACGTTTTCAAAGCTTTGCAGCTTTTGTATAAAGATCAGTTTGTCTCTCGCAGTACATTTTGCTCGGAGTTACACATGGGTGAGGGCGCAGTAAAGACAATGATCGCACATCTAAAGGAAGAATCACTTGTGGATTCTACAAAATCTGGCACATTCCTTACTGGTAAAGGCAAGAGTTTCATCAAGGTTTTACACGATATTATGGATCTAGAATGTGCAATTCCAAAATGCAACATAGCCAGAAGCAAGTTCAACTATGGAATAATTCTAAGAAAATATTCCAGTGCCACAAAATCTGGCATGGAACAGCGAGATTATGCCATATTGTATGGAGCTCATGGGGCAACCACAATACAATATCGCGACGGCCAGTTCGTGTTTCCAAAAGAAAACATTGACTGTTTAGCAGACGATATTAAGACCAAAAATCTGTTATCTGCTCAGCTAAGGCCAAAAAACAATGATCTCATAATTATTGCCTCTGCCTCCGATCCGTTTGTTGCAGAGATTTCTGCAAAAAACTCGGCACTGTGGACATTGGCTACACATTAGCAAAACTATTTGTGGCATAGTATAATCCTGAACAACATGTCAAAAGTAGCACTTGTAATACCTGTAGGAATAGGTGTTGTGGTTGCAGTGTTTTTGAGTGTATATTTTGGTCATAGCCATATTTTATCACCATCGGTAGCAGATTCGAAGCCTCAAGATGCACAACAGAAAATCGATTTTACATTAGCACAAATAGAAAAACGAGCCTCGCCATATGTAGGGGATAAATCAGCACCAATTACTATAGTAGAGTTTGGCGATTACCAGTGCACATTTTGCTACAAATTCCACACAAACAGTCTTGATACTATCAAAAAAGATTACATTGATTCTGGCAAAGCTAGTCTGATTTTTGTCGACTTTCCATTGAATGGTGATGATTCTGTTCTAGCTGCAGAAGCTGCTCATTGTGCAAACGAGCAGGACAAGTTTTGGCCAATGCATGATGAAATCTACAAAAACTGGAAGGGCGAAAGAACTGGCTGGGTAAACCGGGATTCTTTGACGGAATTTGCCAAGACTGCAGGATTGGACAGTGATAAAATGAATTCCTGCATCGATTCTAAAAAATATCATCAAACAGTACTTGACACATACCAGTTTGGCCAAGGATTACAAATCAGCGGAACTCCGTCATTTTTGATTATATCTGGCGATAAAATCACCAAAATAGTGGGCAATCAACCACTAGATGTATTTCGTAAAGTGTTGGAAAGTTAGCAGGTATCTCAATTGTCGTCTGGAATCTTAATATTGCATCCAAAGAGGTCTGTCAGCATTGGGTAAGATCAACATAGAAAAACAGGATTCTGTTAAAATTTACAAGATAAAAAAGACATTGGACGAGCTTGCAAGGATTTCCGGTAGGGGAACTGAGCTCATATCTGTGTATATTCCAAAGGGAAAGCAGTTCCATTTGGTGATAAACCAGCTAAGAGAAGAGCAGGGAACTGCGGACAACATCAAATCCGCAATGACTCGTAGTCATGTAGTTGATGCGCTAGGCCGGGTCCAACAGAGACTAAAGCTGTACAAAGACGCCCCAGAGCGAGGCCTTGTGATATTTTGTGGTGCAGTCCCACCAGAAGGCGGCGGACCAATAGGCAGCGAAGTAATCAAGGTCTGGGAGCTGGAACCTCCAAAGGATCTTACCACGTCATTGTATAGATGCGATGATCATTTCCATGTCGATATTCTCAAAGACATGCTAAAGGACGATAACATGATTGGATTTTTGGCAATTGATACCAAGGATGCTGGATGGGGACTACTCCATGGCGACAAGATAGAAGTCCTAAGAGAGACAAGCTCCGGGGTTGCTGGCAAACACAGACAGGGTGGACAGTCAGCTAGAAGATTTGAAAGATTAAGAGAAATGGAATTGTCATATTATTATAATCGAGTTGCCGAAGTAACTAAGGAATTCTTTATCGACATCTATCCTGTCAAAGGCCTAATTGTTTCAGGTCCTGGCCCTACAAAGGAAGATTTCCTGAAAGAAAATTATCTTGAATACAGATTACAAAACAATGTTCTAGCTACACTAGACACATCATATTCTGGCTCAGAGGGAATTCGAGAAGCATTCATGAAAGCTCAGGAAGTTTTGGCCGATTTCAGACTATCTGAAGAGAAAAAGCTTGTCGAGCGACTATTCCGAGAGATAAACAATAGAACCGGCCTTGGAGTTTACGGCCTAAAGGATGTCATGAATCTACTAAAGAATAATGTAGTCGATATTTTGTTAATTACAGATGACACCAATATGCACAGACTCGAAATTATCTGCAACAGATGCAAAAAAATCCAAGAAGAGATAATAGAGCAGCCAAAATTAATTGCAAAAAAAACAGAAATGCTCAACAAGCCGTGTCCTGAATGCAAGTCAATGGATCAGACGGCAGTATCGCAAGACATTGTAGATTATCTATCAACAATTGCCCTTCCAGTGGGCACAAAAATAGAGATAATTTCCGGCTTGTCGGAATATGGAGTTCTTTAGCTACTGTCCAGATTCTTTTGGTGTAACTGTAATTTGCAGTGATCTTGTACCATGATTTCCCCTAGAATCATCTGCAGTGCATGTTAGAATAGTTACTCCTATTGGGAATTTGTAGCCAGATGGATAATTGCAGCTTACTTGTACTGGCCCGTCTACTAGATCGGTAGCAGTTACCTCATAAAATACTTGGATTCCAGATTCATCCTTTACTCCTTCTCTTGGCTGAAATGCGGGAATATTTGGTGGGGTAGTATCCCTTACAGTAACTGTAAATGTTCCAGATACAGATTCGTCTTTGGAATCAGTCACAGTACATGTTACTGTTGTAGTACCAATTGGAAAGATACTGGCTGGTGGTGGGTTGCATGTTGGTGTGATGGAACCATCTTCCTTATCGATACCTATTGGCGTATAATCCACAAGTGCCCCTGATGATCCCGTGGCCTCTTTCGTTATCTGCTTCGGGATGGTCAAAATCGGTTTGGTGTTAGTTACTGTGAATCCACCGCCTGGCTCTGCGATGATAGGTGATGATGATGTGCCAATACACAAATTAGGAATTGTGATGTCTATCAAGCCGTCATGTATTGTTTTACCATCCATTGCTAGCCAAAGCTGATAGTGTCCAGGATGCTGAGCATACTCGGAGTACTGAATCACTCCATCTTTAATCTCTCGCTGTTTACTTGAAGGTGCGCCCGGTTTGTTAAGATCCAACTGGAGCACAGTAACTGATCCAGAATCAATGTTTGATGATTTTGCCAAAACCCATGTGGCAGCAATTAAGAGATTATTCGATGTGCATGGGTTTTCAGGTTCGATGTATGTGCCGCGTTTTGATTGGAGTGAAATAACATTAGATGTGGTAGCGGGCTTACTTGGATCCTTCTTTACAACCGGATCTTTGTTTTGGGCTTGTTCATACGGATCAGGTAATGTGCTCAAAATAGAATCGGTCTGCGCTTGTTCGTGTTTTTGCATGATCACAAGTAAGTTGTGCACTCCCATTATCGAATTTAGTTGTTCATCGGAATCCAATTGTAGTCGGGTTTGTAGTGCTTCACGCTGTTTTTCTATTTTCTTCTCATAATCACTTTTACTTTGGATACCTCCAATTTGTGAGGTAATTCTGGCAAGTTCTGTGGGATCTATTTTTGCTGCATTATCAAGATTATTTTTTGCGTCTACCGCATCTTGTTTTAGCTGATTAATGGGATTGCCCTGCTTGTCTTTTTTCGTAGTTTTTGTAATTTTGTCAAGATCTAAGGATTTTATCCCCTGTTTTTGAGCTATTTTTTTGATATCTCCAGAGATTATTTTGGCATAGTCTTTTACTAGATTGATGTTCTTTTTGTCAGAGTCTTGTCCTTTGAGCAATGTCTTTAGATTGGTTTTTTGTTCCTTTGTCAAATCCTTGTTTGCAGCACTTGTTGCCTTTTGCAGAATAATTTTTTTTTGACTAGTTTTTTATCTTCAGTTGTGCTGGTTTTGATTTTCTGTGTTTTTGCTAACTTGTCTTTGCTTCCTATTGAAACATGTGATTTATCAGATATTGTTGATGTGCCAGTGGGCGGTTCGCATCTGGCGTTGTTATATGGACTATCTATTTGGTATTGACCCTGCACCCAGGAATCATAAATTATGTCTACACCACGTTGGCCATATGCCTGTCTAGTCAGCTCCACTAGCCTACAAAACTCATGAGTTGTTTGTTGTACAGCTAATCCTCTGGCTGCCGCATGCCCCTTTATTGCGGGATTATCCTTGTTCAATTCGTTTGGAAATTCGTCGGATTCAGGAGTTCTGTTGAATCGATTCAACAACTTTCCGCCATGAGGTATTGACGCATTGGGAGGACACTTGTTTATGTCCGCATCAAATGTGCCAGATATCAAGCCTGCTTTTCTGCCAGAGCCTAACGCGTCCCACGATTCGTGATTTATTGTGACTTTTTTGTTTCTAGTTGAAATCAGAAAGTCCATGTGGGGTGAGCCATCTTCTTCTAACACAAAGACAGGTCTATCATTTGTGGTATCGCTGTATGCGTTAAGCTGTCGCCAGTGCTCAAACCATGGGTCAACTAAATCGGTTCTTTTCATTTCAATCCAGTTAGTATGTGAGTAAAAATCTTGTACTGCATGCAGAATCATGCCGAATTTTTCTGCGGCCAGGGTTGGTTGAGGATTACTTGGGTTAAATGCACTTACTGCTACGTCATAGCGAGCGTTTATCCTGTCGATTGTCTCGCTGAATTGACAATTATCAAAATGGTTTGGGCTTGATTGGTCTTGTTCTATTATGATGTGCTGGCCAACTATTGTTTCTAATGGCTCAGGTTTTAGAAAATACAATCCCTCTCTTGTTATGTCTTGATGAATTGGCTCTCCAAAGGAATGCATTCCTCCAATTACAGATACAGGTACACCTTCTGTTTCAAAACCATATGAAACAGAAAACAATACAGAAAACAACAGTAAAAACGGAATTACAAGGAGAATTCGCACCGTATATTCAATTTCAGTTTATGTAATAAAGTTCACTGTGATGTATTCATTTTATTTCCGAAGTACAACATGAAAAGAATGAATCAATCTATGATTCTGTTACTTTGACTGTGATTTGTACAGTTTTAGTTGATTGGTTTCCTCGCGAATCTGAAGCGGTGCATTTTAGGTCAGTAACGCCTGGCGGAAATTTGTAACCAGATTGATAATTACAGCTTACCGGAACACTTCCATCCACGAGGTCAGTTGCAGTAACATCAAAGAATACCTGCACACCAGTATCGTCTTTGACTCCTTCTGTTGGTTGGAATGGGCCAAATGCTGGAGGGGTCGTGTCGCGAATAGTCACTGTAAAAGTGCCAGAAACAGAATTTCCACCAGAATCCTTAGTAGTGCATGTTACAGTCGTAGTTCCAATTGGAAATATTGAACCATATTCTGGAGTACATTTTGGCAGAATGAAGCCGTCTTCTTTATCCTGTGCAGTTGCATCATAGCGTACTTCTGCGCCTGACGGGCCTGTTGCTTCTAACGTTAATTTCGATGGTATTGTCATTACAGGCTTTGTGTTGGTGATGACTGCATTTCCAGTACCAATGACACCTTTTTCTCCAGGTTTTTCTTGTGTGCCAGAACCAATCGCAGTTTTTGGTTTTGTGCTAGTGTTGGTTTGTGGCTCTCCGCCTATGAGAATTCTATCAATTCTTGGTTGATCAGTTGTAGATTTTATTCCAAAATCTCGAATATCTATCAAGGTATTGTAATCATTTCTCTCGTCTTGGATATGGCATGAAGCTTCATAAATCCAAAGTCCTCGTATTGTACCGCATGAAGATTTGTCATTTTCTAATTTTATCTCTTGTTTAGGTCCTGATTTTATTTCTAGTTGCGGTTTTGGTTTTGGTGCATTCACATCAGGTCCTGAAATTGGTATATCATCCAAAATAGATTCTGGAGGTGCATCTGGATTAACTTGTGATTGTTTTGAATCTTTATTTTGTGGTGGTCTTGCATCAGGACCTCCAAAGTCATCAATCTCATCCAGAATTGATTCTAGCGGAGCATCAGAAGTTTGAGGTGGGGTAGTTTTTTCATGTTCTTTATTGAAATTAGCTAGTTGTTGCACATATTGTCTAGCTTCTTTTCTATCTGCTTCAGTAGTTGTGCCAAACAATACTGACGCTAGCTTGTCCGTATCAGTAGTAATATCTAGTAACGCGGAGCCGATTGCACTATGATCTAGTGGTTTGTTAGGAATTGCTATTTTACCAAGATCATTCTTTTTAACTCCATTCTCTGCAGCAAATTCTGTAATTTTTTTGGTTACTGTTTTTGATGTATCTACAAGTTTGGTTAAGTCTTTTTTGTCAGATTCAGCATCCTTGATCTGATTCTGTATTTTTTGTACTAGTTTCTGAGTTTCTGGTTTTTTTGTCTTAGTATAGTCTTTTTTTGCCAAATCAAGCGTCTTTTTGAGTTCTTTTGTCTCACCATCATTTAGAGTTACTAGTGCAGAGGTTAGTCTTTCTGTCATTTTGCTAATTTTGTAGAGTTTCTGGAAATGTGCCAGATCCACATTTGATTTTGTTTTATTTTTTACTGAACTTGTTTTTTTGTCATTAGATTTGAGGAATTTTATCAGGGCGTCTGGAAGCTTTTTGGCATCTCCATTGTCATCAATGTCTACATAGATGTAATCATATTTTTTGCCAACATCTGATTTTGAAATACCAGTTTTACCTGAAATGTACGAAATGAAAGATTCAGTTACTCCTTCTTCACCTTTTTTCTTTGAAACGTCAATTACTTCATTGATTAAAGCGGTTTTACCCCAATCTGACAAGTGTTTGTCAACTGATTTTTTGAATTTGTCTGCATCTGAGCGCTTTATTTCCTGAGGACTAACCCATGGAAAGTCCTTGCCATATTCAGGTGAGCCATGATATGTATCCAATGGAACTAAATCAGAAACACATTGTGTGTCTTTACCAAGAGATTTTGCAAGTTTGCCGAGATTTACCATGCTGTCGAATACCATGTAACGATAAGTTTCTGGATTTGCATGGGTCTGATCAGGACTGGTCACTCCGGGTGCTATGTTTGGTAATGCATGTCCTATCCCAGTAGTATAGCCCCAATGACTCCACTTGTCTTCTTCATAGTGAAGATATTGGCCAAACTTGAAGAGTCTCATGCCGGTGTCTTTTTCGTTTAATGCGCGATTGTACAAGTCGTGTTGTCTTTGTTTAATCTGTTGGTTTCCAGCAGAGGGCTGGTTTTTGTCAACATCGGGGTCTTCAGTAGGTAACGCATGCCACTTCCATTTTGGATTGTCGGTGCCAGACCCTGTGCGGACTGGTGCAGTTTCCGAATCTTCATCCATATTCCAGTCTCCTGTGGCAATCACTCGAGCTTCATCTATGGTAAATCCGCAGTTTAGCGCAAGGGCCATCTTTAACCAATAATGATTTTCTTTTTCATATGCAGATGCAAAATTAGTAACAGTCACAGAACTGACAAACAGAAATATCAACGCCAATGAAATGATTAAACGTCGCATGAGTTTTAGGCACTACTTTATGTAATAAAGATCGTCATAACATATCAATTATTCTATAAGTTTTTGCAAAAATGTGTGTTCCGATACACAACATCTAGGTCATATCAATATTATACCATACCATAATCAATGGCAAATCTGGGAAATACCCACTATAGACTAGACAATTTAGAGCACAAGCACCTGACCATTCAAAACATGAAAAATCTACTATTGAAATTAGAAGAAGAACATGACAAGATGAACGATTTACTGCTGTATAGAGAATTAATGGTGCAAAAAACCAAAGACGACATTACCAAAAAACACCGGCAGATAATCGACCTAAGGGAAAATCTCAGAAAGGCAAAGGTCACAGAATCCAGCAAAATATTTGAAATGCTTGATAAGATAAAAGAAGACTCTTAGAAATTTGATTTGATGCTGTTTGCCAAGGCATCCAGCTCTTCCGTACTAGGTATGGTTCTTTTGGTCCAGACTGCACCCATTTCTGCATATCTGGGAATGATGTGCACATGAACGTGAGGAATGATCTGTTTTGCAGCCCGACCGTTGTTTTGAGCCAGGGAAAAAGCTATGGCTCCAGTTGATTTCATTATTGCCTTTGCAATCTTTGGTATTATAGAGAATAATTCTCCGACATTTTTTTCCTCCATGTCTGTAATTTTTTCATGGTGAATTTTTGGCACAACCAAGACATGGCCCTTATCAATTGGATACTTGTCCAAAAAC
>RHCX01000080.1 GCA_010028495.1 Nitrososphaeria archaeon | reverse complement strand
AATATTGCCCCCGCATCTTTTGTGTTGCCATCAATCCCATCAGTTCCAATTGATGCAGCGGTTTTGCCAGCTAGTTTTGGCAGCAGGTGCAGGACAAGTTGCTGATTTCTTCCGCCCTTGCCGTTTCCAGTTACTTGCACTGTCGTTTCACCGCCAAACAGTATACAGTTCTTTTTTGAATTTGATAGTTTGAGAATTTTATTTGCAGCTAGTGCGACATCGCCAGTCAGTTTTGGATGCACCAAGACTTTGTATCCAAGTTTTTTTGCTGTTTTTTCCATTACATCTAGGCAATCAGAATTGCTTGCAATTATCTGGTTTGGAATTTTTGGCCTTTTTGGAGTCTCTGCTATTTTGCCCTGCGCTCCTTTGTGCAGTTGTATCAGGACCGATTTTGGTAGTTTTGCCTGCAGCTTGTACTTGACAATTATTCTTAGACAGTCAAAGAACGTGGTTTTATCAGAGTATACAATTCCAGAGCCAATAGAGCCCAAGTCATCACTCACAACATCAGACATTACATACGATATTGCCGTACAGCGGAGACTTGCCAGAATCTTGCCCCCCTTTACTCCAGATAGATGCTTACGGATGGCATTAATCTCAGATATGGATGCGCCAGAGTCCAGCAAAATTTGAGTAGTCTTGATTTTTTGTTCCAGTGTTATTCCAAGGGGTGCACAAACCAGTGATGAAGAGCCGCCTGAGATCAAAAATACGACCAAGTCGTTTTGTCCCATTTTGCCCAGCAATTGAGAGATTTTTTTTGCTGCCAGAACCGAGTTTTTGTCAGGAACTGGATGTCCTGCTTTTATGATTTGAAATTTTTTGGAATTAAACACAGAATCATAGTTTTTTGGAATTACCACAATTCCGCCTGCTGCCGAAATTATTTTGCAAAACGCCTTTGCCATAGAGTCGCCTGCCTTTCCCACCGCAACAACCCAGATTTTGTCATAGTTTTTTGCATCAAGAGTTCTAGGCCCGCACATAAGATGATTCTTGGAAACACATTTGGAAACATACATCTCAGGCCTTGCAGCTTGCAGTCCTGATCGTATAATTTTCATCGCGTCTGATCTGCTCAATGAACCATTACTCCCAGTCTTGCTTATTAGAATAACATTGCATTGCGATGAGAATGGTAGAAAGAGTTATCTTCTCTTGGCAAAGTAGGCAAGCTACTCACAATTGACCAAAACAAGACAGATTTGCTGGGCAAACTCTTCCTTTGATGATTCAGACATTGTTGTATTAGGCATTCCAGACGAGACAGGCTCGCATGCAATATTTTCAGGCTCATCTGCCGCACCGGATCACATTAGAAAGATATCAAACCTAAACGATGTCTATGTGGAAAAAAAGCTGCTCTGCCTTGCACAGCCGACAAAAGGAATAGGAAATGCGCGAGTGCACGACTTTGGCAATATCAAAAAACGGCAGATTCCAGAATCGTTTGAAAAAATCCTTGGCTCCAAAAAGATTCCAATCTCAATTGGCGGAGACCACTCCAATACCACACTTCTTTTAAAGGCATTATCAAAAAAACATGGAAAATTATCTCTAGTGTATTTTGACGCGCATCCTGACTTTGTATCACATACCAGAAATTATTACGGCTCCGTCATTACAGATTCGCTGAGCTATATCGATGTAAAATCCAGCATCCAGATAGGAATCCGCAGCCCAGAGCAGGAAGAGTTGGAAAACATCAAAAAACACAAGCTGAGTGTCATCACTCCTTTTGATATCATAGAATCAGGCATAAAATCAGTCACAAAACAAATCCAAGATACCGTAAAAGACAATGTCTATGTCTCATTTGACATGGATTGCCTAGACCCATCATTTGCCCCTGGTGTGTCAGTTCCTGTGCCAATAGGTGTGAATTCCACAGATGCGGTTTATTCTTTAAAAAAAATAGTGCAAAATGGCATAGTCGGTTTTGATGTAATGGAGGTCTGTCCCTCACACGATCTTAACGATGTCACATCGCATCTGGCATCAAGAATGATTGGCGAAGTAATTTCTTCATGTAAGGTATAATTACCCAAAATACACCAGCCAAAACATGCACACAGTAAAGATTCCAAAAATTATCAATTTCGGCAAAGACGCATTATCACAATCAGAATATCCAAAGAACGCTCTAGTCATTACAACTGCGCCACCGCCAATATCTCAAAAATGGCTCGGCAAAATGGGCATCAAAGACTACATGCTATACGATAAAGTAGAACCAGAACCATCAATTGAAACTGTACAAAATGTAATTGCTGAATTCAAGCCAAAGAATCCATCTTGTATAATCGGACTTGGTGGCGGAAGTTCACTAGATGTTGCAAAATATTCTGCAGCGGAAATGAAGCTGGAAAAGATTCTCATTCCTACAACATTTGGAACCGGCGCAGAAATGACTACGTATTGCGTTTTAAAATTCGACGGTAAGAAAAAACTCCTCCGCGAAGACCGCTTCTTAGCAGATAGGGCAGTCGTCGATTCATATTTCATGGAAGGCACACCGGAGCAAATTGTAAAGAACTCTGTTTGTGATGCATGTGCTCAGGCAACAGAAGGTTATGACTCCAAGCTAGGCAACGAGTTCACAAGAACAATGTGCAAGCAGGCATTCGAAGTACTATACGACGCAATAATGAACGACAAGCCGGAAAACTATCCATACGGTTCAATGTTATCAGGCATTGGCTTTGGCAACTGCTCCACAACACTTGGTCACGCATTGTCCTATGTGTTCTCAAACGAGGGAGTGGCTCACGGATATTCACTGTCATCGTGTACAACAGTTGCACACAAATTCAACAAGTCAATTTTCTATGAGCAGTTCAAAGAAATCGTAGAGAAAATGAAGTTCGAGAAAATGTCGCTAAAGACACCACTAGACCAGGCAGCAGACACAGTGATGACAGACAAGGGTCATCTGGATCCAAACCCATTGCCAGTAACAAAGCAGGACGTCATCAAGTGTCTTCAAGATATTGTAGACTGGAAATTATAAGAATTCCATTTTTGTTCAATTTTTATCACGATTTCCGCCAAATTTACTAAACTTAAATAGCTCGGCTCTGATCAAAAAAAAATATGCTAAAGTTTGGAATCCAAAATGGACTCAACGTAGCAAGAGCGGGATTTTCTGAAGACCAGATTTTGACTGCCTGTTTATTGGCAGACAGAGTAGGATACAATTCCATTTGGTACATGGACCATTCCAATGTACCACAGTGGACCAAGGCAACCGTATTGGACCCATGGGTAATGCTATCTGCAATTGCAGCAACTACACAAAATGTGGAACTAGGAACATGTGTCACAGATGCAATTCGACGCCACCCATCAAACATTGCACTAGCAGCTATAACACTCGACAGGATTTCAAAGGGCAGAGGAACACTAGGTATTGGTGCAGGAGAAGCGCAGAACCTCAAAGAATTCAACATTCCATTTGACAACCCAGTTTCGAAGTGGGAAGAGCAGCTCCAAGTTATCAAATTGTTATACGAATCATCACCAGATCATACAGTAAATTTCAAGGGAAAATATTACGAGTTAACCGAGGCATGCCTCCAGGCAAAGCCGATTAGAAAACCACATCCACCAACATACATGGCAGCAGGCGGACAACGCACTCTGCAAATGACTGGCAAATATGGTGATGGCTGGCTGCCAATCGGATACACGCCAGAATTGTTCGAAGACCATGCAGCAACAATCAAAAAATCAATGCAGGAAAACGGTAGAACAAAAGAAGAGCAGGAAAACTTCCAGTACGCTTTGGATATCGATGTTTACTTTTCAGAAGACGCAGAGGAATCATGGGCAAAGATGAAAGAAGCCGTCAAAGTATCATTGTTCAAGCCAGAGGTTCTTCGTGTGCATAATCTCAAGTCAATTGAAGGATTTGATTTCAAAAAATACTTTACAGAATACTCCATGTCCAACCAGGACTGGATCGTAAAAATGAGAGAGGGTGCAACCACAATCCCAGACCCAATCGCAAGATCATCAGTCGCCGTAGGAACACCAGATGACGTAATTCCAGTGTTTGAGAGATTTGTCAAGGCGGGCGTAAACCACTTTGTGATTCGATTCTGGGGTTCAAACTACTTTGGCTCTATCGACAAATTTGCATCCAAAGTAATGCCACACCTAAAGGGCAACACTCGATAATTGTTCATGGCCACACTGGACGAGTGTGAGGCCTATGCCAGATTCAAAAAAGCAGACATTCCATTTTGCATGGGTGTTGTCTTTCGCCTAAAATCTATAGGTATAACTCATGAGCAAATTCTTTGCTCGGCTATTTTGTCCCAGACAAAATCCACGTTTGATGAGTTATTTGAGAGATTTGGGCGAGATATTGCAGTAATGGTCACATCCATTACTAAAGATGAGACCCATGGGAAGCAGTTCTAGTGAAATTGTGCGAGATTTCTGCCAATCTAAAACTAATCAAGGAATCAGAACTATCAAAGAACAAGCGCAGAAAGCTACTCAAGCAAAACATACACTGGCTCAATGTGCTCAAGGGCAACATCCGAGATAATCAAGACAAGTTGCTGGGCTTGCCAAAGTTACTGGATGGGGCAAATGAGACCATTACACACTTTGGGCACCGTCCGATCAAATTTGAATGAAAAGTGCAAGCTAGCAGCTAAGATTTTCTTTGCAGTCCTAGCTTAAATTGAGAATTTCTCCCAAGTATATCATGAAGGGCGACATTTTGTTGCAAAACATCCAAGCTCGAGGATTCATTCCAGCAACTGCTGGCAAAAACGTCAAAGAGGACAAGAAAAAAATTAAAGACATGGTAGAGACCAAGCTTGGCAAAAACATTGACTCTGTTCGAAAAAGGATCGAAGGTAAGCCACTATCCATATCCATAACATTTTACGTCAAAAAAGATTCTCCGCATGCAAACAAGGACAATCATTCTCTGTCCAATGTACTGCTTGCTGTTCTGTCCCCTACAATGGCATCAGGAAA
>RHCX01000079.1 GCA_010028495.1 Nitrososphaeria archaeon | reverse complement strand
TCTACGCTATCGCGACGAGATTTTCTTAAGCTAATGGGTGCCGCAGGAACCGCACTTACATTTGCACCATTTGTTCCATGGGGCAAGTTTATGCCAAACCCGGACAGTGCAAAAATCGAGAAAGTACCAGTTATACTGCCTGATGGTGGACAGGCAAATGTTAACACTTTTCCTGTAAATCATGCCGAAGTAGTCACTTATCCGTCAACTGGAGACAAGGTACTTGATAACGAATCCTTTAGAAAATGGCAGTTTATTCGACTTCCAGATGAACTTGGTGGTGGGGCAAAAGATGCTACTGCATTTAGAGTATACAGTATGGTGTGTTTGCATTTATGGTGTCTATGGAAATACTGGCCACAAGAAGGCCGTAAAAGGGGCGAATGCCCGTGCCATGGAAGTATGTACAATCCGTTAACTGGAACTGCATTTGCAGGTCCAGCGTCATTGCAAGCATCACCATCTAATACGCTTGCAAAGCTAGATTTGGAGGCGGACAACAACGGAGATTTGTGGATTTTACCAGCAAAGTTTTCACCAAATGACAATGGAGTAGTAGGATATGGCCGTTTCGTTAAGTAGACGTACCGGACTGGTATCGTTCCTGTATTGGATATGGGATGGACTTGAGAGAACTATATTCACAGGAGTCAAGTTTTCATTCCCAGCTAGATTCGTCAGCCCATTTGGATTTTTGGGAATGCTCACGTTTATCGTGTTTGTAATTCTCGGCGTTTCTGGCGCATTGCTCATGTTCTATTATTTCCCAATACTTGACAGGGCATGGGATAGCGTAGCAAAGATCAACAATGTAGTGCCGTTTGGATTCCAAATCAGAAACATACATTATCACGGCTCTAACGCAATGGTGCTTTTGGCTATACTGCACATGTATTATCAATACTTTAGCGGCAGATACAAAATTAGAAACGAAATTCTCTGGGTTACTGGCATTATACTAGGTACGGTCACTATACTTGAGGCGTTCACTGGATATGATATTTTGTTTAGCGAAAGGGCAGAACTTGCAATCAGTATTGCGGCATCGCTTACTAACTCTATACCTATAGCTGGGCCTACTATCCGTGATGCAATGTTTGGCTCTGGATTTACGGACTTTGTGCTGAGATTCTATGCTCAACATGTATTCCTTTTGCCGCTGGTAATGCTTGGATTAATGGCAGTTCACTTTCCGAGATTCATAGTATTTGATGTTCCAATGGTAATGGCAATTGGTGGCGCTATTCTGATTACAGGAGGAGTGTTCCCAATCGATCTTGGATTCAAGTTTGAGCCTACCGTTCCGCCTGGAATCACCGTGCCGGAATGGTATCTGACAGGACTGTATGCGTTCCTTAGGACTCAATACGACAAGTTTGTGACAGGTGTGCTTTGGCCAGGCTTGTTCATTGGCTCATTATTGCTAATACCATTCATGGATAGATACAAGAAATTCTCTTGGAAGGACAGACCGCTAATTACGGCGTTTGGAATCACTGGAATTGCACAAATTATGGTCACAACATACTGGGGATTCTATATCCCGTCTGACACCACAATACCGTTGGTACAGAGACTGGTCATCGATCCGATATTCTTCTATTTGGTCATGATATTGCTTGTGCCTCTAGGATTTGGCTTCAGCTACATGATGATAAAAATGGCACAAGAAGCGGAAAGAAAGGCCAAGCTAAACAAGGACAAGGGACCAAAGAAGGTAGCCGAGGTCAATCTCTCGCAGAAATGGATCAACTGGGTTATTATTGGATTATTGGCGTTCCAAGTCTATCTGAATATCGCTGCGTATAATGCGGCAATCACGGGATTGAATAATTTGTCGTTATTCTTTACCGGTTTGATATTGATGGTATTTGCAGGAATGTTCCATGTGTATAGATATGCATTAAGTGAAGCAAAAAGACCTCCACCACCGCCGCCGACACCAGAACTAGAACATGAATCTGAAAAGACAAAAGAGCTCCCAAAAGGAAAATCACACTAAACAAACTTTATAAGACTTTTACCGGCCAGCAGAGTCGTTGAGCGGAAAACCAACATCCAGTCATGCATATGGAATTGGATTAATTGCAATTATCGTAGGTGCATCGATTGGAATTGGTTATTATCAACTGTATTATCTTCCAGAACTTACCGCAAAACCAAAGGTCTCAAAAGAAATCCTAGAGCCAGTACAAACAACAAATATTGAAATGATTCCTGGCTCTGCAAGTCCTGAACAAAAAGATAATTTTGTACCGAAACTAGTCCCAATCCAGCTTGGAATTGATAACAAGGTGATCTGGACAAACAAGGATGAAACGGCACACACAGTAACTCCTGATAAAGAATACGAAGATAGCTATTCAGGAAACTTTGGCTCACCTGGAGTTGTCAAGCCTGGTGCTACATACGAATTCTTGTTCACAGAGGATGCCAAGATATCATATCACTGCCAGCCGCACCCATGGATGAAGGGAAGCCTAGAAGTCACAAAACAGAGATTCTAGGAAAAGCTAGCAAAAATAACATCATTTTCTACTTCTTTGTGTTGTTCTATGATGGACGCACGGAACTTGACGTCGTGTTTTTGTGTGGGTTCAAAGGTAATCATTGCAGTAAAGTCAGCCTTGTTTTGCTGCATTGTGTCCTTGCTGATAAAAAGACGCGAGCTTCGCTGCGATATTTTTTTGCCGTTACATGAGGTAAAAAGCATCAGATCATTGGAGCCAAGAATTTGTGTGTTTATTACAATGCTGTCAAATTTTCCAGAATAATTCACTCTGACTGTGCCAATAATGTCTGTGTTTGGTTTGATGTTCTTATCTTGAAGAATAATTTCTATATCTTTCATAAGAAAATCTAATTCTAAAGATAAATAATATTTTAGGTGGCGGGCCAGAAGGTGTTAGCCGTATCTGTTCTAGCGCGTCAACTCAATTTTTTTGAATTTTTATTAAACTTTTGAGGATTTGTTAATAGTTGAGTTTGATTTACAAGATTTATTTTTCATTGATTTCGTATTACAAACTCAAAAAATAATTAAACAAGAAAACAGGAGTCCTAGTCCTTTGTTTTGAGGTTCTTGTGTCGGGCTTCGGTCTTCAAGTTTCTGTCTGATATGGACGGTTTCTTCGAGATAGGCTTTGTTTCAGAAGTTGTTTTGCTCGTTTTTGCATGTGAAGCAAATGCGTGGTCAGCGGTAGGGGAAATGATTAGCATTGCTATCAGCACTAAGGTGCTTAGGACTCCTATTGTTTTCTGTATGGTCATTAGATTACATACGGGAAAAAAGTATAAAACAAATGTGAGACGATTCTCTAAGCGTCTTTGTTTTTGATAATTTCACAGGATCGAAAACTATGTCATCATATTATTCAGTTAGCTGAATGTATTACAAGGATTAAATCGTCTGATTAGGCAATCAGCATGTTGGATGTCTGCATTTATTTTATCAAGTACTACAAAGAAAACAATGAATACAGATGATCAAGACAATACAGATAAAATTCTGCAATTCATTGAAAATAACCCCGGATGCCATCTCAGACAAATCAAAAGGGAATTGAATCTATCAATGGGGACATTACAGTATCATCTTAATCTACTTGAAAAAAATGGAAAAATTACTTCTGATAAACACAGTCTTCATAGAAATTATTTCCGTGTTGGCATGTTTTTGGAAAATGAAAAAAATCTATTAAAAATACTCAACAAAGAAACTGAAAGAGACATTCTAATGTATATCATTGAGCATAAAAATCCGAATCAAATGGAAATAGCAAAGGCAATCCAAATATCTGCACCGTCAGTCAACTGGCACATCAGTAATCTTGTCAGTCTTGGGATAATAACGGAAGAACGGGATGGCAAATTCAAAAGATATGTCTTTTCAGGCAACACTGAGCACGTAATATCCTTGATGAAGCAATATCACTCCTCAATCTGGGACAAATGGAGCAACAGATTAGCTGAAATGTTTCTGTCTTTTAGAGGGGATGAAGACATATGATCCTGAGCACGAGTCTACTGCAGATTGGAGGTTTTGACATTTCAAGCGTACTTGACCTAGGAATAATGGGGTTCTCTTTGTTACTATTGGGTCTATCCATACTGGCATTCAAAAATACCGGACTGAAAAAAATTCTTTATGCTGCAGGCGCATTCGGCCTGTTCGCAGTAAGCCTGTTTTTGGAATATGCGGAAGAATCTATCAAATTGCTAGGGGATTTTGATATGGACATACTTGGATCTGCCATAACGCTTGGCATATTGGTACTATTCTTTGTAGCAATAGTGAAGAGAAGATAACAAGTTCTACAAATTAATACAATCATCTATCTGAAAAAATAATACAAGATCTTTTTTGCAGAAAAATTTGCTTTCAATTAGTTGAATGTATTAGAAACGTTATATCATTAAACAAGAAATTCGAACTGAATGAAAAAAGATTTCTCTGATTTATTCTTACTAATGAATAAAAGTGGTTTGTACAATGAATGATGTAAAAGACGAAAATAATTCATCTGGTGTACGACAGATGTTAAACAAGGTTCCTGAAATTACATTATACTTTTGGGTGATCAAAGTACTATGCACTACTGTAGGTGAAACCGCTGCAGATTTCTTGAATGAAACTATGAATTTTGGACTTGATGGTGTAACGGTTATCATGGGAATAATACTTGCAGTGACACTAGCATTTCAATTCAAATCTAAAAAATACATTCCTGGCCTTTACTGGCTCGCAGTTGTTCTAATAAGCATTGTAGGCACTCTAATCACAGACAATTTGACTGATGAACTTGGAGTAAGTTTGGAGGTTAGCACAGCATCCTTTGCAGTAATACTTGCAGTAATCTTTGCTGTTTGGTACAAGAAAGAAAAGACGTTATCAATACACACAATCGTTACAAGCAAAAGAGAGGGATTTTACTGGCTTGCCATTTTATTCACATTCGCATTAGGAACTGCAGCCGGAGACCTATTGGCTGAGACAGTAGACATCGGTTACTTGTATTCTATAGTTGTCTTTGGTGCACTGATAGGAGCTGTTG
>RHCX01000078.1 GCA_010028495.1 Nitrososphaeria archaeon | reverse complement strand
TCTGGCCTATGTCGGCTATATAGCCAGATTCATCGATGAGAAGGCTTTCTGCATCATCCAAAGGATTTGGAAATCTTGTTTTCCAATATTCATACCAATTTTTATCGACGACTATTGAAAAATCATCATTGGATTGTACTAGTTTTTCAAGGACGTTTTTTTGAAAGACAATATCTCCGTATGACACAATTACACTTCCAGACATCACTTCTTTTGCACAAAACAGGGTTTCGATCATGTTTGTTGTGTCATATTTATCATTGTGAAAATAGCGCACCGATTGAATATTGATCTTATCAGATCGATATCCAGTTATTACAGATATATCATCAATTCCAGATTTTCTAAAAATATCAACCTGTCTTTGAAGCAAAGATACTCCAAAAAGATTGACCATGCATTTTGGAATATTATCAGTCAGCGGTCTGAGACGCTTCCCCTCTCCAGCTGCAAGAATTATTGCTTTCATTTGATATTAGATTGTAGTATGGCCTTTATCAATAATTGATTAGAGGTATTTTGTTCTCGTTCTGGATGCCACATTATCCCCATTACAGGCATTGTATTATGAACAAATCCTTCAATGGTGCCATCGTTTTGCGTTACAGCAAACGGTTCTAGATTTTTGCCAAGAGTATTTGTTCGAATTAGGTTATAATGATAGGAATTGACTTGCATTGATACGGTGTGCAGTAGAGTTGAAAGTTTTTTGTTACTTATCGATACTAGATGATGTTTTCCCACATGCACATTGTTTGTGGATTGTTCAATTTTTCCACCAAAATAATCATTGATCACTTGCATTCCTCTGCATATGCCAACTAGTGGGATTTTGTTATTGATTGCAAATTCTAGCATGCTAGTTTCAGTTTTATCCCGTTCTGGTGTGTCACCAATGTTATCACCCCCAGATAGTACAATGCCATCAATTTTCATATCATGAAGGAATGAGGCCACATCGGATAGAGTGTTAGGCACAAAAATTGGGTTAAATCCTAATTTTTCTAGAAAAACCGGCCAATCATGGCTTAATGCATCACGCTTTTCATCATAGTTTGCAGCATTAACAATTCTTAACGATATTGCAATTTTCGGCTTAGTAACCACGACCAAGTATGATGTATGAATTATTTAACATATTCAATCAAGTGCTACGTTTATCTGATATAGCCCAAGCTCTTCAAGACTCTACGTTCTTCAACATATTGATCATCTTTTTCGTGCTCTAAGATTATGATTTGTTTGTTTTTGCAATCAAGTAAAACCTTGGATGAAAGCAGTAATTGTTCATAGATGATTTCACCACATCCTATTGCGGCAGGAAGGTTAAGCTCTGCACATCTAATTGACATATGAGACGCAACCCCACCATATTTTGTAATTAGTCCGCTTGGATTTCTTGTGAATATCCAATCGTAACCAGGATCCGCGTTTTCTAGCAAAATTATCTTGTTTTTCAGATCAGATTTGGCCTTGGAATCATCAAGGACTATGATTTCTGACGAGATGGATTTTTCCGTTATGAAGTTTGGTTTTGCAGAATAATATTTGATGATCTCAAAGTCAGAAGATGATGTGATCAGTGGTGGTAACACTAGAAAACTGTAGATTATTTTTTTCTGCTTGTTTTTTGAAATCTTGTTTTTCCATGTTTGTTGCAGTTGTGCTTTTGAGACGGTTTTGTAATCACTCATTATAGATTTTAGATCTAGATTCGCTATATCGTCTCTAGTAAATCCAATTTCATTACACGCGTCCGCTATTAGCTCCATTGCCTCGCTCAAATTCTTTGTAAAGGAAAATTTCACGAATTCTCTTTTCGCTATTGCTTCTTTTAGAAAGAAAAGAAAGTCAACGCTGGTATCCAAGCCATGTTTTTTGAATATTTCTTTGTAGTCTATTGTAAGAGTTACATTTTTGTGTCTTCTAGGCTTTTTAAAATCCATATTGAAATACGAATTTGTTTTGTCATATCGCATGGCCGTAATATCATATGTTCCAGGCCTTAGATGACCGTATTTTTTGATGAAATCCGAATAGCTTAGTTTTTTGTCATGATAAGCAATCAGATCATTTTGGAATTCTGACAGTGGTGTGCTAATGGTTTGCATTATAGAATATACAGAATCTGAATTCAGATGTTTTGTTTTCACTAGGCTATTGAGTATTGCAGTTGCAATGAATGCAATTCTGGCCATATTAGAAAATGGGATTGTTCCTAGCTTTTTACAATCAGAAAGCAATAGTTGCGCGGTATTTAGCTTGGCTTTGTAATCTGCAGACTTTGTTAAGTTTGATAATATTTTAGCACGGCTAGAATCAAGTTTGTCCAAAGACAAGTTACACTGTTGAAGAGTTTTTTCATATTTTGTCAAAATAAGGTTGGTATGTTTCAAAACAATTGATTTTATTTGTGCGATTTCATTCTTGGTAAACCCATTGTGCAAGAGTTCTCGTAGTCTGTTTTCAATAGTTAGATCATAGCAAGTGAAAAGAATTTCAAACTCAACTTTATCATGCAGGTGCGGATTTTTGGATAATTTGTTGAGAAAATAATTGAGTAGTTTTTCCTTTAATTTTTTATCAAGTTCTTTTGATATCAGTGAGTTGAAGCTCCCACGTATATCGACATAGGGTTTGTTACCAAATTTTATCATCAGTTTGTAAGGATTTACATCGTGATATTCGATCTGACTCCTTCCTCTATGCCACGCATCATTCATGATTAGATAGTCATACAAAGAATAATCAAGATAGTTTGGGTTGTCTCCAATTATTTCAGAGGGATTCCAGTCAGACATGTCAGAGAATAATGTGTATTTTCCAGAAACATGTCTTTTTGTCTTGTTCAGTTTTGAAAATAAGTTTTGGTTCATTTTTATGAGTTGCGAGATTTTTTTATCTAGATTTTTTGGCAGCTCTTGCTTAACTGATGTAAGCGGTCTAACCTGAAAAACAACTATTTGATATGATTTTGTTATACCAAATTCTATGTCCAGAAGATCCGTATCAAGAATAGACTCTATTTCTTTTATTGCATCTAAGAGCAAATCCCATTTTTTTTCTAGTTTTTGTTTGGTGTTTCGATAAATTTTGAGCATGTTATTGGAAAGACCATGAGTTGTACCAGTAGTAGAGCCCCCATCTTCAAAATTTATCACATAATATGGAGAGCCAACGTCAGGTGTTCTTGTAAACACAACACCGCTTGTCATGATGTTGACTGTTTGATTTTGGATTAGAATTTGGTTTTTTTGATTGTGATTGTTCTTTGCTACATATGATTTTGCTACAGAGTTGATTGCATCTTTTATTGACTGTTCAGAATCTGGTAGTACGTCGAGTATACTTTCATAGACTCCAGCGTAGGAGCTTTCCAAAGAGTCTTCTCCAAGTGCCGAGCTTCTCACTATCAAAAACTTTGATTTAGAAAAATATTGTTGAATTTCATTTACGATCGATCTTGGATTTGCTTTCCATTCTTGTACAGTGAAATGAATTAATTTCTCAATTTTTGATTTATTTAACTTGGTTTGAAGATATTCCAATACATCAGCTTTTGAAGTAAATATACTACGTTCAGATCTAGTAGGATTTGTCAAATTATGTTAGTATCAATAAAATGATGAATTAAATATCATTCTGTCACACATAGCCAAGTTTTTTTAATTCTTCTTGGATTCTCTTCTTTTCTTGTGCATCTACAGAGTTTTCATCATCTACAAGAACTTCTTCCAACACATAGTCTACATATGCCTCAACAGAATCAAACCCATTAACTGGATTTTTTATTCTCTCGCTGATAATCGAGTATAATTTATCAGATATGGTGATTGATTTTCTTTGATCTGACATAGCGTTGGTTTATTCATGTGGGTTAAATGCCTTATTCTTGAAGAGAGAGATTTGCTTTCTTTTTTGCTATGAGTTTTTTTAGTGAATCTTTTGCTTGTTGAGGAGATTTTACAAGTAAGCTTTGCAGTATCTCTTCCATGTTTTTTACAATTTCTTGATTACTTGATGCAATGTTTGATTTTTCTAGTGGGTCATTTTGAAGATCAAAAAGGAATGTTTTGCCATCTTGCCCGTTTCGCGATCTGAAATACTTGTACTTTGAAGTTCTTATTCCCACAACCAATCCTGGTGTGTTTGGATCAGTTGAGGCACTCTCTATATACACAGGTAGTTTTTCAGAGTTTCCAGCAAGTGTTGGCAGAAGACTTTTTCCGTCTATAACATCTTCCAAATTCTTTTCCACTAGATCAAGAACTGTGGGAAAAATATCTACAGAGCGTACTTGCTGAGATATTATTTGGGCGGTCTTTATTGGACCACCAGCAACAAGTAGCGGAACATTAACAATTTCATCATACAATCCGCCATCTGTTCTTTTCCCAAGAGTACGCAAGCCATATTCATCCAAAGTTTTTGCCAGTTTACGTTTGCGGAATTTGATTGCCAATTTCTGTATGAATAAGAATAATTTCAATCCCAAAGGTTCTAGTTGCGGAGTCAAGTGTTTTATTTTTCTAAATACATTCTGGGTTGTTTTTATTTCGCTTATTTTTTTGCCAGTTATTGGTATGTAATCCCCATGATCAGCAGTAAGAATCAATATTGTATTATCAAGATTAATTTTTTCTAGAATTTTGCCTATCCACATATCAATGGATGAAACAGTTCTCTCATACGTAGAAGATCCATATTGTTCAGAATCAAACATTGGGGAAAAGACAAATTTTCCACCAGTAGGATGAAGATCCATCAAATGAACATAGTATATCCAAGGCTCTTGCATTTTAGATTCTAGTTTGTCAATGATTTGTTTTCCAGTTCCCTGATCCAACAATATGTAAGGATCGACAGAATAAGTGTCATGATCTTCAAATTGTCTGGTTAGTGTTTTAAAAAAAGACTTGTCAGGAATTGTGCAATGTCTGCCATATCCGTGATCTGCCAACACATCAAACAGCCTGGAGGCTTTTTGATGGTTATCATATAATGATATTCCAGTCATGAATGGATATTTTCCGGTAAAGATACAGCCCAAGCTTGGGTCCGTTGCATCTGCAGATACAATCATTTGTTCAAAATATGCTCCCTTTTTGATCAGGTTATCGATGTTTGGTGTTTTGGACGTTTTTGTA
>RHCX01000077.1 GCA_010028495.1 Nitrososphaeria archaeon | reverse complement strand
TTGTTTGATTCCTTTGGAACAAACATGTAAGATATAGAGTTTACTCCATAATCCATCTCATATGTTATCTTGTCTATTCTCTGAAGATTTGTCAAATCATGATATCTGGAGTCACTAATGTTTTCCTTAACATTCTGAGGCATGGCTGATTCTGGCAAACCATGACCGCTCCACACATAATTGATAAGATCATTTCGCTTGTTTGTAATGTCTTGCTCACTATGAATTCTGATTAGATTTTTCACATTGGTATCATATGAGAACTTGTTGATGATGGTGTGTTCTGGTCTTGCTTTATCTCCAAAGATCACTTCCTTGGTATGATTAATCACATCAAATGGAAAAATCTTGTAAGCCCCAACGAATAATCCATATGAAAATGCTAATACAAAAACTAGAGAAAAAATCACATAATATTTTTTCAACATTATTAAGAATCCGCTGTCCTATATTAGTTCAGTTACCAATTGATCTTGTCTTTCGATAACATGAAATTATATTGTTAGCTGAACAGAAGATAAGTTAAATTACTATCTGAAAATCTATCTCATTATTGTCACAAATAATTTCTGACATCATTTCTCATAAAAAAATAATCTCTGTCTATGGACTTGGAAATGTCGGTGCTCCTATTGCAGCTGCATGGTTAAGAGCTGGAGCTAAAGTCATTGGCGTTGACATATCATCCGAGCTTTTAGATCAGATACGTGCAGGAACGTCTCATACAAAGGAGCCATTTATCTCCCAAATTTTCACAAAAGCGCTAAAAAACGGAACACTCACTATCACGTCGGATGGCAAAAAGGCTTCTCATGATTCACACATAAAAATAGTCGCAGTTCCAGTGGCACTAAAAAATAACAAAATAGATCTATCTGCATTACTTGCGGTTGCAAAAAAAATCTCATATGGATTAAAGAGAAATGATGCTGTAATCATATGTCCATCTATTCCTCCTGGAACCACACGTAAAATCATTGGACCTATACTGGAAAAAAGTAAACTATGTGTAGACAAAGATTTCTATCTTATCTATAACCCTGAGAGAATATACGAAGGACGTGCTTTACAAGATATTGAATCCAATTATCCAGCAATTGTCTCTGGGTTTGGACAAAATAGCCTCAAGTTCGCAGAGAGTCTTTTGAAGATTATTTCCAAAAAAGGCGTGTTAAGCATGTCTACTTTAGAATCTGCAGAGGCAGAAAAATTGTTTGAAGGTATATATCGAGATGTTAACATTGCACTAGCAAACGAACTGGCAGTTGGCGCAAACTCCCAACCATATTGCCATCTTCATTATCCTGGAACTGGGGTCGGAGGGCTATGCATCCCAGTGTATCCACAATTCATTATCAATGCCTCAAGAAAAATGAATATGCATGTCAAACTCACAGAATTCTCTAGAAAAATCAACGATCGAATGCCAATAAAATGCGTTTCAGACTCCCTTGAACTGCTAAACAAATATCACATCAAACCAAAAAATGCTAAAATTGCAGTATTGGGACTGGCGTTCAGAGGCGAAGTAGTTGATACTAGATTATCGCCTAGTTACACAGTAATTGATGAATTCTTAAAGCATGGATGCAAAGTCATGGTGCACGATCCATACATTGAGTATGATGCCAATCTTCCGCCATCTGTCAAATTATCCAACAACTTGCAATCTGTAGTGCAAGGAGCAAGTCTTATCTTTATATCGACGGATCACAAAGTGTATGTCAAGCTCAACAAGGCGTCTTTTTCCAAAACATCAAAACCATTATTGATCTTTGATGGTAGAAATATTCTTACAAAAAATAACTTCAAAAATACATCAATAATGACTGTTGGCATGCGTTAGATGTCATTACATTGTCACACATAAACAAAGTTCTGATTGGTGTTATAATTGCGATAGTAGCATACGCGATTTTCTTACTGATATCTGATTTTAATACCATTCTCAATAAAATATCTAGTTTTCAAATATCTTATCTTCCAATAATACTGTCCTTGGTTACTGGTAGCTGGTGTATTTTATTCCTGAGATGGACAATACTATTAAAAAATAATGGCATTTCGATTCCTTACGGACAAAGTTTTCTTGTATACATAGCAAGTTTTTCAATGTCTGCAACACCAGGGCAATTAGGCGAGCTGATCAAGTCACAATTACTGAAAAACAAATTTGATGTTCCTGTGACTAAAACAGCGCCGTTGGTCATAGTTGAAAGACTTTTTGATTTGACCGGGGCAATAATTGTCTCAATTATCGGATTTTGGCTGTTAAACATCAACATCTACGTACCAATTATTGCCTCGATTGCACTCATACTGATTTTCTTACTTTTAAAGTCCAAAAAAATGTTCAACAAGACACTAAATCTGATCAAAAGAGTAAAGTTTGCTTCAAAATTGGCAGATCCAATTGCGGAATCATTTGATACGATCCAGATGTCGTTGAATAAA
This sequence comes from Nitrososphaeria archaeon, assembly GCA_010028495.1. GTDB lineage: Archaea > Thermoproteota > Nitrososphaeria > Nitrososphaerales > Nitrosopumilaceae > Nitrosotenuis. The sequence continues at coordinate 2,794 of RHCX01000077.1, read as the reverse complement.
AAGACATTAGTTATCTCTACAATAATTTCTGTCTGCTTTTGGATATTGATGGGAATCAGCTCATATTTTGTGTTAAGGGCAGTAGGCATTGACAGTCTTGAGATAATCAAAATAGTATCAATTTATTCATCATCTATCATAATTGGTGCGGCATCGTTTATCCCAGGCGGTGTAGGTGTGGCAGAAAGTAGTATCGCCGGACTGCTAAGTCTGAGCGGAATTAATCTCTCTATTGCATTTGCACTTGGAATTTTGATAAGAATTTTCACATTGTGGTATGGCGTAGTTGTTGGATTTGTGGCACTAAAAATAAGTGGTGGACTATCAGACTAGTCGGCATTAAAAATAAGCGGTGGACTATCAGACTAGTCCGAGTTTTTGTAATACCATCTTTTGAAAGGTGCATTGAAACTAACCTTGTTCTTCTTTGCCCAATCAAATGTGATCTTTAGTCCAGATTCGATTGACACTTTTGGCTTCCATTTTAGCAGTTTCTGAGCTTTAGTGTTATTACAAATGAGTCTATTCACATCATAAGGCCTTAGTCTGCTCTCATCGATCTTTATCTTTACTTTTTTGCCAGAAACTTTTGCAATTTTTTGTGCGAGATCTAAAATCTTAATCTCTGTACCAGAACCCACGTTAATTATCTCGCCGATTGCTTTCTTTTCCGTGGCCGCTCTTAGGAATGCATTGACAGTGTCACCGACAAATGTAAAGTCTCTAGTGGCATTGACGTTACCCAGAGAAAGCTCTGTTGCACCGTTTAGTATCTGATTTATGATTTCAGGAATTATGTATGGCTGTGTGTATCTTGGACCGTAAGTATTGAATGGTCTTATGACTACTATTGGAATCCCGTTCTCTTTGTGTAATGTAAACGTGGCTCTATCTGCAGCAAGTTTGCTTACTGCATAAGTTGAATATGGTGCAGTTGGATGATTTTCGTCCATGGGGGTGAATTGGGCTGAACCATAAACCTCGCTTGTTGAAATCTGAACAAATACTTCGGTCGCTTTTGATCTAATTGCTTCCCAAAGAACGTTGAGATTTCCTATCGTATTTGTTTTGAAAAAATCTACTGGATAGTGATAAGAATCTGGAATGAATGGTAATGCTGCAAGATTGAAGATTACTTCCTGATCTTTGACTGCTTTTCTGACGTCTTTTTCGTTCATCATATCGCCATTGACAACCTGAACACGTTTGTGCGATGGAATGTATTCCCGTTTTCCTGACGCAAAATTGTCTAGAATGGTGACTTTGGCGCCTTCTGCCAAAAGCTGATTCACTACCTCTGAGCCAATAAAGCCAGCTCCCCCAGTGACTAGAACACGCCTATCTGCAAATTTCAATGACTTATCCACTCTGAGTGTTTGTCTGATACCATTTTAGAGTTTTTGCAAGGCCTTCTTCCATGGAAGTCCTGGCCTTGAACCCAATCTTGTTCTCGGATTTGTTGTTCAAAAGCACACGTCTTAGTTGGCCTGAGGGCTTTGTTTTGTCAAATGCTATTTCTGGCTTGTAATTGCAAAGTGAGATTATCTTTCTTGCTAGCTCTTCTATACTGAGATATTCTCCGCTTGCTAGGTTTATTGGGTCTCCTACACAATATTTCTCCATTACTGCAAGCATTCCCTCTGCAGCGTCTCCTGCGTAGATGTATTCACGTACTGGTTTACCGTCACCCCAAATCACAAAGGGATTCATTTTCTGCAACGCCTTAATTATCAGTGCTCCTAATGCATGTGCTGTTTGTGGATCTAGACTATCTCTTGGGCCGTATGAGTTAGATGGCCTAACAATTGCGACCTTCATTCCATATTCTTTGTGATATGCTATTGATTGCATTTCGCCCATTCTTTTGGACCATGAGTATGATGCGTGTACTGCAGGTGGATTGCCTGTCCACGCATCATCCTCAGTCAAGTCTTTTTCCATGTTGGGATAAACACACGTACAGCTTGCATACAAAAAGCGATCAATGTTTTCCTTTCTTGCTGATTCCAAAACATTTCCGTCCATGATGAGGTTTGGTGTAAGTGTACTTGCTGGATGTATGCTTGTTCTGCCAAGACCACCAGTAAATGCAGCTAAATGAAAAACAAAATCCATTCCCTTTACTGCTCTATCACTAAATTCACTATCTCCTAGATCTCCTTCTAGAAACTCAACTCCTTTATTCTTAATCTCGTCTGGAATTTTTCTTTGATGCACAATGCTTCTAACCTTTGCACCCCTTTCCAGTAATTGCTCAACTAAATGAGAACCGATCATTCCAGTGCCTCCAGTAACTAGGACTTTTTTGCCTGTGTACATGATCAGTTTCTTACTGAACCAGTTATTATTTCTGTGATCATTTCTTGTTGTTCCGATGTAATTTTTAGAAATATTGGTAATCCTAGAGTCCTCCCAGCCATCTCTTCTGCTATTGGGAACATTCCTTCCTTTGTACCGAACATCTTTCTATAAACTGGCTGTAGGTGTACCGGTGGAAAGTTTATCCTAGTCTCTACAGGATCTTGCATCTTTGCATTCCAACCGATATAGGTATGGTAATAGCGTTTTTCAGCTCCGTTTTTTCGTAGAATTCTGCATTTTTCTGCAAGCTCAACATCGTTAGTTGCGATCATTCCACCCTCACCAGTGTTCATATTCTTGTCTGGGCCAAAGGAAAAACCAGTCACTGTACTGATGCTTCCAACTTTTTTGTTCTTATGAATTGCACCTAATGCGGGAGCTCCATCTTCAATTACAACTAGGTTATGTTTTTGTGCAATTTCATTAATCTCTA
>RHCX01000076.1 GCA_010028495.1 Nitrososphaeria archaeon | reverse complement strand
GGCTTGCTAGTCGTCTATTAAATTTAAGGATTTGAAAAAGCGCGGGGGATGGGATTTGAACCCACGGGTCCTTACGGACATGGGATTAGCAATCCCACGCCCTACCAGGCTAGGCGACCCCCGCTCAAGGTCTGAAAATATCAGTCTGTAAATAAATTCAGTCGTTATTCTTCGCCAGAACGAGTATAGTGTTCTACTATGCTCTCTAGCGGGATTTTTTTGCCGCCGACTATTTTGAGGTCTACGTGAACTTTCTTGTTTTTTATTGTAATGATATTGTAGGTGTTCTCGAACAATCCTCGAACTCGCTCAGAGGATGCAGTTCCTGCGTTTACTATTGATAAACCCTTGAAATTCCAAATCCATGGCCTGTGCTTATGACCACATAATACCAAATTCACCTTGGTTGCCAAGATAGTTCTTAGAACATCGCCTGCATCAATTACTTCGACTCGTGCAGAGCCGGTATCTGGAATTCCCACCAAATGATGATGCATTGCCAAAATCTTTGTTTTATTTTCATATTTTTTCATGGTTCTCTCCAGCCAAAGATTTTGCCTGTATCCAACTTCGCCTTCATCTCTGTCCGGTCTTGCAGTACCTATAGTAACTACAATAACTCCCTCTCCAAGATCGTTTACCGTTTCAAACGGAAAATGTTTTTTGAACAACAGATAACCGGTGTTTCTATAATCGTGATTCCCAGGTAATGCGATTATTTTTTTGGTATCAAGCCTTTCAATGAAGGATTTACATTTTTCATATTCCTTGGATAGTCCTTCATTTGTAAGGTCGCCAGTCAGTATTACTGCATCCGGCTTGAGTTCGTTTACCTCCTCTATTACCTGCTCGAATGTCTCTTCTTTGAACTGTGAGCCCACATGGATATCCGATAATTGTACGATAATCATTATGATTTGGTTTTGGAAATTATGCTAATGTAGTTTTCTTTTGAACTTAGAGTTAAATAATCAAAATCTGCCCAAAAAAGCTGAATTGGGCAAAAAAGCAACCGTGATCAAAGGAGACGGCATCGGACCAGAAGTAGTAGATTCCATGATAAAGGTCCTCAAAGAGTGCAACTCTCAAGTCGAGCTAGTACTAGCTGATGCAGGATCTGAGCAGTGGCAGAAAAACGGCGAAAAAGACCCAACTTACATTCCTGAAAGTACGATGAAATTATTGGAATCAACAAATGCGTGTTTCAAAGGCCCGACTACAACAATACCAAAGCCTGGTGCTCCAAGAAGCGTTGCAGTTACACTACGACAGAAATTTGAGCTATATTCCAACATTAGACCAATCAAGACATACAAGCGAGTAACTCCAAATCACGATTTGGATTTTGTCTGCTTTAGAGAGGCAACAGAAGGACTCTACACAGGCATAGAAGTTCAGCTGACAGAAGATGCGGCGATTGCTATTAGAAAGATTACACGTCCAGGATGTCGCAGATTCATCGGCTCTGCAATGAATTGGGCAAAAAATTACAACATGAACAAGTTTGTTGCGATTACAAAGCGTAACATTCTGAAAATGACTGATGGCATATTTTGGGATGAGGTATGCAAGGCAGGCGCTCAAGTTCCAGGACTGGAAGTTTCAGAAATTTACATTGACAACATGATGCAGCAATTGGTGGTAAATCCGTCACAGTTCAACGGCGCAGTTTTGGCAAGTACAAACCTGTTCATGGATATTGTATCTGAATTAGCATCTGGAATCATTGGCTCTATTGGTTTAGTGTATTCATCAAACATGGGTGACAATTACGCGATGTTCGAAGCTGCCCATGGAAGTGCTCCATCATTCAAAGGACTAAACAAGGTAAACCCAACTGCAGCTGTTCTGTCAGGTGCATGGATGGTCGAGTATCTTGGCGAGCGAGACATTAGAAATGCAATCTTTGCAGCTACTGAACAGGTAATCAATGAAGGAAAAGCAGTCACATTCGATATAGGTGGAACAGCTACAACGCAACAAATGACTGATGAAATTTGCAAAATAGCAAAGACAAAGCTAAGAAGATAATTCTGCTTTTACAATAATTAGCTCTTCAAAGAACAGTTTCTTTTTTGCCAGTATCTGTACATCAAATCCAAGTAACTCGGTTTCTCTGATCAATTTGGTGTAATTTGCCAAAGACGATGTAAGATATAGCATCTTTCCGCCTGGCTTTAGTCGGTATTTTGCAGATTTTATTATCTGGATTGGAATTTCCAGGCCTTCCTTTCCACCATCAACTGTCCTATCTTGGATTCCATCTGAAGGAAGATACGGTAAATTACATATGATAAAATCAAATTGCATACCTAACGCTTCTGCACTCACACAGCATATGCCATTCTGAATTGGCTCATTCTGTGTTACAATAGAATTGTAATCGATATCAGTAGCTATTACAAAATTAAAGTTTTTTTCTAAAATTTTTGTCAGATAGCCAGAGCCGGTTCCTATTTCTAGCGCCGCATTTCCTTTTTCGTTTTGGATATAATCTGCTAGGAAAAACGTGTCCTCTGCAGGATCATACCTAGAGTTGCTTTGCAATTTTGATTATCTCTTCAGGTGTGAGCTGTTCTAGTCTTTTATCTGATTGTATGGATTTTCCAAAGGATTTTGCTATGTTGGATATGGTCTTTCGTCTCTGCGAAAAGAGTTTTTCCACAGAATCAATCAGATCTTGTGTGATCTGTTTTTTTGGAGTTAATCTCAATACAACGGAATCAACCTTTGGTGGAGGGGAGAAATTGTTTTTGCCTACCTTGACTATAGTTTCCACATCAAAGCAGTGATTTGCTAGTATGGTAATTGCGTGAATATCGCGTCCTTTTGCTACTAGCTTGTCCGCAAATTCCTTTTGGACCATTACAACAGCCCGCTTGAATTTTCTCTGCGCTAGCCACTCTATTGCTCTTTTACTTTCAGAATATGGTAGATTTGAGACAAATATGGTAAAATCAACATCTGAATCAAAACCGTCGCCGTACATTATCTCCAAATTTGAGATTTTTGAGAATTTCAAAATTGCATCAGAATACAACGACTCGTCTGCCTCTATGGTAACAACTGACTTTGCCTGCTTACATAACAAAGGCGTCAGAATTCCAGGTCCAGTTCCTATCTCTAGTACAGTATCCTTTGGCGTGATTTGTGTCGACTCGACTATCTTGGTTGCTATTGCAAAAGATTTGAGAAAGTGTTGTCCCAGTCTCTGGCGCCTATTTTTTGACAAATAAAGTCACTTTGACTTCGCCAGTGATTTCATCCATAATTCTGTCTATGATGTGCCTCATTGGCTCTTTGAGTCCGACTCGTTCCTGCAAGTCTGCAAAGCTGGAAAACTTTGTCTTTTCACGTTCTTCAAGAATTGTCTTCATGTAGGTTTTACCAATTCCTGGAATCAATTCTAGTGCATGAATTCTCGGAGTTAGTGGTTGTGCATTATTGATGTAATCTACAAATCTTTTCTCATTGTTGGTTACTATAGTCGTGATGACATTTTTTAGCTCACTTTGCGCAGCTGCTGAAATGTGTGTGTGTTCTAGTTTTCCAAGAACAGATGTAATCTTGGTTCTGCCTTCTTTGCCAATGTAGATTCTCTCGCCGATTTCAAATGATGTGCCATCCATTCCCAAAACTTCAAGCAATGTTAATCTGTCTTCGCCTATGGCTGTAATGATAATTCCTTCACGTCCGCGTACCGTAGTTGCGCGTCCTCGGGTTACATAGTCCAAGACATACGCATATTCTTCATACTTGCGTGGTGCTGCAAAACTCCTTTCCAAGAAAATTCACTGTTTTCCTAAGAATTCCCCTTGATAATATTGAGAATTTTTTCTAGTGTTTCTGCTAGGATGAGCTTTTTCCATCCGAATGTGAATGCACGAAGTTCTGCCAGTGTTGTTGGCATGATATTGACAATTTCAACTGCCTCTTCTTCTGTCAGTCCGCATTCTTTTTTGAGCTCTTGCCTGACTTTCTTTGCAGATTTAGCATCAAGCTTGGCAAACTTGGTAACATAATCATGAGTCCATCGCTGAATCTGATCCATTTTGTCAGCGTCTTCTTTTTCCAAAATCTCTTTTACCTCGGCCAATGAAATTGGCTGGCTTTTCTTTACTTGTTCCATTATTTCACACCAAACGGTTTGATATGGTCCAATCTAGTGATTAAGGTTTTCGTCTTGTTACCTAGCTTGACATCAATAGTTACTGCACGTCTTCCCACTGCGGTGATTGTTCCCACTTTACCGTGGTATCTTCTGTGTGGTAATGATTTGTGCTGTCTTGGATCTACGATTACTAGAGCCTGCTGGCCTTCCTTGTATTCTCTCATCAAAAAGGCTACGCCTCTTGGTTGCTGTTTTGTCAGTGCGGATCTTGACTTGTGTCTAAATCCATGAGAGTGGCCAGATGGCTTCTTTGTAGTCATACAAAAAAAGGGGTTTGGAGCCCTTATTTTAAACCTTAGACCTATTCCTCTTCGGCTTTCTTCTTCTTTTTGGTGTCATCTTCAGGATCGGCAACTCCGCCTTCGGTAACCGTAAAGATTACCTCTTCCTCTGGATGATGAGGACTGTCTACCATTCGGGCAATGCGTTTTTTGCCAGATTTCTTAAAGTAGATTCGGTACGTGCTGGTGTGTGCAACTACGTTTCCGCCAATTGCCTTTATTGGATCACCAAAGAAGACATCCGGAGATGCCTGAACTTGGTTTGTGGCAACGGCTGCACAGTTGTATGTTTCCGCGGTCCTAACCAAAAGATGCATGAATCTGTTTAGTCTTTGCTGTCTTTCTGATAGAGTACCTCTTCCGAGATATTCTGATCTGAACAGACCCACTGCCGAGTCTGCGATAAGTAGCTTGATGTTGTGTTGTTCTATGATAGAGCCTGCTTCTTCTAGGATTAGTGTCTGGTGAGCAGAGTTGTATGCACGAGCAACAATAATGTTGTCCAGAACTTTTTCTGGATCCATTCCCTTTGCTTTTGCAATAGATACAATTCTTTCTGGTCTAAAGGTGTTCTCAGAGTCGACATATAATACGCCGCCGCCAAGTCCGCCTTCTTCTTTTGGTTTTTGTACTGTCACGCATATTGTGTGGCAGAACTGGGTTTTTCCAGAACCAAATTCACCATAAACTTCGGTTAGCGCTTGTGTTTCAACACCGCCGTCTAGTAGTTGGTCTAGGCACTGAGTTGCAGTTGTAATCTTGCCAATGTCCTGTCTTCTTTTGTAGATTTCAGTTGCAGTGACAAAATCCTT
>RHCX01000075.1 GCA_010028495.1 Nitrososphaeria archaeon | reverse complement strand
AGTTTTTGGCAATGATTACTCATGAACTGAAAACTCCGTTGGTTCCGATTCGCGGCTATGCAGACATTTTGCTCAGCGGACATCTTGGTGAGATTACCGACAAACAAAGAGAAAGAATAAACATCATAAAATCAAGTGCGACCTCATTATTGCAGTTAATATCGGATTTGCTGGATGTTCAAAAGCTCGAGTTAGGACAGTTAAAAATTCAAAAAGAAGATACCGACATTCATGACACAGTGTTAAAATCAATCCAGACTTTACAGCCGCAAATAGAAGAACAAAATATCAAAATTGTAAACGAAGTGTCACACCACGTCATACCGCATGACCCAGACAGAATCGGCCAGGTTTTGACAAACCTGATCAAAAACAGCCTCAAAGCAATAAAGCCAGGATCCGGCATGGTCAGAATTTATTCCGAGCAGACACCAGATGAGATCAGAATTATGGTAATTGATAACGGACTAGGAGTACCATACGAGAAGCAGGGCAAACTATTCACCAAGTTCTACCAAGCGGATGCATCCATGACAAGGGAAAAAGGCGGAAGCGGTCTTGGATTATCAATATGCAAAGGAATTGTAGAGATTCATGGGGGGAAAATAAGCATGCAAAGCACTCCAAACTCCGGCACCACTGTTACATTTAGCCTTCCAGTAAAAGAGCACAAAAGCGCAATTTAATCAAAAATTCTCAACACTGCCAAAAATAACCCAGATTCTAAACCCAAGCCCATGAACACAAACACTGAATTCTATGAAAACTGTAACCAGTATTTCATGGCGTTGAGAAAAACCGGCAAAAAAGATGATTCCTTTGAGGACGAATATTATTACACAATGCCGACAATATCAGGGAACAATTAACAAGTAGTAAAAACAGAACCACATCGTTGGATGCTCAAAAGGCAATCAAAATTGCCCTAAAAAACGGCGCTGCATACTGTGATGCCAGAATAGAAACCTACAAGGAACATGGTATTGTTTTAGAAAACGGACAACAGGAACAATCCAGTGCATCATACGATACTGGAATCGGAGTCAGAGTTTTGTATGATGGAGCTTGGGGGTTTTTTTCTACTACTGACGAGTCCAAACTCGAGGATGGCATCATATCTGCAATTAAATCTGCCAAGGCTACACCCAAGAAAAACAAGGTTGTACTGGCACAAATTCCAATAGACAAAAAGACAATCAACTATCCTGTTCGCAAAAATCCTGAAATTTCCGAGCTGGAAAAAATTGCACGTGATTGTCATGACATAATGAGGCGGTACAAGATTTCAAAGGACATCATTAGTGCTCTGGTTTGTCAGACATCCAAGACATTTGAGAGTAGTGAAGGTGCACAGATTATTCAGAGTTATACCGACTGCACTGTAGATTTGGTTGCAATTGCTCGCTCCGGCATAACCCAGTCCATTAATAGTACGGAAGGCGGAAGGGGAGGCCTGGAAACTCTGGATTCCGTTTTGGAATCTGCTAAAGAGATAGCTAGTAAATCAATCGAGCTGTTAGATGCAAAACCCCCAAAAGAGCAAAAAACAACACTGGTGATGAATCCGGACTTTGTTGCATTATTGACTCATGAAATACTGGGCCATCCATCAGAAGCAGACCGTGTACTTGGAAAAGAAATGGCATGGGCAGGTGGTGCGTGGTGGGCTGGAAAGATTGGGCAAAAAATAGGCTCTGAATCGCTAAATGTAATCGATGATCCCACAATACCTGGTAGTCTTGGCTGGTATGAATACGACGATGAAGGGGTTAGAGCTCAAAAAAAGAAATTGGTTCAAAATGGAATTCTGACAGAACATATGCATAGTCGCGAAACTGCAAGCATTTTTGATTCTGCTCCAAACGCAGGAATGCGCGCAACATCATACCAGTTCATGCCTTTGATAAGAATGGCATGCACGTGTATCGGTCCTGGCAAGTATAATCCAGAAGAAATAGTCAGAGGCGTCAAAGATGGATATTATGTTTCAAACATGAAAGTACCATCAATAGACATGAAACGACACAACTGGAGCATTTCTGCGCAATATGCAAATAAAATTGAAGATGGTGAAATAAAAGAGCTGGTTCGCGATGTCATAATAGTTGGAGTGGCGCCAGAGTTCTTCTCATCGATTGACGCTTGCGGTAACGACTTTACAGTTCGTCCAATAACAAACTGCGGCAAGGGCGACCCGATGCAGCAAATGAAGATGGGAAATGGCGGACCTACAATTCGCGGAATAGCCACAATTAGAGGTGCCGGATGATCTTCGAAATTAGAGAATCTGTGATAAAATGCACAAAATGTGATTTGTGTAAGACTCGCACTAACGCAGTTCCAGGAAAAGGTGACCAAAATGCCAAAGTGATTTTCATTGGCGAAGCGCCAGGCAGAACTGAAGATATGAAAGGGGAGCCGTTTGTCGGCTCGGCAGGAAAGAAACTATCCGATGCGTTGAGTAAAGCAGGAATATCTCGTGAATCTGTTTATATCACAAATGTAGTCAAATGTCGCCCTCCAAACAACCGCGTTCCAAATGAAATAGAACGGGCTGCGTGTCGTGCATACTTGGATGCTGAAATTAGCACAATAAAGCCAAAGATAGTCTGCATTTTGGGCAATACCGCAAGCAATTCCATTTTGGGTCAGGGTGAGATTACCAAGAATCACGGAAAAATAATAGAAAAAGAAGGAATCAGATATTTTCTAACGTTTCATCCCGCAGCAATAATTTACAACCAAGAGCTTGCTAGAACATTTGAAGAAGACATCATATCTCTTGGAAAGATGTTATGAGATTAGATAGGAAATTTTACTCACAAGATACTGTGCATGTTGCAAAACAGTTGCTTGGAAAAACATTGGTCAGAAAAATAGGCAAAGTCACAATTTCCGGAATCATTACCGAAACAGAAGCATACAGACAATCAGACGATCCTGCAAGCCATGCTTATCGTGGAATTACACAGAGAAACCACGCAATGTTTGGAGATGTAGGTCATGCATATGTCTATTTCACATACGGTATGTATCATTGTGTTAATGTCGTTGCGAGAAACGATCGACATTCTGCCGGCGCAGTTTTGATTCGCGCATTACTCCCAAGGACAGGAATTGATACTATGATGAAACTGAGAAGTACCGATGACGTTGACAATCTTACCAGCGGCCCTGGAAAACTGACAATTGCTCTAGACATAACAAAAAAACAATATGGCGAAGATCTGGTAAATTCTAAATCACTATACATTACAGATGGTATTCCTGTTTCAAAAATAAAATCCAGTCCGAGAATTGGAATACGCGTCGGTGTTGAGAAAAAATGGAACTTTAGGTTCTAGTCTTCATCTTTTTGTACAGTCCATGGGGCAACTCTGCCAAGAATCTTCTCCCAGTCCATTCTTAACACCAATAACACAGCGGTGAGCATTATTGCTACAAATACGCCAAATCCAACATAGATCACGTTTGGATCCTTAACGTTTTCCAGGAACGGATTGACATAGTTCATTCCAAAGAAATGAGCAATTAGCACTATAGCGTAGCACAGTACAATTTTGCCTGCCAAAGTAGAGACAAAAAATCTCCACGGATTGTACTTTGCTAGCCCCAGTGGGACGTAGATCAAATCGTCAGGAATTGGTGTAGCCGCAGCTACAAACGCGGCGGCTGCCCCATATCTTTTTACCAGTCTTTCAAACGGCTTCATTCTTTTTCTTGTTTTTTCTGTGATTATCTTTCTGCCTTCATATGAGGCCAAAAATATTATCTGCTTTGCGACAGTTGATGTGATTGCCGCAATTAAGACCAGATAATGTATGTTGAATTTGTCCTCCACTGCCATTGTTGCCAAAAAGATGAATGATGGTAAAGGAATGAATGGAATTAGCGAGCCGAAAAAGCTTACCAAAGCTAGACCGACATAGCCAATATCGTCTGCAAACGGGAATAATACGGATAAATCCACAGAGTCTAGGCTTTTTGTTTGACTATTAAGCCATTATAATTTGGTACAATCACGATATTAAAATAGAATAATTATGCAATAATGAAAATGACAAAAAAACAGCTAGAAGAGATCTGCGTCAAGATTTCCGCAATCAGCCCCTACATTCGATTTGTCGGAGTGATAAATCCAGACGGGAATCTTTTGGCGTACAGAAGACGTGACAACCTTACACCATTGCTAGATGCTACGGCCACTAAAAACCAGTTTTCGCACATTGCGATAAAAACAGACATGGAGGCAAAATTCGATAGAAGTCTAGGTGAAGTGGAATTTGCATGGGAAGAACGCAAAAAGGTACAGACAATATCATTTGGAATTAAAAACAACAAGGTTTGGGTATCCATAGACAAAAAAGTAATCCGCTCAGAGATGCTTCGAATTATCGATTCTTGTTTTAGCGTGGTAAAGAGCTACTCGTAGAGCCAGCACTGCACATAACCCGTTTCTGTCTTGGTTGGTATTGTGTCTTGATTGCATTTGTCCATTACATGTGGACATCTTGGCGCGAATCTGCATCCTTGCTTTGGGTTTAGAAGGCTTGGCGGAGAACCTGGAATGAATTGTGGCTTTTGCGTGTCGTGCAATCTTGGAATGGATTTGATTAGCGCCTGAGTGTACGGGTGCTTGGGGTTGGTTAGAATTTGCTGTGATGTGCCAAACTCTACCATTTGTCCTGCATACATGATTCCGATTTTTTCGCATATTTGCGATATTACTGCTAGATCATGCGATATTACAACAAATGATACGCCTTGTTTTTTTAGCGATTTGAACAAGTCCAGAATTTGTGATTGTACCAGAACATCTAGTGCCGTTGTGGGTTCATCTGCAATGACCAGCTTTGGTTTGAGCAATAGTGCCATTGCAATTATTACTCGTTGTTTCATTCCACCGGATAATTCATGCGGATATTTACTCAGGACTGATTCATCCAGACCTACTTGGGTTAGCAAGGATTTGACAATGTCTTTGTCATTTGATTGGTGTTGTTTTAGGACATCTACGAATTGATGTGATATCGTGTATACTGGATCTAATGAGTTCATTGCGCCCTGAAATATCATTGAGATTTGCTTCCAGCGGTATTGTGAGTCAAATTCGTCATTTGTTAGATCCAGAATCGATTTGCCATCAAACAGAATTGTTCCTGAATGGATTTTTCCTCCAGGGATTGTTCGAAGTAGCGACAGTCCTAGTGTGCTTTTTCCGCATGCGCTCTCACCCACTATTCCTACAGACTCTCCAGAATTGATGGAAAATGAGACATTTTGTACTGCCTTTACTTGTCCCTCGTCAGCATCATATATCGTGTTTAGGTTTTGAATAGATAGAAAATCCATCTAAATGGTTTTTTGTTGACGCTTGATTTAACTTTGTTTTACGGTAAATGTATTTCACAGCTCAAATCAAAGTTGTTTGTACCGCTATTGTCATAACAATAATCA
>RHCX01000074.1 GCA_010028495.1 Nitrososphaeria archaeon | reverse complement strand
TCAAGGACAAATTAGCATCAAGCAAAATCGATAGATTTGCAACTGTAGCACATATGCCATATCTGCCAAACTTGGCATCGCCAAACTCTGCAACTCATGCAAAATCTGTTGCAGTACTATCAAAAGAGGTACAGAGATGTGGAGAACTCGGAGTTCCATATTTGGTTGCGCATTTGGGAAGCCATCTGGGAGAAGGTGAGGATAAAGGAATCAAACAGTTGATCAAAGCATTTGAAAAGGCAGTTGAAATCGATAATGACGTTACTATACTATTAGAAAATACGGCCGGCCAGAAAAATTCCGTCGGATCGGAATTTGAGCAGTGGGCGGAGATATTTTCCCAGCTAAAACCAAAGAAAAGATTTGGCGTTTGTTTGGATACATGTCATGCATTTGCATACGGATATGATTTTAGATCGGAGAAAGACGTAACAGAGACTTTTAAGAAATTTGATGAAACTGTCGGATTTGAAAACTTGAAGATACTGCACCTAAATGATTCCAAGGGCGAGCTTGGCTCTAATTTGGACAGACATGAGCACATTGGTCTTGGAAAAATAGGTGAAAGAGGAATGGCCGCAATAGTAAAGCTTGCAAACAAAAAAGACATTCCAATTATCTTAGAGACGCCAATAGATGGTACGCGTGACGATTTTGGTAACCTTAAGAAGGTAAAGGCAATTGCATAGCTTGGAATTTATTCTCTAAAGATAGTTGAGCAATAATGAACTATGATAATGTGATGCAGCTTGCACTGGAACGCGGATTTTACTTTCCAAGCTGTGAGATCTATGCAGACGCACAGGCCGGATTTTGGGAATATGGTCCATCCGGTGTATCAATGAAGACTAAATTTATTGAATTGTGGAGACGTGAGCTTGTTCGACGTGACGGCATGTTAGAAATTGACGGCTCACAAATAATGTCAAAATCAGTCTTTGAGGCATCAGGACATCTAGCAAGCTTTGCAGACCCCGTAGTTCGCTGCATAAACTGCAAGTTGAACTTTAGGGTGGACAAGCTTATCTTTGAGCAGACCGGAATAGAGATTCCAGAAAGCGCAGACCTGACAGACTTTGACAAGACAGTATCAGAAAGAAACATTCGATGCCCCAAATGCAAGGGAGAATTTGAGCGAGCACGAAAATTCAACATGATGTTCAAGGTGGAAATAGGACCGGAGGCAGAGGCCGCATATCTCAGACCAGAGACATGCCAGTCCATTTTTGTGGATTTTCCAAGACTATTCAAGACAATGCGGGGCAAGCTTCCAATCGGAGTAGCACAAATTGGTAAAAGTTTCCGAAATGAGATCTCTCCAAGGCAATCACTGCTTAGATTGCGAGAGTTCTATCAAGCAGAAATAGAAGTATTTTGCAATCCAAACAAACTAAATGACTTGGATAGATTTGCCGAAGTACAAAACACCACAATACGACTATGGATAAACAACGAGTTAAAAGCAATGACATGCCAGCAGGCAGTAGATTCCGAAGTTTTGCCTAACAAGTTTGTCGCATATTATTTGGGATTATTGACAGAATTCTATCAGAAAACCGGAATAGATATGACAAAATCCAGATTCCGCAGACTGGGAGAAAAAGAAAAGGCATTCTATGCTACAGTTGCATTTGACTTTGAGGTCCAGACAGCAACAGGCTGGCTTGAGCTAGTTGCTTGCAATTACAGATCAGACTATGACTTGACTAGCCACGCCACAAAATCCAAGGAAAAATTCGAGGTATTGGATGATGAACAAAAGGTTTTACCGCATGTATTTGAGATTTCAATGGGAATTGACCGTTCTTTGTACACAATACTGGAGCATTCTCTCCGAGAAGAAAAGGAACATGATAGAATTGTCTTGTCGTTAAAGCCGTATTTGGCACCTGTCCATGTCGGGGTATTGTCTTTAGTCAAAAAGGATGGCCTCAAGGAAAAAACAGACGAGATATTTTTGAAAATGAAACGCAAGTATGACGCGTTTTTGGATCATTCCGGTGCGATAGGTAGACGATATAGGAGATTGGACGAGGTTGGTGCTCCATTTGCCATAACAATAGACCACCAAACACTCGAAGACCAGACAGTAACTTTGAGAAAGCGCGACGAGATGACCCAAGACAGAGTAAAGATTTCTGAAATCGATAAGATTCTCTCAGAGTCTTTGGCGTTTCCCTAGATTTACTTTACAGTAATCATATCTCTTGCATCTGATCTATAATGCAACTTTATTGGGATTTCAGATGCCGCCTGTGCATCTGGAATTACTCCCGAGTCTTTTGGCTCCAATCCGACAAACCACTGTCCAGTGATTGGATCAGCAGATGTAATTGATAGTCTTTCCAGTACAGAGGTTGGTCCAGAATACTTTATTCTATAAATTTGGTTGTTGATTTCGATGCTTGCAAACTTTCTTGGGTTGTCTATGGTATCTTTGATCATGCATTTGGCAGATCCTCCGATCACGCATGTTCCATCTGATGCAATTACGTACAGTCTTTCATTCTTGTTTGTGTTTGATGCATAGATTGTTCCTACATCTGCTACAGTCTTGCCGTCTTTGTCAGTTACAGAAGTAATTCCGTTCTGGCTTTGTGTTGTTGTGACCTTGTATTGTGGATAAGTATTGAATAGACTAGTCTCTGTCTTTTGCTCTTTGCCATATACAGTCAGCTTTGCACTAGCCTGGTGCGATTCAACGCTCTTTGCCTTTGGCACAATCCATGTAAAGTCAACCTTGGTCTGTCCTGACTGCAATAAAACCTCGGAGCTTGATACTGTCTTGTTATCAATAATCAGAGATACCGTGCCATACACCGGCTTGTTATTGTTTTGGACATAGACTGCTGGAGTGAATGCCGTTCCTTGCGGTGTGGCTTTTCTTATGTCCATTTCAACTGATGTGGAAATGTCTTTTTGCTCTATTGCCAATACCTTCTTTGCAGAAACGGACGTCATGTTTGCATTTGAAACGGATAGCCAGTATGACAGACCAGGTGCCTGAAGCATTCTTTCAGAGAGCTTGGCAGACACGACATAAGTTGTGTTTGTTATTGGTAATGCAGTAACGTCCATTCCTATTGTTTCGTATTTGCTCTCAGGCTGGCCTATCTTTACAAGTCTTAATTCTGATTGTATGATTGGCAGTGCTGTGTCAATTATTGCAGATATAGTGACAGAGTCCTTGTTTGCAGCCTTGACATAGTCTTTTACTGTGATAGAGCCTATCTTTGCCTTGAGATCAAATATCTTGGGCTCTGATGGCTTGGCCTTTGCGTATTGCGGCACTGGTGTGTACAATTCAGATTCGCTCTTGCATGAGGTTATCTCCAGATTTGCAGAAACGGATGCTTGTGGGTTCTTTGGATCTGTTGCGGTAACTGTCAGTATGGTTTCCTTTGGACCTATTGGAGCCTCAAACTGGTACAAGTCAACTGATGTTGCCTTGTTTTGTTCCTCATATGGCTGAACAGCAGATAATGTTGCGTTCACTAGTCCTCCTTTTGTCTTGATTGTTACATTTGGTGCCGCAGTGTTTGCAACAATTATTCGAATCATGTTCTCTGTGCATACATCATAAGATATCTTTTGTATCTTTAGCGAGGATTCAAGATATGCCTCTATGTTGTCGTTTACCTGTAATGCATTATCGTATAGTTTCTTTGCTAGATTTCTATCTAGATCCCATGCTACAAGATCTACATCCGACGTCTTGATCGATTTTGCAAACACTATTTCATATTGCAAGACAAAGTTCACTGCGTCTTTTGGTATTATGATGAACTTGGCATCAGCTATGACATGATTTGGATCTACTATTGATAGCGGTTTGTTCTTCTCAAAGATTATTCTTGCATCTTGGGATGAATCTTTGTCACCATTACCTATTCCAAGCTCTACATGAAGGATGTTGTTTATTCCTTGGTTCTCATAGAGATTAAATTTGAAAATGTTCTTTTCTCCAACATTAATTATTCTAGTTGATGATGAATCTAGTGTAATCGTACGTGTTGATAATCCTAATCCTTTTGATGGATCTCCAAGAGAAACTACTGATGCACTACCTATAGTAGGAGCATTAGTTAATGTGCTACCTCCTCCACCAGACGAGCTTAACGATGACGCTATACCACCAATTCCGAATTTGGAGTTGAATGTGACTGTTCCTGTTATTTTGAATATGGTTCCATTAGCGTGAGATGCTATGGAAGTAGGCGAGTTTGGAGTTACTGTAGTCGTAATTGCTTCATTTGTTTCAAGAGTAGAGTCCTCATCACTATCGTGGAATATCCTGATCTCTGATATTGATTTGATGTTTGCTCTTAACAAGTCTTCTCTTGATGTTTCAAATGATATTTCACATCCTGCTGAACATGACGCACCATTTCCAGGAGTTATACCAACTATAGTGTTATTTACAAATCCAATTATACTGCCAGAAGTGTTTATTTCAGAAGATGTGAGATTTCGGACTTGAATAGTTATTGTTCCTTGTGTGGAAGACGGTAAATCTACTCCCACAGTTGATCCTGATGGTAGTTCTGTCACTGCAGCACCGCCAGAGATAACGGATGCAACTTCTTCGAATTGTGCAAATCTTCCGCTAAGCACAGGCGAAGTTGGAGTTGAGGTAATTGTTCCTCCTTCCGCCATTAAGTTTGCGCCAGCCTTTACTTGTGTGGTATATGTACCGACTACTGCGCTAGATCCACTAGGATTGTTAATCGTGATTACGATATAGTATGGAGAAATCCACTTGCCGCTTAGAGATGAACCTAGCTGGTTCATGTTTGTGAATAGATTCGATAGGTTAGCTGAGGTTACAGTTCCGTTAGAGTCTGCATATGGTGTATTTGTCGGTTTATCAAATTCCACAGTTATTGTATCACCTGCACTAATTGCGGTGTCGGAATTAGTTCCAGATGCAATAAGTGTCTTTATAATCGGTCCCGGTTTTGAGGTAAAGGTTCCAGTTAACGTTGGAGATGTTGATACTGACGCTCTGGATGTAAGTTCGCTATTTTTGATTTCAACTGTAGTATTCTTTATTGTTACAGTTAGCGAGCCTACCGAAGCAGATGCTCCTGTAGAATCTACTATGGTTATTTGCAAGACGGAATTATCTAACCACTGTCCAGTGTAATCAGCTCCAAGACTTTGTGAGAATGTGAACATTGCATCGAGATCTGATTTTGTAAGGCCTGATACACTAGATGTTGGATCTGGGCGGTTTGTTGGCTCTGCGAATACGATATCAATTTTGTCTCCATTTGAGATGCCTGCTGCGGACGCAGTAGGATCTGATGCAATAATTGCAAATATTGAAGGTCCAGTAGTTGTTTTGTATTTGAATATGCTGTCACTGAGTGAGAGAGTTTCCGATAGAGTTCTGCTTACGGCCTTTGATCTTGCTACGGAATCAGAGAGAGTTAACGAATCAGATAGTGATACTTGTTTGGATTTGGTTACCGCTATGGAGTCAGTCATTGCTAGAGTATCTGATAGAGAGACTGTGGCGGAGTGAGCTGTGGTTGCTGTGTCTGTCAT
>RHCX01000073.1 GCA_010028495.1 Nitrososphaeria archaeon | reverse complement strand
ATCAGAGTCAAGGACGAGAGAAAAGGCTGGTTTGTGTACAGATGGCGCTCAAGAAAGGACGAGGTTGAAAATTTCATCGAAAACCAAAAGAAAAAAATCAACGAGCGACTACAGCAAAGACTAGACTATGAAAATTCCTCACAATTTTACCATTGTGGAAACGAAGACTGTCCAAGAATCACGTTTGAAAATGCATTGGAGCAGTTCTTCAAGTGCCCAAGATGTGGCGGTGTGGTAAACCTAAAGAAAAACGACAAGCTCAAAAAAGCACTGGAAACCAAGATTACTGAAATAAGAAACGATATGCGTCGTCAGCTGTAATATAAGACAATTTCATTTCCCTGGCGCGTAACTTGATCCAGTTTTAGCCTCAAGGATTTTGATATTTTTGCAAATCCATCTCCATCAACAAGCGATTTTGCTTCTTTTCCTCCAACCAAGTATGGCGCAACAGTGACTATTACCTGATCTACCAATCCTTGATTTACAAAATCCCAGTTTGTTGTTCCACCGCCTTCTAACAGTACGGTTTTGATCTTTGCCTGGCCCAGAATGTCTAGTAATTTTTTGAGCTCGACTCTGTTTTTGCCTGATATCACAATGTCAATTGGGAATTTTGCTAGCTTATCCAGGTTTTTCTGTGGAATCTTTTCCGAAACTGCGATTATGGTTTGGATTTTATCCGATGTCCGGATTATTTTGGAGCTGGTTGGTGTTTGGCCCAGAGAATCCAGAACTATGCGTATAGGACTTTTGCCCTTGGCATATCTGACATTAAGCATTGGGTCATCCTGCAGTACGGTGTTTTTGCCCACAAGTATTGCGTCCACCTGAGTGCGTAGCTTATGTAGCCTTTTTTTGTCCACACCAGAAGATAATGCAGAATCACCCATCCTAGTAGCTATTTTACCGTCAAGCGATATTGCCGCAGATAAAATCACTTTTGGCCTAGATTTTGCCATGAACAATTTTGCCTCCAATCATTACTGCTTTAATTGCTGATTCGCCTGCCCTATGGACGAGACTTGCATATGGATTGTGCATTGGCTCTAAGTCCAAAGAATGCATGTCAAAGAATATTCCGTCTGCAAAAAATCCAGGCTGAATCGAGCCTATTTTTTTGCCCAAAAGCACCCCGCCGTGCACGGTTGCCATTTTGAGGATTTGTCTTGGATCTATTCTTTTTTGATGCAAGCCCATGTGTACCTTCCACAGATAATCCATTTCTCTAAACATGTCTGGTGAGTTTATCATTACATTATCGGTTCCAATTCCCACTGTACATCCAAAGCTTGTCATTTTCTCAAAGTTTGGGATTCCCTCTGCAAGTGCTGCGTTTGAACGAGGGCAGATAACTACGCCTCTTGTTTTTGCGGATGCCTTTTTGAGATCAGCTGGTTCGGCGTATGTCATGTGGACCAAAAAATGCGGCTTTAACAGCAAAGCTCGCTCTGTTTCGGTTTTCTTTGTGGTTTTTTTTGAAATTGCTATGCTTTGCTTTGTTTCTGAGCTGTGAATTGCACGGATTTTTCTTGTTTTGGAATAATATTTCAGAGCAGAATCGCTGTTTTCGTTTGCGCCAGAGATTCCTATACCATCAGATATTTTCAGAACGCTGTTTAGAGATTTTTTTGTCACATCAGATAATGCAAGATTTTTTTTGATTTGATATCGATCCTGATATGATTCAACGCGACCAAGAATTATTCCGCGGATTGGAACATCCTGCAATGCTTTTTGCAATAGTGTGATTCCCTGAGGTCCGCCCTCCCTAAAATCAACAAATGTCGTTATGCCCTTGCGAATCATAGAGTGACATGCATTTTTCATAAATGATATCAAATGTTCTGGCCTGCTGTTTTTGAGAATTCTCTGCTTTGCTCCCAATACAGGATGAATCTTGCTGTCTACTGAGCCTGAAAGTGTGGCATCCTTGGCTATGGAATCTCCAATGTGCGTGTGCATGTTGATGAATCCAGGCACAAAAAGCAGCCCCTCACAGTCAATTCCTTTTCCAGTTCCTCCAAGCTTGCCGAATTTTTCACCATTTATTGATAGATTATCCCGGATATGCTTTAGATTATTCCCATAGAGAATGTCGAGGTTTTTTAAAAGCATGACAGCTCGTAGATTTCTGGCTTTTCCTTTTTGGCGTCACGTATCTCGCGTATTGTATCAAGTGATTTTGTTGCAAGCTTGACTGCCTCTCTTGCGGTTCTGCCGGTTCCTATTCCGCAGTTAAAGGTCACATCGAATTCCTTTTTTGCGATTGCCAAAAATTCCTGCGCGTTCTGCTTTGCGTTATCGGATGTCACCACCATGAAATTGTCCCCACCCATGAAAAATGAAAGCGATTTTTTTGCCAAAAAGAACTCGGACATTTTTGCATAAATGCTAAAGATTATCGACGATATTTCATATGGAGATTTTACCTTTCTCTGTGATGTGATGTTTTCCACATCAAAGTGCATTATTGTCACTTTTTGATCTGCTTGTCCGTTTACAAAACCGAAAATGTGATGCTCTTTATCCAACACTATGGGAGTTTTCTTGCCCTCGTACGCCTTTAGGTTTGCATCAAACGGATTTTCCGCATATCCAATAGACATGGAAAGCTTTAACGATGAGACCTGCGCAAGTTTTTTCTGAATCTCCACATGATCTGCAAGTGTCAAGCCATTAGTAATTACAAAAAACTCGTCAAATCTGTTTGAGAAAACAAGGCAGTTTTTCTCAGAAAATAGTTTCTGAATTTCCCTGTACAGATGTGCCTGAAGCATCTGCAATTCATGTTCTCTATCAGAGCCCAGAGTCAGAGTCCATGGCCCGTATTCTGTTATTTTGATTATAGTAAGCTGGATCATTGGATTTTTTCCAGCTCCTTTGCCAGCTTTGCGACTGCCTCAACTGCACGCTCTGCCACGGGTCGAATTCTTGCATATGCGTGTCTTTCTTGCATTCCAGGACCTGATATTCCCAAGGAGACCGGCTTCTTGTGCTTGAGGGAAAGCTCTGTTAACGATTTTGCAGTGCTATTTGCTATTACTTCGTCGTGTTTTGTCTGGCCCTTGATTATTGCGCCCAATGTGACCACGCCATCCACGTCCTTTTTTGCCAATAACGCATCAACAAGTATGGGCATGTCATAGGCACCAGGAACCATGCAAGAATATTTTACAGTGATTTTGAGCGACTTTGCCTTTTCCTGCGCTATTTGCAGCATTCGGGATGTTATCTCATCGTTGAATTCCGCAGTGACTATTGCAATGTTCATCTAGTGCACCTTTGAGAATTCCAACAATTCCTTGCCATCAACAAACGGAATGGCGTGCTCTTTTGCAAATGAGATTGCCTTTTCCGGAGTCAGAGCAGAATAAGTCTGTCCGTCCATCATTTCGCATATAGCAGTAACCGGAATGAGATTTGCAAGCTTTGCCAGATACACCGACATTTCCGTGTGGCCCTGTCTTTTTGCTAACAATCCGTTTGATGCCAATAATAATGGAACATGTCCAGGTGTTGCAAATGAAGAAATGAACTGGTTTTTTGCATCATCAGAATGATACAGTTCTGCCATCTCTTTTATTGTCAAAGCCCTGTCCTTGTCAGTTATTCCAGTGTATGTCTTTTTGTGATTAATCGATATTGAAAATGTCGGATGATCCCCGTACGGAGCAGTTCCCATTATCATTTTTTTAGAATCAGAGTCCATGTCGCCGGATCTTGATAAAATGTGATGCATGTACTGCAAATTCAAAGATTTTGCAAAAGAGTCCTCAAGTGCAAGGCAGATTAGCCCTCCTGCATTTTGTCGCATTCGAGAAATGTGTTCTGGCGTTACAAACTGGGCGGCAACTACCATGTCTACTTCGTTTTCGCGCTTGCCTGAATCATACAGCAAGACAAATTCGCCACGCTTTAGCGAGGATATTGCGTCATCTAGTCCCATTAATGAAATTGGTCTGCAAAGCAATAATAAGGTTTACTAGTAAATTAGTAATTACCACTTTTTTAGTAGAAAATCATTCCTGTTTTAGGAGATATTTGCCCAAAATATCAGTTTCAATATTAATCTTGTCGCCTACCTTTCTTGTTGAAAAGTTTGTCACCTCGATGGTATGCGGGATCAGACACACCGATGCCAGATTTTTTTTCACATCAACTACAGTAAGGCTGATTCCATCGATCGCTATTGATCCCTTTTGCACCACAAAGCGCGCCAGATTTTTTGGAACCTCAAACCAAATTTGCACCTCTTTTGGTTTTTTCTCTATTTTTGTTATGGTACCAACACCATCGACATGACCCAATACGAAATGGCCTTCCAGTCTTTCGCCTACCTTTAGGCTTCGCTCAATATTGACAATGCCGTTTACCTTGAGGTTCCCAAGATCAGTCTTTTTTGTAGTCTCTTCAATCATTTCAAAATCGCATTTTGACTTGTTGATTCCAGTTACTGTAAGGCAGACTCCGTTTAATGCGACGCTTTGGCCAAGCTTGAGTCCTTTGTGATTTTTGCCAAGATCTACTGTCATCTTTATGGCGCTTCTGTTCTTGGTGTTTTGTTTTATTTCTATTACCTTTCCGATTCCCTCAACTATTCCCGTGAACATTTACTGGATCAATTCCATATTACTATAAAATGATTAAGACAAGCCTTAAAAAACAAACCAAGGCAAAAACCACATGGACACTTTTGAGGCAATAGAAAGCAGGAGAGCAATCAAAAGCTTTGATCCAAATTATACCATACCAAAACAGGAAATAGACAAGATTCTCTCAGCTGCAATATTATCACCTACTTCGTACAATATCCAAAACTGGCGCTTTGTCATCATAACCAACAAGGAGACCAAGGCCAAGTTGCGCGCAGCTTCTTGGAATCAAGCTCAGGTAACCGATGCCTCCGTAGTCATAGTTTTGTGCGCCGACTTGCTTGCCTGGAAAAAAGACCCCGCACGGTACTGGAAAAACGCACCCAAAGCGACTCAGGACTATTTGGTTCCGGCAATTATAGAAGCATATGAAGGCCAAGACCAGTTCCAACGGGATGAAGCTATTCGCTCTTGTGGAATGGCGGCCCAGACAATAATGCTTGCTGCAAAGGCAATGAATTATGATTCCTGCCCTATGATCGGATTCATACCAGAAGAAGTAGCAAAAATAATCAATCTGCCTCAAGACCACATAATTCCAATGATGATAACAATAGGTAAGGCGCTCAAGCCAGCAAATCCCCGTGGTGGCCAGCTGTCACTGGATGAAATAGTAGTAGAGGATCATTTTTAGATTAACAAAGATACTCGTAGTTTAATTACTATGATTCGAGTGTTTTTCTCATGGACGCAACCGATGCAATAATCACAGCAGTCCACCTTGTTGTGGGATTCATTCTGGTGTTTTATGCAGGCAAGGCATACAAAAAGACCAAGTATCCGCCGATGCTGCTTTTGGTCGCAGGATTTTCCGTTTTAATTTTAGGCGAGACAGTAATCGAGGACTTCTTTTACTTTCTGAACAATAATGTGATACAAGAAGTGATTGCCGAGTCCTTTGAGATAGTAGGTTTTGTCATACTCATACTTGCAGTCAAGAAAAGCTAGGAAATGGAAAACGAATCAGACATCACGTCTGCGCTTGCAGACAACA
>RHCX01000072.1 GCA_010028495.1 Nitrososphaeria archaeon | reverse complement strand
GACTCCACCGTCGCCGTTAACAAATTGAGTCGCCTTGTATGAGTTGATCAGTCCTGATCCTTGTACAAATGGATCGTTATACGTGTCAGTTGCAGTAGACATTAAAATATTCTTTATTGTAAACGGATCATAGTCACGATTTTTGTCCTTGAGACTTTCCATTAGAATTGCTGCAGACCCCGCAGTAAGAGGCGCCGCCATGCTTGTTCCTCCGAACATGGAAAATGATTCTTGCTTGGATTCCTTTTTTGCCTTCAGTACATTACTTGGGACAAATCCGTATGCTCCAGTATCCAAAAGATCTGGTTTAGGATCACCCACAATACTTGGACCTCTGCTTGAAAAATCGACTAGGTCATTTGCGTTGTTTGTAGTATTACCAAATCTTGGCTGGCCTTTGAATGCACCAGACCCAACATAGACATTGTTTGTAGTGGCACCAACGGTAATTCCAAATGAAGCGGCGTTTGGTAACCCCATAGTACCATAACCATGCCCAGCATTTCCTGCGCTAGAGACTATTGTTATTCCAGGATATGTAGAGTCAATAGATTGAGGAGTAGAAAGAACATCTATCACTAGAGACAAGACATCAGAGCCCGGAACTGTTTTTAGTGATGGAAAATTTGAGATGCCCCAGCTGTTAGATATGATATCTGCTTGTGGTTTGCCGGAAAACTGCCAAGTGTCGTTTTTATTGTTAATGCCTGCAGCCCATAACCAACCGTACAGAGTATCACCAAACCAAAGTGCCTTTATCGGTATGATTTTTGCGTTAGGAGCAGAACCCGGTAATGTGTATTTTTTTGTATTATTGTAAATGTCGTATTGCTCTTTTCCCTTTGACGCGATAGATGCTGCAGCTCCGGTTCCATGTCCAACAAAGTCACTCATCACTCCAAAGAAATTTCCATTTTTATCCAAAGGAGATAGAATTGTTCCATTTGTAGCCTTGAGGAATTTATCGACTGATGATTTTTTGTGAGATATCACACCATACACGTCAATTATCTGGGCTCCAATTGTTCCAGCACTGTAATCTAGTTTGCCGTCTTTGTTGGAATCATATACCAAGTATTCTTTTCCAGATCCGAGATCAATTGGTACTTCATCAGTAAAATCAAAGTCAAAGTTTGGTTTTTGTCCCCTTGGCAAATCAAATTTCGTATAGTCCTTCCATGATGTGCTAAGATCAGGAATTATAGTATCATATACGCCAGGAGTTTTGGAGTCGACTACTAGAACAGGTACTGATTGGACACTTGTGAACGGTCCTTGTGTTGTTCCTTGGTAGATCATGCCAAAATGATACACACCACTTTGAGATCTAATATAATCACGAACGTTAGATGTGACATTTGTAGTAAGAGATTTGTTGATTTTTGAAATTTCAGATTTTGTTATGTTGGATACAATTCCATATTTGTCAATATTTGCAGCAAATGTTGCGTTGGTTATGACTAGGCCTTGTCCGTCAGCATCAAGCATTATGGGATTATTGTTACTATCACGTGCTAACGAATCTTTGATGTCTGGATTTGAAAAATCAACGCCGGTATCAACTATAGCAATTTTGATTCCCTTGCCAGTGTAATTGTATTTCAGATATGCAGACTCTGATCCAGTAGATTTTCGGATTTGATCCATTTCTGAGAAGACTTTGGAATTGACATCATGAAATTCTAGTGGAAAGTCCGGAATTACATAGTATCCTTTTGTATTAAAGAATCCAATTGACTGTTCTGGCGCAATAACAATTGAGAGAAAACCATTGTTTGTGCCGATGTTGGAAACTGTTTCTATTCCATCAGTATCATCGATTTGTCCATGTCCAAAAATTATGTATCGTTGCAGTTTGTGATTTTGTAGTTCTTCCTGAGGAATTGAAACTAGATCAGAGAAATGATTTTCATCTAGTTGAGAAAATGATTTTTTGTCAGAATCAAACCCATAAGCTGTAAACGAAGAAAATAGTAAAATTATTGTTAACAACAACGAAATTGTCTTAATATTTCTCATAGAGTCATTATCTTCTTCGTGCGAGGATAACTATCTGTAATGCTACAATTATTGCAATTGACGCCACAATGGGGAACAATAACGAGTTTAGCTGTACTGTTGCCTCCTTCATTGTATCAACAGACGATGAGATTGAGGTAACGCTATTATCGATATTTTGGCTTGCAGAATTTAATGAAGAGCCGAATCCTTCGATTTCGGATTTCAGATTATCCAGCTCTGACGATGTGTCCTTGAGCCCAGAGTTTAACTCTATGATTTGTTTTGCAATTCCACCAATGTCTTGCTTTAGAACTACAGTAGCTGCAGAGCCATGAGATATCGTTCCCTGTGAGAAGGCAACCACATGAAACACGTGTGTTCCTTCTTGGGTTGGTGTGAATTCTGCATAGTACAGCCCTTGATGTAGTGTTTTGAATGAGTTTGAAAGATTAACCACCTGGCCATCAGGCAAGTGAACATGTGATGTACCAAGTAGTTTTTCTGGACTTCCACCAACCAACATTCCATCACTTGTAACTTGGGTGAATATTTTAAGAGGTTGAGAAATTGCTGCTGTCTCTGGAACAAAGACCAGTGTAGTGGGATAGTAGTAGACGCTTGTGGCCAGACAAAGAGATCGGTTTGAAACTTGCCGTCCTTGTCTGCAGTTACTTGTGTGAATGTAATTACATTTTCATCAGGTCCTGTAAATCTAAG
This sequence comes from Nitrososphaeria archaeon, assembly GCA_010028495.1. Lineage (GTDB taxonomy): Archaea > Thermoproteota > Nitrososphaeria > Nitrososphaerales > Nitrosopumilaceae > Nitrosotenuis. The sequence goes on along the minus strand of RHCX01000072.1, from coordinate 2,965 downwards.
AACTATATCCTCCGATGGAAGAGCCTTCCCATATACAATAAGCGGTTTGTCTGGCGAATACACTTGGCTATCAGTGAAAAAGTCAAGCTGTTCGGCAAATGCAAGTTGCACGCCAAACAATATAGAAAAAATAGCTACAAGAAATAGTTTCATTTGTTTTTAATGAGAGTAATCTGCTAGATATTGCTTGTGATAGTATCCACTAGGAGTGTTTGACAAAAAAAAGAAAAAAGGGATAGTATTACTTTTGTCTTAGCTGACAGTTATGTCTACTGATACAGGTGGGCTCAACGCTGTTGGGTTGTCAACACTTTCCCAGACAAACACTGTTGCAGTGTATGTTCCAGGTGCTGTTGCAATCCAAGACAATGCTGGGCTGAATGATTGACCTGCTGATAGTGAACCTGTAATCCATGCTAGGGAGACCGTTACGCCGTTTTCATCCTGGACCTGTACCAAGTATGCAAATGGTTGCTCTCTGTCCTGGCCGTTCGTCAAGTCGGCTGTAATCTGTACCTGTTGGTCTACGGACACATTGTCTAATGTGTTGCCGAAGGCATCAACAACTCTTGCGTTAGAAGCTGGTGCTCTCTCAAGAGGTGGTACTACAGTAGTGAAGAACACAGTACCTTCGAAGATTCCAGTTGCCTCATTAGTCTCAGTTACAGTCAAGTCAATTCCACCTGCGTCCGAATCTGACCAGACGTCGACATTGAAGTTGTCGACTGCTTCTGGGTTCAAGTTCATATCTGGATCAATTACTCTTACTACGCCAGTACCACTTGCTGGATAGCTAGCTTCAAGCCAAGAGACTTCACCTATGTTCCATCTGATCAATGCAGATCCTACAACAGTTTCATCCTCTGAGAATTCATAGGATACTGTTAGACCGTCATCGTTGTCAGCTTGGAGGTAACCGTCTGTTGGACCATTACCGGTGTCTCGCAGGGATGATGCTACTGTTGGTGCATCATTGGTACCGTCACCATCAACGTCTTTAGCAAATCCTACGAGGATTACTTCGCCGGTGAAGATGCCAGTATCTGTGCCTGTTTCGGTTAATCGGTAATTGTTTATCTTGTGGCCTCTTGTTGCGACCTTTAATGGGTCAGATGTCTGACCGATTTGGTCTACCAAGTTGCTATCAAAGTTGTGATCTGGTGCCACTACGGTAATGTACACTTTGTCAGTCCAGGAGTAGACTTTTTGGTCTAATTCGACGGTTGCGCCGAAGTTAGATGTGAAGATGGTCAAGTTAATGTCCTCATCTTCATCGCCTACGTAGTCAGAACCTGATGGACCCCAGTCGGTGTATTCGAGTACGATCTCTTCGCCTCTTTCCAGTTTATCACCCTTTAGTGTCTGTGGGATCTCGATAACAGTCTGGAATATACCAGTGCTGTCACCTGTTTCTCTCAGATCGGATGGTTCTGGGTCGAATGCGGATGCAATTGAGGATTTCTCAGATGCGCTGGTGCCGCTCTGGCCACCCATGGTGACTGTAGCTGCATCAGAATCCCATTCAATGAGGTCTAAGTCGTATGTTTCTGCCAAGTCATTATCAAGGTCAAAGTCTGGCTCGATTAGAGTCAAGATCATGTCTGAGCCTATGATATAGACTGATTTGTCAGATTGTAATGCACCGTTTCTTAGGTCAAAGGTTGCTGAGTCTGTGACTGTGTTTACTTTACCTGAAGCATCTGCTGGGTCTGTGTATTCCACAGTGATAATATCACCTTGTAAGATACAATAGCTGCTACCACTTGTGTGAGCAAGATCGAATCGATCTGTCTCAGTTGTGGAGGTTGAGCCTGATACCTTCAAGGAATCCCAGCTTGTTGTAGTTGGACAAACTGTACCTGCTGGACCATCAGAGTATTCGATTGGTAAGTCAAACTCAAAGATTCCACTTGAAGGTGTTGTCTCTGTGATTGGGCCTAATTCTCGAATCTTTGAATAGTCTGCTTGGTCTGCACCAACGTCAATAACACCGTTGATTGCTGCGTCACCACCTGCATATGCAAGTAGTATCTTAGCTTGGCCTCTAGAGATGGTTACCTTTACAGGACCATGTTTAGCTGCTGTGGTGTTTTGTGCGATTGTATCCTCACCACTTGCTGATGTATCAAAGTCTGGATCGTTCACTTGTATGTGAGCGGTCAAGATTCCGTCCTTTAGTGCTTCATCTGAATCGATGTCAACACCATTGTTGGCGGTGATTGCAGTCAAGTGTAGTGGGAATATTGATCTTCCGTTTGGTGTACTGGATGTAGATTGTGAATCAAAGTCTCCGAGTCCGCCGAATGGTACTGGATACACTGTTCTGTCAAGGCTGACTGAACCTGTGTTTGCTCTAATACCTGCGCCGTCTCCGACTTCGACAATCTGTCCAGAAGCGTCTCTAAAGTCGACATAGTTAACTTCCATGTCTAGGCCTTGTGTGTTAACAGGACTGGATTGTACTCCAGATGAAATGTTACACACTTTGCCTGGCACGATAAAGTCACCAGTGAATATACCGGTTGCTGAACCAGTTTCAACTAGAGTGAAACCAGATGCAAACAGTCCTTGATCGATTCCCTGGGATGCCAATGATGATGATGATGATCCATCAGAGCATTGATTATTGGTATCTGTCCAGCGTGCATCGTCAAAGGTAATATCCATTAGTCTACCTAGAGCGTCGCCAGTTGTCAATGTTGGAAGATTAGCTGAACCAACTGCATCGGCTGCAACATCGGCTGCGCCGCTTGCTGTACCGTTTACGGTTGTGTAGATATCGACTAGGTCGACATCAGTGTTCAGGTCTTGGTCTTCTAACGTAACTACAACTGTATCTGCTTTCTTGTAAGTTGGCTGATTAAATGATACGACACCTGAGTGAGTTGGGGCGGCTTGTTGATCTGCGACTTGTGTTACACTGCCATCTTGGCCAAGGTCATTATAGTTGACTCTTGGTGATTCC
>RHCX01000071.1 GCA_010028495.1 Nitrososphaeria archaeon | reverse complement strand
CTGAAATCCTTGGTCTCTATTCCTTTGACATTGAAATAGTTCTTGTCGCCCAAATATGTCCTTAGAATATTTTCTATTATGTACTCGCCTTCTCCATGAGATATGATGTCAACAAATGGGTATTTGTTGAAAAACCCCTCAGAGAGTTCTGGGATCTGCGGCCCTCCAAAGACAATCATGCATTTTGGATTTATCTTCTTGACTTGCTCTGCCAAGTATGTGGTTATCTCCCAGTTCCAAACATAGCAAGAACATAACAAAATATCGGTATCTTTGCATTGTTGTATGTATTCCTCAATTTTATCTCTGAACACGAAGGTTTTTTCAAATTTGAACTGTGAAGATAGGTCTTCTTTTGATTTGATGTATGATACTAGTGTTGCAATACTGTATGGAAAGTGAATCTGATCTCCATATTGATAATTGAACTGTGAACTATTGATTTTTATCATTTCTTTACTCTGTCAGATCTCCAAAATCATTTATAACCATTTTCAACCTTTTGTCCTAGGACTAGTCGTAAATCCTCACGTTCTATATGTCATAAGAATATCAGGCATGAATTATTCGCTCATCATTTCATAGTTGATTCTAAAAATCTTGACGCGATATTTGAAACCGTGCTCACCAGAATCGTATTCTTTTGTCAGAAATGGATATTTTGATTCGTTTTCCAATATGTCTTTTAGAAATGCTGGCCTTGATCTCTGATCATCTACTAGTAAAAATTCTAATTTTTGTTCCTTTGCATAATCCAAAAACTCCTTTAACGAGCTAAACTTCTCTGCAAATAACACCTTTATCTTATTGTGTATGATCTCTCGTTTGCCTGCAAAATCTTGTTGATCTTCAAACCCGACCGTCCTTAGGTACACTGATTCTGGATGATAGTCGTTTATTACCGATGTTCTCTTTGCAACCTCTTTTGCAATTTTGACTGCTTCGAGCTCATGTTCGTTATTTATTTTCCAATTCAAAAATAATCCGGATGATAAAATTACACCAACCATTAATGCAATAATGATTGGTTTTTTCCATCTAGACCTGTCAAGAACAGCTTTTATCATGTATAGTGATATCAGGCTGAATAACGGAAACACGATGAATAGATATCTGATCTCTTCTATGTTTCTGGAATATGCATAGACAGATGGTATAAGAAGTGCAATGCCAGACAAAATTATCGAATAATTCAAAAAATTCCTGTTTCTAAATATTGTATACACTCCAAATGGAACAAACAAAATGAAAATCGGCACTGTTGACCACCCAATTAATTTGCCAAAAGTGACCAATCCGTTTGTTATCGAGAATTTCTTTGTAGCATGATCACTAATAATCTCAGATGAGGCTACATTTGCTCCTGCAAATATGTGACTGGTTAGGCCATCTCTTCCTGTAATTTGAATTCTGGAATAGGTAATTGGTGTTATAACTAGAACAAATATTGTTATGGCGAGAATATACCTCTTGGCGGTGTGCCTGTTCCTACCAAATCTCACAAAATACATTATGGTGATTGGGATGAGTAAAAGAAGTCCTTCATATCTTGTTAGAGCAAATAATGCAAGTGTCGCAAATGATGAGTAAACATATTTCATTTTCTTACTAAAAAATAGGGCCAGTGTGCTGGTGCCAAACAGAATCGATAATGGCTCAGTCAAGCCTAACATTGAATTCTGAATAATTCTTGGCTCAAACACAAACAAAACGACGCCGATTATTGCATACTGTTTGTCAAAAAAATGCCTGCATAAGAAATAGACTGGAACTATTGTGATAATTGAAATTGAAATTGACAGCAGGCGCTGCAAATACATGTAGTCAAGAAAATTGTTTGATTTTAGCATGTAAAAGAATGGTGAAATAAACAGAGGCCAGAGATTATTTGGAAATGTGTAATTCTGAGGTAGATGACCTAATGTGCTTGTGTAAAACTAAACAGAGAATCTGTCTATGTTGAATCATTTCTATCTGTTCAGCTATTTTTTTAAACATTACAGTTCTCCGATTGCATTTGTTTTAACTATGTGATTTGTATTTCATTGGTATTTTAGCTTTAAATGGCCTGTTGTGCTATTAAGTAGACACATATTCAACAATATGATCAAACATAACAGAAACATGACAAAAATTGAATTCTCAATAACCAGTTCTGAAAGTCCAGAAAAGATCCGAGATATTTTGGCTGATTATAATAATCTAGACAAATTTTTTCCACCGCTTGTAAAAACAAATGTTAGCAAAAACAACGACGAAGTAATATTGGATCAAATCATTTCAGTGCAAAGCAAAATTATTAAAATGAAATCCACACTTTTGCCAATTGCTAATAACGAGTTTTTGTTAAAAGTATTATCTGGACCATTGACTAACTCTGTCACTAGTATCAGTTTAATACAAAAACCAAATGGTACCATTATCAATGTAAAAATTACTATCGAGGTACGATTTTTCTACAAAATTTTTAACTCAATTATTGAAAAAAAATACAAAAATCTAATTAACACATTTATAAATAAAATAAGTGACGCTGCGACTCTAACAACGGGCACAAGATGGTATGACAGTGTTTCTGAAAATACTTTGAAACTGTCGACGGCTGTGGTTAAACAATGTCCGATATTTCATGGATGGTGGTATGGAGATCTAAAACATGTGTTTTTAGAAAAAGATTATCAAATTTTGTCTATACAAGATCAAACTATCGTGGATGTAGGTGCAAACATAGGTGATTCAGCAATATACTTTGCTTTGAATGGGGCAAAAAAAGTCATAGCAATTGAAGCGTTTCCAACTAATTTCCAAATGCTTGAGAAAAATATTATCGATAATAAACTATCTGACACAATTATTCCGCTATTTGGAGCATTATCTGACAAAAACTCATCACTGACTATTGATAGTGATACGAGTCAAGGTTACACAAGTTTTCAATTAAAAGAGCAAAAAAATGGCACACGTATACAAACAATCACATTGGCAAATATTCTAGACAGGTTTGAGCTTAATGATGCACTTTTGAAATTAGATTGTGAGGGGTGTGAGTATAACGTAATTCTAAATTCAGACACGAAAACACTCTTGAAATTTAAGACAATTTTGATTGAATTTCATAATGGCTTTGAGAATATCAAAAATAAACTTGAAATTTCAGGGTTTGAGATAAAACAGCTAATATCATTGAAACCAACGAAAGGTTATCTGCTTGCACAAAAATCCAACTAGTTAGAATCATCACTAGGCTATTGCGCTTCAGTCTTTCTAAGTATTCTATCAAAATAAGAAGAACATGCTGAAGAGACAATTGCAGATAGAAGAAAAGACATTGCTATTCCTAACACGTTGAAAAATGTACCGAGAATTATGAAGCCTATGATGAGTGTGGCTACTTGTAGCAATATTGTTGTTATTACTATTCTGGTTTTTTCTAATCCCATAAATCTTGAAAAATGCATCAAGTTTATTGTAGCTGGAATTATGCTCAAACTAATAATCTGAATCATCTCGATGCTCTTTGTAAACTTTGGAAACGCATGTGGTATTATGATGGGTGCTAGAAGAAAAACCCCTCCAGAAATAACAACTGTTGCAAGAATCATCATCTGTTTTATTTTCCTATTTTCATTTCCTGATGCGTCGTGTGGTAGTGTATATTTGTAAAATGTCATCGACATGGTCATCAAAACTGCATACACTTGAAGAGCTAATGCATAGTTACCTAGCGCAGTAAATCCTAATAATAGTGGAACAATTAATTTATCGATATCTCGTCTGACGCCAGAAACTAACATCAAAAAATAACTACTAACGATGAATTCCTTATTTGTCTTTAATAATGAAAAATCAATTTTGGTCTCTCTAAAATATACATAAAACATTGGTATGAAAACCAAATATGAGCAAGCTATTCCATAAATTATCCCGTTTACACCAAATGCGTAGAAAAAACCTATGCCTATAGCTACTAACAATACCTTTTGTATAATGTTGTAAATTGAATACTTACGAAATTCCTTCTTTCCAAGTAAAATACCACTAGTGGACTCTCCGATTATCAACATTATTAACAGAAACGCGGTGTCAACTCTTTGAAATATGAAAAAAATTGCAAATGCACTTACCGAACCGCAAATCAAAGAAATAACAAAAAATGTTGATTGAATCTTCACGTTCTTTGAAACGTAGACAGTTAATGCATTTGTAGATCCTATGAGTGCAATTGTTTGTGCAAAGCTAGCTACTCCAAAATTGAAGTTGATTATTCCATAATCTCTCACACTCATCAAGGTTATGATATAAAACCAAAAAATAGAAGATACTGCTTTTCCACCTATGTCTGCTATTCCAAGCGCCCCAATGTCTTTTAACGATAAAATTTTTTTCTTTAACGATTTTTTATCCATATTGTGATTTCATTTGGTATTGCTCTCTCTTACTACATTAATCAATGAATAGAGAAGGATCGCGGCTATTAACAATATTACTCCAAGAACTGTGGTACCAACTCCAATCAGCGCAATGTTTGTTATTATTTTTCCATCATCCGCATAGTTTTGGATTGTCCACAGTACAAATGAAAGACCAACTATCAAAAACACCAGCGCCGGTATTCCGTAGAATTTCAAGGGATGCTCAATTGATGTATACTTGATGGTGCTCAGTATAACAGAAACTCCATGTGAAACTGGATGATGTGTGGATGTCTTTCCTTCATAAGACACAACAATTGGAACCTCGGCAATTCTGAATTCCTTCTTGCTAGCTTTGATGAGTATCTCAGTCGAAACTCCCATTCCGTAATCAGATGGAACTATGTCGTTGAGAACTTTTTTACTATATGCCCTAAAGCCACTTTGAGAATCAGTCAACGAATCATTCATTGAAGCATTTGTTATCTTTGTAATTACTTTGATCCCAAGTTTTCTGTATTCTGGCATCTGTTCATTCTTTTCAAGAAATCTAGATCCTATTACTATGTCTGCTTTATCTCCAAGAATTGGATCTATTACAGCTTGAATGTCTTCTGTTCTGTGTTGACCGTCAGCATCAAAAGTAACCAGAATATCTGCTTGTATCTCTTTGGCCTTGAGAAAAATACTTCGTATTCCTGCTCCGTAGCCAATATTTTTTGGGTGTTCTATTACAATGGCGCCAAGACTTCGTGCAATCTGTCCAGTCATATCTGAAGAGCCATCGTTGCAAACTATGATTTTGTCAGTTATCTTTTTGAGTTTTAAAATTATGGATGCGATTTTTTCCTCTTCGTTATATGCTGGTATGCCTATTACAATGTCCAAATTCTATCATTTTGTCGCTTGCTCAACATATAACTTCAACGTATAAAATATCTGATTTTTGATGTTGAAAATGAATAACAATTTACAATCTCATTAGTGTTTATTGTGAAATCGATTGTTGATTAAAATTCAAAATAAATGAACTCCTTTGGACTACCACCGTAGAACAACACGATCAAAAGACCACAAATAGTTGAAAACAAAAACCAGTTAATTGGCCTAAATTTTGATACTGTTTCAACCAGATTGCCTTTTCTATATGATATGAAATGTAACATGATAAATATCGTAATAAACACGACAGGTAATTCATATGACTTGATTACCTCTGTGAATGAAGATATAGATATGTCTGGGATCAAATATTTCTGCATCGCATATGTCATGTTATCAAACTCTTTTATTCTGAATGGAATCCATGCCAAAAATACAAAATATTGAGTTATTGCAATTGTCATTATCTTTAGCATCTTGTTCTTACCAAGATCTGTGTTGAATATTTGTGGGAATTTGTTAATCAATGCACGATGTATTGCTAGATATGCTCCGTGCAGTGTTCCCCAAACTACAAAATTCCATGAAGCGCCATGCCACAAGCCACCCAAAAACATGACAATAAACAAATTCAGATATGTTCTG
>RHCX01000008.1 GCA_010028495.1 Nitrososphaeria archaeon | reverse complement strand
AGCATCGAGGATGTCAAAATGATGTCGCGCCTTGACAACTCTGTCACTCTGATGCGATATTATGATGAAGTGCTAACTCAGGCTGCTCGTAACTATGCCTTTACATCTGATCAAAAATGGCTAGATGTCTATTCTCAAACCCAACCAAAACTGCATACCATAATAAGCGAGGCATGCTCATCTAGTCCAAAAAATGAAAAGATTCTCTTTGATAAAATTGCCGAGATAAACACCACACTTGAAAATCTGGAAGCCAAGTCGTTAGAGTTGACAAAACAAGGAAAACCAAGTGAAGCAATCGCATTACTGGATTCTACAGATTATCAAAATGCAAAAAACGCATATTCTGAAACACTAATGCAGTATTCAAAACAAAGTGAGCAAGACTTTGATCGCGCAGATGATATGTCTACCGGAGAAATCAATCAACTGCTGGACGAAATCAAAACCTTGTTGTCAGAGACGCAGGTTCTACTCTACATTGGAATTCTAGTCTTGCTTGTAATCGGGGTGGCGCTGGGCTATTTCATATCTCGCTCAATATCGAGGCCTATTGATGCGCTAAACAAAGCAGCAGATCGTGTCTCAAAAGGCGATTATGACGTGCAGTTTCAGACAAAAACTAATGACGAAATTGGCCAGCTCGGGCAAAAACTCCAGGCAATGGTGATCTCATTCAAGAACTCTCTCCAGATAGAGCGCGACCTTATAGTTGCTCAAGAAAAACTCAAGGCAGAAAAACTCCGCGCAATCGGAGAGTTGTCTGCAAGAATTGCGCATGACTTGAGAAACCCGTTATCTGTAATAAAAAATGTCTCTGATCTGATAAAACTGCAGTATCCTACAAGCGACCAAAAACTAAAGGATCACTTTGCAAAAATGGACACTTCCATTCAGCGCATCTCGCACCAAATAGACGATGTTCTAGACTTTGTGCGCACAACCCCCCTTGAAAAACGCATATTCTCGCTTAAAGAAATCATAACCTCATCAATATCTGATATGGAAATCCCCAAGGGAATCAAGATAGAATTACCGCAAAACGATGAAAAAATCGACTGCGATGATGTCAAACTAAGAACGGTATTTTCAAATCTCATACTGAACGCAATTCAAGCAATGGAAGGGGAAGGAACAGTGTCTGTAAAAATCACTGGCTATACAAAACACGTCGTTATAGAAGTAATTGACAGCGGGCCAGGCATACCTGACAACTTACTCGATAACATCTTTGAGCCGTTATTTACAACAAAGCAGCAAGGAACAGGCCTCGGCCTACCAAGCTGCAAAAACATCATTGAACAGCACGGTGGAACAATATCTGCCAAAAACAAGCCTACGACATTTACTATGAGCCTGCCCAGGATCTAGGATTCTTATAGTGTATCAACCAGATAGTATTATGTGCGTTAGAGACCTAAACGACCCATACAGACGGGGACGAATTCAGATGGAGTCTTCAAAAAAACAAGATGAATTAGAGTCTCATTTCAAAACATCAATGCTTTTCCAAAAATCAATGAAAGCACTCTAAAGTATATTATGCGTGTAATATCTGCCATGAATGATAAATGAACGACGTTTTTGCTCTTTGGACAATATTTTCAATATTTGTTGGAGTATCTCTGGCAATTGATCTAGGGGTATTTTCAAAGCTTCGCAAAAAAGACTCACACAAAGAAGTTCCTCCATTCAAGGCAGCCTTACGGTGGACCATCGTCTGGATTTCTCTGGCAGGGATATTTGCAGGAATAATCTATGTCGATATGGGGCAGCAAAAGCTGACGGAGTTTGTCACGGGCTATGCCCTGGAAAAATCACTATCAGTTGATAACATGTTTGTCTTTTTGCTGATATTTACATCGCTGAACATTCCACACAAGTTCCAGCACAGGGTGCTATCAATGGGAATTTTGGGCGCAATTGCGATGAGGGTTCCGCTAATAATGGGCGGTGCGCACCTTTTGGAGGAATTTGATTGGATGATCTACTTGTTTGGTGCATTTTTGATATTTACTGCCCTTCGAATGCTCATCCAAAGAGAGGAAAAGAAAATAGAAGTAGAGAAAAACATTGCAGTCCGCGCACTCAAAAAAATAATGCCAGTCGAGCTGAACATTCAGGACCCAAAATTCTTTCTCATCAAAGACGGAATAAAATACGCAACCCCGTTACTAGTCGCACTGGTGATAATCGAGTTCACCGATCTATTGTTTGCACTGGATTCTATACCTGCGGTTTTGGCAATCACAACCGATCCGTTCATTGTAATAACATCAAACGTCTTTGCTATACTTGGCCTTAGAAGCTTGTATTTTCTGCTAGCTGGCGTGATGGAAAAATTCCATTATCTAAAACCGGGGTTGATTGCTATTTTGATGTTCATTGGAGTAAAGATGATGATATCCAAAATCGTCGATATTCCAACCGTAGTGTCATTAGGTGTAGTGATGGGAATTTTGGGAATTGCAATACTTGCGTCGTTTTTGCACGCCAAAAAGCATCCAGAATAATCTGAAAAGCCTATTTCTTTGCGCCCAGAGTTCTGTTCTTTAGTCTTAGGAACTGACCTCTGCATTTTCTGCATCTAGAGGCTGCCATTGAATTTCTAACGCCGCAATTGAGGCAGATCTTCATGTGTAGTCTTGCTGCCTGAGCGATTCGTTTCTTTTCCGGGTCTGTGATTGGCATTTGATAAAATCCTCTTTTGTGTCCTTTTTAGTCTTTGGATTCCAGCTTACCTGCCAAAAGCATGGCAACCTCATTTGGTCGCTTGCCTACTGGAATGTTTGCCTTGTTAAACATGGAAACCTTGGATTCTGCAGAACCATATGTTCCCATTACAATAGCGCCTGCATGACCCATTCTCTTTTCCTTTGGGGCGTTGCGTCCTGCGATATATGCTACAATTGGCTTTTTGAAATTAGTATCGATAATATGCTGTGCAAGTATTTCTTCAGAGTCTCCGCCGATCTCTCCTACTACTACCATTCCCTTTAGGTCTGGATCGTCTTTGACCATTTCAAATGCATCGATTAGTCTTGTTCCGTTTACTGGATCTCCGCCGATTCCAATTGTGATTGATTGGCCGTAGCCTGCCTTGGTCAACGCATTAGAGATTTCATATAGTAGAGTGCCGCTTTTTGATAATACTGCTATATTGCCGTGCTTGAATGGACTGGCCGGCATTATACCAATTTTGATCAAAGATGGTATCATGACGCCAGGAGTGTTTGGACCAATGATGATTGCGTCTTTTTGCTTTGCCAAATCTAGTACCTGCATTGTGTCTCTGATTGGTACATGTTCTGGTATTGCAACTAGAAGCTTGATTCCTGCATCTAATGCCTCTAATGCCTCTTTTGCTGCTCCTAGGAAGAACTTGGCTGGAACAAAGACAATTGATATTTTTGCGCCAGTCGCATCAACTGCTTCTTTCACTGTGTTGAAAATTGGAACCTTGTCCTCGAATTTCTGGCCTCCTTTTCCTGGAGTTACGCCTGCAGCAATGTTCGTGCCGTATTCCATCATCATTTTTGCGTGCAACGAGCCAAACGTGCCTGTAATTCCTTGTACTATAACTGGCATTTTCTGATAATTACCAGAGGAATCCTTGGTTCCTCGGAGCAGCTCGTAAATGTTAGCCATTTTTTGATACTCCTAGAACTGCGCCAGAGATTGCCTCTTCAACTGAATCATACATTTTTGTCTTGGTCGGTTTTAGCATTTCTTTAGATTTTTCAGATTCGGAACCCATCAGTCTTGCATATACTGGCAGATCGATTAGCTTGTCATCATATGCTTTGATAAATGCGGATGCTACGGTTGTTGTCTTTACGATTCCGCCATACAGATTTACTAGAATTGCTTTTACTTTTTTCATTTTTGATATTAGTGTTAATGCTTCGTATACGGATTCTGTTGTTGCTCCGCCACCTACATCCAAAAAGCAAGCAGCTTTGCCGCCATTGTCAATTAGCATATCCAATGTAGACATGACAAGGCCTGCACCGTTTCCAACAACTGCAACATTTCCTTCTAATTCGACTAATGTGAATCCTGATTTTTCTGCGCGCTCTTCCAGCTCGGTTTTTTCCTGGTATTTTTCCATTTCAGTGTGTCTGAAATTGGAATTGTCATCAGTGACTATTTTTCCATCCAATGCTAAGAGTGATCCGTCTTTTTGCAGTGCCACTGGATTTATCTCTGCAAGCTCTGCCTCTTTTTCAACTGTTAATTTTGATAATCTTTGCAACATGTCGACAAAATCTGTAATTGAATTTCCTGATAATCCTATTGCTTTTGCTACTTCTTCTGCAACTTGTGGTGTGACATCGCCTAGGCCAACTTCACGGATGGTCTGGTTTTTGACTGACTCTATTTCGACTCCGCCCTCACCAGACGCAATAATGGTATAGCATCGCTTGGAGCGGTTCAAAAACAGTGATAGGTAGATTTCTTTTTGGTATTCGGCCATTTTCTCTAATAGAATGGCTCTGGCTTTTTCGCCCTTGATTGTCATGCCTGCGACCTGTGGATATTTGAGCTCAAACTCGTCCTGGTTTTTGACTATTTGAATTCCGCCTGCCTTTCCTCTACCGCCTACTGGAGCTTGGAATTTTATTACAAATGGAAAACCTAACTCTTTTGCATGCTCTCTGGCTTCCTCGATGTTCTTAGAGTATCTACCCTTTGGGGTTTTGATACCGTATTGACCAAAGAGCTCCTTTGCTTGAAATTCGAGGAGTCGCATGCAGGTCGTTTTTTTGCGGGTCTTTATAATAGTTAGTTCATTTGTTCTTCTAACAATTCTATTGTTTGCAAAAACAGATCCTTGCTTTTTCGGATCAATCTTTGCGGGAATTCTTCTAAGGAATAGATCATTTGCTGTCTAAATGTCGGTGGAATTCCTCCTCCAGAAATAACGACTTGTTCTACAACATGTCTGTCAGTCAAAGAGCAGACAATCTCCTCATAGGAGTCTTCTTCCTCTTCTAATGTTTGTCTGTACAAAATAATCGGAGTGCCTGTCTTTGTTACGATGTTGGCTCCTTTTTTTAGCAGCTCCTCTAGGTGTTGTGTCTGCCACGCATCTAGGCTGATCTGCTTTACCATGGTATAGTATGGTGATTTTGATATTTAACCCCAGACATTTGTCAAAAGCTAGCTTACTACTCTATCCAGATTCTGATCTTTTGACCGTCAATATCATCGTCCTTGGTTTGCGGAGCAGAATCAAAGTCGACTGATTTTACGCGGACTAGGAAAGCCAAGTCTTTTGATTTCTCTTTTGCCATTTCCAGAGATTCTGCATCTAGATCTAAAATATGGGCGCAATTGAGAATGTCTGTTGGATTGTAGCCTCGTTCTTTTCTTAGAGTCTGGAGCCTGCGGGCCAGGTCTTTTACAAGACCGCGAGCCATCATTTCGCGGTTTCTTGCAGTCGAAATAAAGACAATCAGGGAATCTCTTTGTGAATACGCATAGCCGTCCTGGGCGTCAAACGATATGATGAAGTCCTCCAAATCAAGAATAATCTTTTCCGCACCTACATCAAATGTATGGGATTTTTGCTTGAGCAGATTATTTACTATGTCTTCTGGTTTTGTATTGGAAAATGCTGTCAGTAATGCCGCCATGTGCTGTTTTGCTTTTGGACCAATTTTTTTGCGGTCCATCTCTACTAGCGGCTTTATCGGGATTTTCTTTTGCTGCATTTCAGAGATTAACTCAAGGCCTGCCCTGTTTTGCAGCTCTATTCCCTTGAAAGTCTCTACATTCATTTGAGATAACAGCAACTCTGATAATGATTCCAGCTTTTGCTTTTGTCCTGGGGCAACGCAAACTACTGCATCAGTTAACGGCCATCGTCGTTTCAGCTTCGCTTTCATTCTTGCAGCTGATGAAACTGAAACGGATTCTTTCATAAGATCAAATGACTCTTCAATGGTATCATTGATGAGATCCGATTCTGGTGCTGGCCATTTCTGCAATAATATGCTGTCTTTGCCAAATGTTGTCAAATACAGATATTCACTGGTGTATGGACATAATGGATGAATCAGAATGTCCAAAGTTTTGAGAATCTTGTGCAAAATAGAGTAAATTGCAAAACGCCTATCTGTTTTGGAATTGTCCTCATCCCAGAGCTCTGCCTTTGTAATTGGAATGTAGACCTGGCTGAGAGAATTTATGATAAAATCTTCTAACGCACGAGCTGATTCATGGAACTTGCAAGAGTCGTTGTTTTGTTGTACGTCCTTGATGAGTTTTTGCAGTTTTGATAAAATCCAAATGTCTGGCGAGCCTAGCTGGTTTTTCTGCTTTGCTTGCTGGACAGTGTTCGTGTTTTGGTCAAACTTGTCGTATTCACTGTTTTGTTTGTAATACAGATGTATGTGATACAGTGTATTGATGATCTGATATGGTCTTGACATCATCTCATCAGTGCTGAAATTAATCGGCTCAATAGGGCTGGACTTCCAGATGAAATAGAATCGAATCAAATCCACTGGGTATTGTGTAAGCATTTCTTTTCCGTCCATTACGTTCCCGAGGCTTTTGCTCATCTTGTTGCCGTTTTTATCCAGCACATGTCCTTGGAACAAGAACGCTGAATATGGCGAAACCGGCTTGTTGTTTAGAATTACGTTCTCAATCAATAAAGTATAGGCCCATCCTCTGGTTTGGTCGATTCCCTCTGTCAGAAATGCCGCCGGAATTCCCTCTGAATATTGCTGGTCTGTCAGCGAAGAATATGGTGCAGAGCCGCTATTGTGCCACGTGTCAAGAACGAATTTTTCCCGCTCCATCTGGGCGCCACATTTTTTGCATTTGATTCCAATTCTGTCAATCCATGGCCTGTGTAATTCAAAATTCGGACCATCCGGCAAATCCGTTGCCACCTCTAGAATTTCTTTTCTTGAGAATAATCGCTCAACATGACCGCACTTGCAGTTCCAAATGGGCAAAGGACAGCCCCAGAATCTTTCACGAGAGATGCACCAAGGATGCTTTTCTTTGATGATTCCAAGAAATCTGTTTTTTGGCTGATCAAAAAAGTATTCTACTGATTCTGCCGCCTCGATTGCTTTGTTGTCCAACTTATCCAGCATGTAGAAAAATTCCCGTCTTGCAAGCCACACGATTGGGTGGTGGGATCGCCAGCAAAGTGGATACTTGTGCTTGATTCTGCCTATTTTGACCAGGGCGCCTTTGGCCTTGACATCTTCTGTTACGGACCTGTCGGCGTCGCGCACAAACAAGCCTGCGTATTTTCCGGCATCACCTGTGAATTTCACCTCATCATCGATTGGCGAAAAAATCGGCGTCTTTCTTTTTTGTGCAATATTGTAATCTTCTTCACCATTTGCAGGTGCCAAATGCACAAGACCGCTTCCGGTGCTTGGATCGACAAAGTCTTCAGACACTGCAATATGATATAGGGGATTTTTTGCAAGCTCTGCTAACTTTGGAATTTCTGATAACAACGGGTGAATGTATTTTTTGCCCTCAAAGGTCGCCCCTTTGACTGTTTTTGTTATGGTGTAATTTTCCAGCTTGACTTCTTTGGCAAATTCTTCTAGTCTTTTTTCTCCTATGATCCAAGTCTCGTTTTCCACTTGCACGTAATGATAGTTTTCCTCTGGGTTGAGGCCGACCATTGCATCGGTTACTAAAGTAAATGGCATTGTTGTCCAGACAATCAAAAATGCATTCTCTGATTCCAGCTTTACTTTATAGTACAATGACGGATCCTGCACCATGTCATATCCTTGGTTTACCTCTGCATGAGACAGTGATGTTTGGCAGCTTGGACAATACGCTACCACTCTGTACCCCTCAGTCAGAATTCCGGTCTCATGTGCTTTTCTTAGAAACTGCCATTCTCGCTCGATGAACTCATCTTTGTATGTCCAGTATGCGTCCTTTTGGTTAAATGACATGCCAAGCAGCTTGTCCACTTCAACCCATTTCTCATTGTACTTGTGGACTAGTCTTTTGCACTCGGCTACAATTTTTTCTATGCCAAACGACTTGAGAATCTCTGTTTTTCCTCCAGTAATTCCAAGCTCCTTTTCCGCCTGCAATTCCACTGGGAGCCCCTGTGTGTCCCAGCCTGCGTTGAATGTGATTTTATGGCCTTTTAGTGTGTTGTATCGATACCAAAGATCCTTGATTATTCTGCCACGAAGGTGTCCAGCATGAGGAATTCCGTTCATTGTTGGCGGTCCTTCGATGAATACAATCGGCTTGCCATTTTTTGAATCTGAAATCATTTTCTGCAAATCTATATTGGATAAATGGGTGCGAATCTGTTCTTCGATTTTTTTAGAATTGAATTCTTTTTCCAGTTGCAACGCTGTGAAATCCGTGATCTGATTTTATAAAGCAAGCTAGAATATTTCGATTATATACGAGGGCGCGAGCTTGGATTTGTTGGTCAATGTTTTAGTTGTCGGTTCTGGCGGACGCGAGCATGCCATTGGGTGGAAGCTTTCTCAATCAAAGCACGTGGACAAGGTGTTTTTTGCACCTGGAAACGGAGGAACTGAAAATAACATACCAATACAAGCAGAAGACATTGACGCACTGGCAGAGTTTGCAAAAACAAATCACTGCTTTACAATTGTAGGCCCTGAAGCACCACTGTCCAAAGGAATAGTGGATGCGTTTGTGCAAAAAGGCCTGCCGATATTTGGGCCGACAAAAAAGGCAGCACAACTGGAGTCCAGCAAAATCTGGGCAAAGCAGTTTATGCAAAGAAATGACATCCCGACCGCACCATTTGGAATCTTTGATAATTACACCGATGCAAAAAATTACGTAAATTCTTTGAACTATCCAGTTGTGATTAAAGCCGACGGACTAGCTGCCGGAAAAGGCGTAATTGTTTGCACCGACTCTAAAGAGGCATTATCCGCAATTGATGAAATGATGGTCAAAAATTCATTTGGTTCGGCAGGTGCAAAAATAGTAATTGAAAAAAGAATCGATGGAATAGAGGCATCATACATTGCATTGTGCGATGGCACAACCGCAGTTCCCATGGCTACAAGCCAGGACCACAAGCGGGTATTTGATGATGACTTAGGTCCAAACACCGGCGGAATGGGCGCGTATTCTCCAACCGGGATAATTACTGATGATCTTGCAAGACAAATTCAAAAAGATGTCATAGAAAAAACCGTCTCTTCTATGAAAAAAGAAGGAATAGAGTTTTCCGGATTTTTGTACGCCGGCATAATGATACAGGACGGCAAACCGTACGTTTTAGAGTTTAATACAAGAATGGGAGACCCAGAATGTCAACCTATTCTGATGAGAATGGATTCGGACTTGTACGAGTATTTGTATGCCTCATCAAAGGGAACACTAAGTTCTTTGGGCCAAATATCTTGGAAAAACAAAACTGCGGTATGTATTGTATTGGCGTCAAAGGGTTATCCGGAATCTTATCCAAAAAACGAACCAATCTCTGGGATTGATAATGCCGTTGGCAATGATGCCATGGTGTTTCATGCGGGAACCAAGCTTGAAAATGGTGTGGTGTTGTCTAATGGCGGACGAGTTCTTGGGGTGACTGCACTAGGAGATACATTATCCAATGCTATATCAAATGCATATTCCGCTGCACAAAAGATCAATTGGTCCAGCAAATACTGTCGAATGGATATCGGAAAGAAAGGACTACGATACGTCTGAGCGTATAGTTTCGTCTTCTGTTATTGTGATGGAAATTTTGACATCATTTTTTTCATGTGGTATGTTTTTTGCAATTGACTGTGAATATGCCAGTGCTATTGTCGGGATTTTCTTGTCTGCTAGAAATTTGTCATAGAAACCCATTCCGTATCCTAACCTTTGGCCGTTTTTTGCCATGGCGACTGCCGGAACTATGATCAAATCGAATCTGTTTATGATTTTGCAGTACTGCTTTGGCTCCATTATTCCAAATTCGCCCTTTTCAAGGTCCTCGAATTTTTTGACCTCGCAAAACACCAAGTTTTCCCCTTCGACTCGTGGCAATGCAAGGACCTTACCATGGCTGAGAATTTCTTGCATTATTTCATGCGTGCGGACCTCGCTACCTGTGGAATGATAGCATGCAATGGTCTGGGCTTTTTTGTATTGCTCTATTTTGCCCAGATTTTTTCTAATCTGCTTGCTTGATATCTCTATTAGATCAGCGGAAAGCCAGTCGCGTTTTTCCAGAAATTGCTTTCGGACGTTGTCCTTAGTTTCTGCCAAGTTTGCTCATTGATGCTGCAGTAACGGTGTTTTTTAAAAGCATTGCAATTGTCATGGGGCCAACACCTCCGGGAACCGGGGATGCAAAAGAGGCCTTTTGAATTATTTTTTCAAAATCGCAATCACCTATCAGCTTACCATCAAGCCTGCTTGTTGCAACATCAATCACCACTGTGCCGTCTGAAATCATTTCTGGAGTAAGTGTGAATTTTGTCCTATCTCCAACGCCGGTGATTATAATGTCTGCATTTTTGCAGACATTTGCTAAATTCTTGGTCTTGGAATGTGCAATTGTAACTGTAGCATTTTTTTCCAGCAACATGTGGATTAATGGCTTACCAACAAGATTGCTGCGATTAATGACTGTGACATTTTTTCCTTCTAATGGTATTGAATAATGTTCAAATAATTCCATTATTCCCGATGGAGTGCATGCCTTGAGCATCGCTTTTTTCATGGATAATAATCCTGTATTATGTGGAGTCAGACCGTCAACGTCCTTTAGCGGGGAAATCCTAGACGTTGTCTCAAACTCGCTGCATTGCGGTGGTAATGGCAGCTGCACCAAAATACCGTGGACCTCTTTGTCCTGGTTTAGAGTATCAATTAGCGAGTTCATCTCGGCTTGGGTTGTTGTGGATGGCAGCTTGTGATCTTTGGTTTTGATTCCTACTTCGGCGCACGCCTTTTGCTTGTTTTTTACATATGTGGCGGATGCCGGGTTGTCGCCAATTAGAACAGTTGCAAGGCACGGCTGGATTCCTTGTGATTTTAGTTCCTCGGTTGCCTTTTTGACTCGCTCTCGTACTAGACTAGAAACTGTTAAACCATCGATTTTTGTGCCTGACAACAAAATGCTATTGGGCCGATTCTAATTTAATTTAATCAATAAAATGACGAGAACGATTGAATTGAAGGTACAGGGTTATCGGAATTACGGCTTCGTTCTCGTCAAGGTCTAATGTGTTCTCAAATATTTATGCAAAGATTAACAATGTTAATCCAGAATTATTAGCAATGATTGCAAACTACAAAATCATGATTTGTGATATTGACAAATCCTGCGTAATGGTTATAGGCAATATCGCTCAAAAATCAGATCAAACAGTGATACGATGAATTCTCGCGAAAAAGTTTTGGTTGGAATTATTGCAGCCCTTGTGTTGGTGGCAGCTGCTGGATTTGCAACAAACTTTGGATTTACAAACAAAATAACAACGCAGACAAAAACAACCGATACACCCCAAACTAAACTTGCTGACGAGCTTACTCCCACACCGCAGCCAAAGCTGCAGTATGCCGCAATCTCGGACAATCCAAATCAGAAAAGCCCATTAACCATACTGTTCAAAAACGTTGAAAATTCTGTAGTACAAATAACAAGCAAGGTCTCTACAGTAAATAACAACATCATAATCAATGGCTCTCCGATGGAAAGTGAATCATCACGATTGGGCTCGGGTTTTGTCTATGATTCCAATGGCAGAATCGTCACAAACAATCATGTAGTTGAAGGCGCCCAAATAGTAGACGTGAGATTTGTTGATGGCAATATTTATTCTGCCAAGGTGGTCGGAACCGACCCGTTCAATGATATTGCGGTATTGCAAATAACTGATGATTTTACCGATGAAACCCTTACTCCTCTCCCACTTGCAAATTCTGATGATCTGGAAGTAGGCCAGCAAATAGTCGCAATTGGAAATCCATTTGGATTATCAGACACCATGACTACCGGAATAATCAGCCAGGTAGGGCGTTTACTGCCAAACAGAGAGGCAGGATTTTCAATTTCAGGCGTAATTCAGACCGACACTGCAATCAACCCAGGTAATTCTGGCGGGCCAATGTTGAATCTTAACGGCCAAGTAATTGGAATAAACACAGCAATCCAGTCCACAACTGGAGAATTCTCAGGAATAGGCTTTGCAGTGCCGTCTAATACAATCAAAAGAGTGGTACCTGATTTGATAGAAAAAGGACACTATGACAATCCATGGCTTGGAGTTTCTGGAACTAGCCTAACACCCGACATTTCAAAGCAGCTTGGACTGCCAAAGAACTATCACGGAGTTATCGTGACTACAGTGGTAAAAGACGGTCCTGCACAAAAGGCGGGAATCAAAGAGGCAGTATACAATGCAGATAAGGAATTGCGCGGAGCAGACGTTATAATACAATTGGACGGCAAAGAGATTCGCGACATTGATGATCTGATATTGTACTTGGCGCAAAACAAGTCAGTAGGTGATCACGTAACTCTAAAGATAAACCGTGACGGCAAGACTATAGATGTCTCTGCCGAGCTTGGCGCAAGACCATCAAAATAATTTAAATTCCGCACCGTACCTTTTTGTAATATGAAAAAGGATATTCTGCCTATTGATAAAAACGGATTTTCAAACAAGTTCTTTGAGGAGCTGGAAAAAGAACACGACAAGGTTTCGGAATTTGCAGACAGACAAAAACAACTAAAGCAAAAGCACGGCCAGGCTGACCTGAAATAATTGATTCAATATGTTCTGGTTCTATTTGGAATTCTAGTCATATCTGGAATATCTTCTGCTGATGCGGCTACAATAAAACAAACAATGGATGGTGCGATGGACCTAATCGTGGAATATCCGGATTCAGTCATTGCCGGGCACGACTTTGCAGTATCGATATTTGTGCAAAACAACGGCTGGGAGGACAAGCAGGATGTGACATTCTTTGTGGAATCACAAAATCAGGATATTGTGGCAAAAAACCAGACCATGCACGCACAGCGCCTGTCCAAGGGTGGCTCATTTGGTGGGACATTAGAGTTTAGTACCGAAAAAAATGCGGAAATCGGCAACCATTATCTTAATGCCATTTACTCACATGTTCTTTTGAGCAACAATGAAACCCCGCAGCCAAAACTACAAAAAAACATTGCAATTCCAGTTGTAATAAAAGGCGAGCCGGAGATCCAGCTAAAAACGACAACACCAACTAGCATCTTTGAAAACGCCGAGTTTCCATTTGATATCGAACTGGTATCTGATGATATCGTATTACGTGATGTTGCAGTACAGATTATCCCGCCATCAGACGTTACAATTCGGGGCCAGACCTATTACACTTATTCCATAATAGAGAAAAACACGCCTGTTTTGATCAAGACCCAAGTAATCACCGCCCCGACTAATGTGACCCTTGAGCACAAGCTCCCATTTGAGGTCCAAGTGTCGTATACTGATGATTCAGGGGAGCAAAAAACCACATCAAAAACCGTCCCGGTATTGCTCAGACCAAGGACATTCATGGAGTTTACAACCGATGGTGGGGTCTGGTTGGGGGATTTCTTTTTGGCACCATATGTCAGCATGGGAACAATAATTGGAATTCCGGCAGGTGCGTTGTTTTCGTTAATGATCAAAAGGCTCCAGAAAAAGAAAAAGGTCAAGAGGAAAAAATGAAAATAGAATTTGACGTAAAAAAATACATTGAAGAGATAAAAAACTCGGACGAATATTTTCACACATTTATCAACCGAGATAATATCGCAGCGGGAGTCTTGGTTTTAGAGCCTGGCGAAGAGGATACGCAAACACCACATAATGCGGATGAGCTGTATTATGTAATCAAAGGTGATGGGTTTTTACAAATAAACAACAAGGACTATTCAATATCTGATGGGCTGGCATATTACGTGCAAAAGGGCGTTCCTCACAAATTCCATGGGAACAAAAAACAGCTTATAGTCTTGTACTTTTTTAGCGGGCCCGACTCGTAGTTCTGCCTGCAATCTTGACTTTGCCTTGGGCAATCAGCTTGACTGCCTTGACATAGGCAATGTGTTCTTTGGCAAGAATTCTTTTGGATAGGGTCTCCTCTGTATCGCCGTCCTTGACTGGTACTATTTCTTGTAAAATAATGGGGCCTGTATCGACTCCAGAATCTACATAGTGGACGGTGCAACCAGAATATTTCACTCCATGATCCAACGCTTGCTTTTGGGCGTGCAGTCCTGGAAATGCCGGCAACAATGCCGGATGGATGTTGATTATTCTGTTTTTGTACTTGGCGCTAAACTCGGAACTGATTATTCTCATAAAGCCTGCAAGGCAGACTAGGCCGTTTTTTGGGGTAACACCATTTTCTTCTAATACTTGGATTATTTTTTGATCATATTCCCACCTGGTGCCGGTAAAACCCTTGCTCTGAATTACCTTGGTCGCAACTCCTAGCTTTTGGGCTATTTTGAGCCCCTTCGCGTCTGGATTGTTAGAAATTACTATTTTTGGAGCAATTGGGATTTTCTGTTTTTTTATCGCTTTTAGAATGGACTCCATGTTGCTTCCGCGACCGGAGATCAAAATTCCAAGATTCACAATTTGACTGTGCAGCCCAGTGATTTTAGGCTTTTAGTATCGTGGGAGGCGTATTGTAAAGACCGTTCCTTTGCTTGGAATGCTTGCACATTCAATTGTACCGCCATGGCTTTCTAGTATGGATTTGCAGCTTGGCAGACCTAGTCCGGTTCCTTGCTGCTTTGTGGTAAATAACGGCTCAAATATTTTTGGCAGGTTTTGCTTTTCTATTCCTTTGCCGTTATCGACGACATCGATTATGGTGTTGCCGTCTGTTTCTGTTGTTTGTATCATGACTTTGCCACCATTTTCACTAGCTTGAATTGCATTGAGTATCAAATTGGAAAATACAACTTCGAGCTGTTTTACATCCCCATATACTTCGGTGTCTTGCTCTGGAAGAATTATTTTGGCATCAGATGGAATGTCCAGGCCGGAAATTGTGTTTTTTAGAATTTCCAAAATAGATGTCTTTTCCATTATTGGCTCGCTGGTCCTGACAAAATTGAGAACGTCTCGGATTTGCTGCGACATTTTTGAGGCAGCTCGCTCTATTCTGTCATAGTTTTCCTTGGTTTTTTTATCGACATCCTGATTTTTGAGCTTGAGAATTTCCATCGTGTTTCTAATTATTGTTAATGGGTTTTGCAGATCATGGGCCAGCCTTGATGACATTTCGCCTATGGTGTACATTTTGTCTCGCTTGACCACATTCGGTGTCTGAGCGGGGACTTCTTTTGGCTCTAGTCTTTCGGCATCTTCTTTTGCATGTCTTAGGACACGCTCTGCATCCTCTTGTGCATGTTTAAGCAGTCTTTCGGCATCTTCTTTTGCATGTCTTAGAATTCGCTCGGCGTCCTCCTGAGCAATCTTTAGTATCCTATCGATGTCCTTGGAATGCATACCCTATTAGTCTGGGCTCTGAATATTTGATTTAGTCTGTTTTTTGTAAACGATCCGTGCACAAATTATATAATAATACGATAGAATCCTTGGTTGTATTTTTATATTTGAATTTTGGATTATATTTATGGATGCTACCGACGCACAGATAAAAAAGGCACTAGTTGCCTTTGCAATCGAAAAGGCACTACTCAATATGGGCGAGCCGGTGTATCAAAAGGTGGCCAAGGTACTAAAAGATGACTACAACTGCTTTATTCCTGATTGCTATGAAAACCCGGAATATCTTAACCGCGTACTTGCGGATCTCTTTGGTAATGCTCATCTGGCAATAGTTGGCGCTATCAAATCAGATCTACAAGAGTTCTCATCACAAGGCCCAGTGCAGCAGTTTGTTCTGGCATTACGCTAAATGCAAACCACACTTGACTCTGTACTGACAAAAAAATATCTCATCGCAACCGTAATTGGAATAATAGCCATCAATCTAATCACAAACACCATTTCAAAAGACTTGGCTATACTAACTGGGAATTTATCATACATTCCGCTTGCCGGCTTGTTTTTGGTTTTATCGATTTTGTTGGCATTTAGGTTCGGTCTTGGCGGAACGCACGGCCTTGCCTGGGTTTCATTTGCCGGCTATGCGATATCTTGGTTTATTGCAGAAATGCTTTGGATTAATGAGGAACTCGTGCTGCATGAAGACCCGTATCCGTCTATTGCCGATATATTTTATGTGATGGGCTATCCGTTTTTGCTTATGTTTTTTATTGCATATTTGCAGCCTGTTCGGGCCGCCATAACAAAAAAAGCAATAGCAATTTCATGTACTATATCAATAGGTGTGCTGATGCCGAGTCTTTACTTTGCTCTTGGCAACCCAAGTGACCAGGGAACACTGGCAACGGTTCTTGGGGCAGTCTATCCGGCATTTGATTCGTTGGTCATAATTCCGGCACTAATTGGTGTGGTTTTGTTCTTCAAGGGGCAAGTAAACCTGATGTGGACTTTGGTCTGCATTGGTATAATCTGCCTTTTTGCAGCAGACACGATATTTCTAATAGGTCAGCTTGACGACTCGTACTATACTGGCAGCCCAGTTGAGATGCTGTTCCATCTGAACTATGTGTTTTTGTCATTCGGTGTGTATAGCAATCTGGTATTGTTCAAAAAAGAGAAAAACTCACATCAAATGAACACCCCCTAAGTGCGTAAAGTAGCAGTTTATCACATTACTTGTTTTCTAATATGCTTCATGATGAGTACGCAAACTAGCGCGATCTTTAATAGTCAGACATACCCCTCATTTTCAAATGTGGAAATACGTCGATGTTGGTGAGGGAGAAAAGATATTTCACAAGATTGATGAGTGCATTTTCTCAAAAAAGACCAAATACCAACTATTGGAAATAATGAAGACTAGGGATTTTGGCAATGTTTTGTTTTTGGATGGAGATCCGCAGTCGTCCGAAGCCGAAGAGCACGTCTTCAATGAAAGTTTGGTACATCCATCCATGATTGGCCATTCTAAACCAAAAAAGATCTTCATTGGTGGTGGCGGCACGGGATTAACACTGCGCGAAGTGTTGCGCCACAAGACCGTTGATCAAGTTGACATTGTTGATATCGACAAAGAGGTGGTGGATATTTGCAAAAACCTTTACAATTATGCCGCAGAATCGTTTTCAGATCCGCGAACTAGTTTATACCATGACGATGCAAGAAGATTCCTCACTCAGGCCGATGGTGGATATGACTGTGTGTTTTTGGATACTACGATGCCTCATCATGATGATATCGCAGCTCCTCTATACCGAAAAGAATTCTTTGATCTTGCCAAAGGTAAAATGACTTCAGATGGGATATTTGCAACTGCTGCAAATTCCGCCGATTATAGGTATTCTACACGCTTTGCATCAATAGTCAAAACACTTGGCTCTGTCTTCAAATTTGTAGTCCCATACGTGGCATACACTCCTTTGTTTGGACAGGAATGGGCATTTGCTATGGCATCGGATAATAAAATACCTATGTTGAATCCTACACAAGTTGACAAAAAACTAGGGCAACGAGAATGTAAAAATCTCAGCTTTTATGATGGTCTTACACACCAGAGGATCTTTTCAATTGACAAAAAGACTAGAAAAACACTGGACACTGAAGGTGTGATTCTGAGCGATTCCATTGACTCACAGGATGAGATTTTTATTCCTGATGTGAGCTCACACCTTGAAACCTACATGAACATAGTGGATTTATCGGAACGCTCTGTTCTCAAAGTAACAAACCAATATCATAGAACTTTTTGATGTTTATACAAAGAATAGATAATTACCATCCACCCTGCTTGCCACAGTGCATTTACTATGTGCGTATCTGTATATGCACTAAATATCTCTAGATAGTAATACCAGACATCTCCTAATACGTGTAAAAATAGGCCTATTGTTAGTAGTGACCAAACAATCGTAAATGCGCTTTTTCTAAATGTTAGTGCTCCAAGTATAGTAAAGGATACGGATATTGAAGCTATGCCGACAAATATTAGAGAATAATAATAATCAAAGCTTGTTCCACCATGCTCTGAAATTGCAATATAGGAATAAGCAACAAGAATGCTAACTGGGATTGCGGCCATCCATGCAATAGTTTTTTTTGTAATTTTTACCTCAAATCCTCTTACGTTTGTTATCATGTGGTATATTGCAAATGGATAAAATGCAAAATAAAAAATATCTGCAATCGAGGGGTATGGAGATATAAACAAAATATTTTCATAGACTTGCCAAATTAATTCTGCGATAAACCACATCGCAAAAGCCAATCCTAGTGCAAAGTACGCCTTACCAAAGATCTTGCCAGGCCAATACAACTTTGATATGTAAAATGCAGTTATAGTTGCTGCCGCCTGGAGTGACAACTCTATTACATCGATGATGTTGAATTCCTGATCCGTGAAATCCTTGATTGAATAATTTATGATCTGATATACGACAGTCAAGCCGATTATGATTAGGATTATCTTGTAGTCTATCTTTGCACCAAGGCTATCTGTGGATTGTTTCTCAGTCAACGAATTTTGGTGTTTTTTGCCGCATAAAAATTTCTGCGTGTTTTTCATGCCTCCACAAGATGCCGTCTGTCAAAAAATGATCCCCCTTAAATCTAGGGATCTCATTTCCAACTGTGGTAATGGTGGGATGATGATTGTCAATTATAACTAGCGCGCGGACAAGCGGCACCTTTTCAAAATTCTACAAGATAAAATCTGCCGGAACAATCGGATTTATCACGGCAATCATTGCAGCTGCTCTTTCTTCTTTGCCTGATGTTATATCAAAACCAATTGTGGATCCAAAAGTTTCAGGTGTGAATCCAGCGGATCCTCTGTTTGTTGTTTTCATAATGTATATGGTAACTGGAGCAGTTTTTACACCAATAACAAAACTGCAAAAGCCAAAGAATCCCGTCAAAAAATCGTCCTATCTCGTTCTGATGATTTATGGCGCTGCTTCGGCATGTTCTACTTTGGCGTTTTCGTACGGACTAAAAGAAACAAGTGCATCCAATGCGTCAGTTCTGGCCAACAGCGAGATAGTGTTCACCGTGCTGATTGGAATGATCATATACAAGGAATATCTTGCAAAAAGAGAGATCTTTCCATTTGTATTGATTGCAGCAGGTGCAATTTTTCTACCAATAGCATCCGATGCATATGAGCACAAGCTAGAATTCACCAAATTCGTGTTTGGCGATGTAATGGTGTTGATTTCTGGATTCATTTATTGTCTATGTACATTCATTGCAAAACACGCAGGAAACGTAAACACCACTAAAGTAGTTCAAGTAATGTCATTGTCTGGAGCAGGAATGTGCCTTGTTGCAATGTTGTTTACTGGCACCAAATTCAACATGTCGTTATCTGATATGTCATTACTCTCTGTAGTGGGCGTGTCTGGGATAGGCGGGAGTGTTTTGTTCTTTGTTCTTGCGGTCAGGATGATTGGAGCAGTACGCACAATACTTGTCTACTCATCAAGCACTGCTTTTGGAATCGTATATTCCGGAGCATATCTTTTAGAGGCAATCAATCCGTTTACTGTGTCATCTATCATTGTAGTAGCCTTTGGCTTGTACCGCTTGAGATACAAATTAGCTGCATAATGGGTTTATTTCCAAGTTTGGAAGGATTATCTTTTATACTGAGTACGAATATCATACTAAGTGGAAATGGTGAATAACCCACTGACTGAGATACGTGACCCACTCTTTGTAATCAATACATCACTAGAGATAATCAAGCATCAGACCGATGACAAGACCGTCCAGTCGGAAGTAAAAAGAATGGAAAAGGCGCTTGAGAAAATTCAACAAATAATCAGCTAAAACTTGATACTGCCTGGCTAATCTTTTCCAAATCACATGGCTTGACAAAAATTCTATTTGGTTTTAGCTCGTTTAGTCTCAAGGCGGTTTCCTCTCTCAAATCCGCAGTGATTACAATGACTTTGGCATCAGGATTTATCTTTCTGATGTTTTCCAAGGCGTAGATCCCATCAAAACCGGGCATCATAACATCCAAAAAAACAACATCTGGAGTGTGTTTTTGATACAGCTCAACTGCCTCTTGACCGTTATGTCCCCTACCGACAACTTGGATGTTTTTTATCTCTAGATACTCGCAAAATACTTCGACAATGTCTGTATCGTCGTCTATGACTATTGATGTGACCATCTTTGATTCCAAAGTCTCGACACTTGAGAGCATAACACTTTCAGGCACCCACATTAAGGCACGCCTTGTAAGAATTGGCCATCTTATTACTATCCGCTAATGGAGGACTCATTTCCATATTTGGAAATGTGAAAATAATATTAAACTGTTATGTCCATGACTGGAAATAGTAATATACTTGGATGCACGGTATTATGGTGTGACTGGTATAGACAGGCTTTTTGCAAGATCTCTAGATGCTATCATTCGTGATAACTTGGGCAGCAGAACCGTGCAAAAAGTAGAGACCAGGCTGCAGGAAAAGTTTGGCATTTCACTGACAGAATCCCTAGAGGAATTCCAAAAAGTTGATGGCGTATTACGCGAATTCTTTGGAGTTGCAGTGGATGGTCTGGAAAAAAAGTTCCTCAAAAGCGTTTGTACAATAGAATCAGTTAACGGCGAAGACTGGATTGTAATTGACAACCCAGTACTGACTGGAGTAATTTTAGGTTCGTTTGGCGATGACGACAAGAAAAAGATTCTATCTACACTAAACGGAGATTCTTTGATTGTATCTCAAATAATCACAATCTGTGATATTGCGCAGACTTCAGGTTATAGAAAAGTAAACTCGTTAATCGACGATGGACTACTAGTAACTGCTGGTTACATCACAACAAGTGATGGAAAAAAGGTCTCAAAATACCGCTCGGTATTTGATAATATCAAAATCGACATTATCAAAAACAAGATCACAGTTTCATTGAGACTGGCAAAAGAAGACATCAAAGAAAGTACTATTTTGACAGTGTGCACACAAGCATAATCCACTTCACATCTGACTATATTGGGTTTTCTAGTTTAATTCATTTTTAATTTTTGTTTAATTCATGATGGTAATAATAAACAAATTTTTGCTTTTGTAATGATCCGAATTAAATAATTTATTCACGATAGTTACCTTGATTCGAAAATGTAAGGGAACTCAGTGTCCAATTGCACAATTGAGCTAGTCGTCAAGTGCTACTTGATTTTGCTCTCTTGCGCCGGTACAGTGGTACCGATTCGAATTCTAGCCAAGTGAATTGGGCACTCGTTTTTTCCTATTTTTTTGGTTTTTAGCAACACCGTTTGTCAATGTTTTATCAAAGCCGAGACTTAAATCGGATGTAGATTTTGCTTGGTTGTTTGAGCAAAATCAAGATGACCAAGACAGGCATTGTTTGCAATATAGATGGCAAAATAGTCAATCTGGATCCCAAAACTGCAATGCCAAACTGCGTAAATTTTGTATCTCATGCTCACTCTGATCATCTTCCAAATGGCGACAACGGCCTGATTCTGACAACAAGGGAAACCAAAGAAATAGCATCTCTAAGAGGAAAAACACTATCCAACCATGTGGAACATCTGGATGATTTCAAACTCTATGATTCTGGGCATATTTTGGGCGCTAGAGGCGCATTATTCCATGACATTTTCTACACTGGCGATATCTGCACTAGAGACAGGGGATTCCTAAAGGGTGCTACAATACCGAAATGCCATACTCTGATAATGGAATGCACCTTTGGCAAGCCGGAATTTATTTTTCCAAAAATAGATGACACAATAAAAAAGGTAAACGAGACTATCTCAGAATTATACCACAAGGGTAAGCCGGTAATTCTGATGGGATACCAGCTTGGAAAGGCCCAGACAATATCGAATCTCTTTGGTCACTGGGAACCACTGTATTATCATGATTCCGTAAAAGAGATGAACCAATTACACAACAATCTAGGAATTCCACTAAAAGAGGCAATTGGTCATACCGAAGCAGAATCAAAAGGATTACTCTACAAAAAGCCATGGGTAATGGTCTGCCCGCTAATGTCGGAGACTAATCCATTCATCAAGCAAATGAAGTCAAAATATGGAGCAATAACAATTGGCTTTACAGGATGGGCAAAATCAAACGTCCCATTTGGAAGAAAGTCCGATTATTCCATTCCGTTGTCGGATCACTGTGATTATCCAGAACTATTAGATCTAGTTAGAAAAAGTGGGGCGCAAAAAATCTACACAATCCATGGATTTGTGGACGAGTTTGCAGCGGATCTCGTCAAAATGGGTTATGATGCACAGGCTTTGAAGGAAAACTCGTTGGATGAGTTTTTCTGAATTTGAAATAATATCATAGTATATCCATCTAAAACAAGATGGGCCTTTTGACAATGATGCTGGAGGAATGGCAGTATTTGAGACAACGCATGATGATGCAGCCAAGTTTGTACAAATCTATGATTCTAGTTTCTGGACTCATAACTCTCCATATGTACAAATGGGACGCCTTATAGCGCTCCAAATAACTCTCTTTTTTCAGAATGAATTAGCTTTAAATGGAAATAATTTTGCAAAATTTTCATGGCAACAGAGTCGTTAAGAAAAGACCATGACCTAATAGAAAAAGTAGTCAAGGCGATGGAAGTAACTTTGCAGATGCTAAAATCCGGAAAAAAAATCCCTGAATCGATTCTAATGCCGACTATAGATTTCACAAAAAACTTTACCGATGTATGTCATCATGGAAAAGAAGAAGAATCATTTTTTCCAGCATTGGGGCAAGCTGGATTTCCAACCAACATGGGTCCAATTGCAGTAATGCTGATGGAACACGAAATCACCCGTAAAATAGCCATTCAAATGGAGACCTCTGCCAAGGAATACCTAAAATCCGGCTCGGCAGACGCACTAATTTCTGATATAGCCCAGTATGTCCAGCACATGAGTGAGCATCTCTGGAAGGAAAACAACAAGCTGTTCATGATGGCAGAGATGCGACTCTCAGGCGTATCGGATAAGATGAATGCATACCTTGATTCCGTTGAAAAGAAAAAGCTGGAACAGCTTGGCAAGTCCCGTCAAGACTATGAAAATATAGTACAAAACATCCATTCGGAAATATCAAAAATAAATTAAAAGAAAAGAAGTGTGGATTTATTCCACTGTTACTTTGCCTGTCATCCATGGGTGGACGACGCAAAAGTAGTCGAATTCGCCTGCTTCATCAAATGTCTGCTCGAACGTGTCGCCTGATTTGATTAGTCCGCTGTCAAAGGCGTCTGTTTGTCCATCGCTTGGTGATCCGCTGGTCACTGTGTGTGATGCAGTGTCATCATTTGTCCATGTGACTATCGCACCTGCAGCAACTGTAATGTCGGATTCAACATAGCATGTACCGTCGGACTCACATCCTGGACTGGAAGCTCCTTCTGAAATTGAAACATCAGCAGATGTTGGATATCCATCTGTGGTCTCTTCAGGAGTCTCTTCCGGCGTTGGCTCTGGAGTTTCTTCAGGAGTCTCTTCCGGTGTTTCTTCAGGAGTCTCTGCTGGAGTTCCCTCCGGAGTCTCTTCAGCTGGTGCTGGAGGGGCCGGAGTTGGTTCTGGTGCTGGAGCCGGTACTGGAGCTGGTGCTGGAACTACTGGTGCAGAAGTCGCATTGTGAGTCGATGCTGATATCATCGCAAATGCAAGTATTGCAACAGTAAATCCTACTGAAAAAGCAATGCCGAATTTATCTGCGGCTGTCATAGCCGGACTTGTCATCCACAGTAAATAAAGCTAAGTGGACTGGAGGATTGCATCAATCTGGGTTGTAAATTTCTCAAGATTATCCAACATATGAGTAAAGTATCTGTGTGGATTTTGGGTTTTTTGCACAAAGTAGTATGTGTTTTGGCCTTGGTGAATTGTATATGAGAACGTCATGGTCTTTCCATGAATATTGATCATGTTTCCATGCATTGCCTGGTTTCGTAGCGACTGTAGCCTCCACAAACTGCTTTTGCTGACATCTATTCTGGATTTGAGCTGTCTTGGCGTGGAAAAATAATTCGATATGATAGTTTTTGCCCTTTTCTGTGCCCCTTTATCGGATAGGTTCTTTCTTAGCCCATGAATGTAGAAGACGTTTTTTCTATCAAAAATCCCAAATTTGTCGTTTATGCTCCTTTTTACTATCTCTATTCCCCCTGAGGCAAAAAACAAGAATCCCTGCGTATTTTCTTCTAGTTCTTGCTCTTGCCTGGCAGGGACAAAATCTGGTATCTTTGCAAGAAACTTTGCAGCTGTTTTTATCTTGAATTCCAGCTCATCCAATAATTCCTAAAAAGTGAATGCCTCTTTTAGCATTACTTGGAGCTCGTCCTTTAGGTGGTCATCATTCATGGTTATTCTGAGGTTTTCAAGCAATGTCTCAATTATGGTGCACTGATTTTTTGAGAACTGGTAATAGCATTCCAAAACATCCTCGTATGATTTTGCATGTTTATACATTTGCCAGAAATTATCTGACATTATCTGATAGTTGTACAAAAAAATCCGTATTGGCTCTTGCACCCCGGCAGAAGAGTTGTATCTTAACAAATTGACCAAAAGCTCTTCCAGCCTTGCGTCTAGGTTTGCTCCAAAAATTGACTTGTAAATGCTTGATGCTGACGTCTACAGTACTATCATTTACAGCAAGTTAAGTCTGCTTGGGAATAATCTTAACAAACGTCCATTGTTTTAGCCTGTGATTTAACAGATTTTATGATTTTATAAAAAGTTGAGAAGGATTATTCTTGGCCTTCTATTCCCATCAGAGTAAGTGTGGAGCGGATTCTATCTATTTTACGAATCTTCCATGTTATGGTGTCTCGCAGGGATTCGGCATTGGGTGTTTCTATTTTTGCCAAAATGTCATAGGCACCAAACACTCCTTTGATTTCCTTTACTCCGTCCAACGGCTTTATC
Source organism: Nitrososphaeria archaeon (assembly GCA_010028495.1). Lineage (GTDB taxonomy): Archaea > Thermoproteota > Nitrososphaeria > Nitrososphaerales > Nitrosopumilaceae > Nitrosotenuis. The sequence goes on along the minus strand of RHCX01000008.1, from coordinate 8,250 downwards.
TGATCAATTACTTTTTGCTCAGATCCAAGATCACAGTTGATGAGCACATAGGCAGTTGCGCTCATTTGCATCCTCCGTGTTTCATGGAATATAGTGCGACCTGACGTATTTATTGTGGTTTGTAAAAAAACTAATAATTTGTATATTGTATGATGATAAAATCAAACAAATTTTAAGAAGATTTACCCTTTGTCATACGTAGCGATCTATTGTACGCAACACCAAACCTGTGCGCTTCATCTCGGGCAAACTGGAGTATTTTGAGCGACTGGTTCTGCCTTGGTATTATGACTGGCTCTTTTTTGTCTGGCAGATACACCTCTTCATTTTGTTTGGCAAGCGATGCACAGGGAATCCTGATTGCCATGCTTTCTAGTGCAGATACTGCAGCTCCAAGCTGGCCCTTTCCGCCATCGATTAGAACCAGGTCTGGCATCTGGGCATTTTCATTATCTAATCTGAAGTATCGTCTTTTTACTATCTCATTTATCATTGCAAAATCATCTTGGCCGCGTATCGTCTTTATCTTGAATTTGCGATAGCCTGATTTGTCGGGTCTGCCATTGACAAATCGTGACATAGAGCCAACCGCATACGCAGTTCCGTGATTTGATATGTCAAAGCATTCTATTATTTTCGGAATTGTCTTTAGTTCCAGCTTTTCTTTGAGCTCCATTAATCCGGGCTCTGTTCCGCTTGCCTGAATCATTTCAATGTTTTTTAGTATGAGATCAAGCATTTCTTTTCTCTTGCCAGATTTTGGTGTGATTATGCTTACCGCAAAGCCAGCAGTCTTTGAGAACATTTTCTCCAATAATGTGTGGTTTTCTGGCATCTCATTTACTAGAATAAACGGCGGAATCTGGTTTGTGGTATAATACTGATACAAGAAATTGGAAAAAGAATTGTCACCAACCAGATCAAAGGAATACTTGTTGCTGTCGCGGATAACTCCGTTTATCTTTTTAAACGTCATTATCTGTGCAGTTTGGTCTTGTAAAACAACTCCAAAATATTCCTCATCAGACCCGGTAGTGCTTTCCATTTTTTGTCTGGTTTTGAGGCTACCTAGCCTTTGCAAAGTATCTTTGATTTCCCTGGCACGCTCAAATTGGAGGCTATCTGATGCCTGCTTCATCTCCAGTTCCAGGTTTTTTGTAAACATGTCCAGATTTTTGCCCTTGAGGATTGATTCAAGATCCAAGACATGCTTTTGATAGTCCGTCTTGGCTTGGGCAAACTCGCATGGCGCTTCGCAGTTTCCAAGGTGATATTCAAGGCAGGCCTTTTTTGGCAGAGTCTTACAGATTCTAATTTTAAATGACTTTCTAAGAGAACCAATACTCAGCAACTTTGAGCTACCGGAAGTAAATGGTCCATAGACTTTGCCGTCTCCTAGGAATTTTCCACTCCGAGTTCTTCTCGCAACCAATAATCTTGGATATTTTTCATTTGTAATTCTGAGGTATGTGTATCTTTGTTGGTCTTTGAGCTCGATGTTGAATATAGGCCTGTATTGCTTTATCATGTTTGATTCAAGCAAAAATGCTTCAGATTCATTATCTGTTAGGACAAATTCAATATCTGCAATTTTCTCAACGAGCTTTTGGGTTTTGTAGTTTTGGTTTCTGGCAAAATATGATCTGACGCGGTTTTTGAGATTTTTTGCTTTACCAATATAGATTATTTTGGAGTCACTATCCTTCATCAGATAGATTCCGGGGTGTGTCGGGATGCTGATTTTTTTAATATCCAGTGTCAATTTAGAATCTTTTTGAGGTATTGTCCCGTATAACTTTTAGAGTTTGCTGCAATCTGAGACGGCGTGCCGACTGCAATTATCTTTCCACCTCTGTCTCCACCTTCTGGTCCAAGATCAATTAACCAGTCAGAATTTTTGATTACATCCATGTTGTGCTCTATTACTACAATGGTGTTTCCAAGATTTACCAGCCTATTCAAAACATCAAGCAGCTTTTGAACATCAGCAAAATGCAGTCCTGTAGTGGGCTCATCCAAAATGTATAGCGTCTTTCCTGTGTCTCGCTTTGATAATTCCGAGGCTAGTTTTACTCTTTGAGCCTCGCCGCCAGACAGAGTGGTGGATGATTGGCCCAACTTGATGTATCCAAGACCGACATCAAATATTGTTTGTAAAATTCTTTTGATTTTTGGAATGTTTTCAAAAAATTCCAACGCCTCTTCGACTGTCATATCCAAGACATCTGCAATGTTTTTGCCCTTGTACAGTACCGCTAGCGTCTCGGAATTGTATCGTTTTCCTTTACATTCGTCGCATCTGACATAAACATCTGATAAAAACTGCATCTCTATTTTTTTGACACCGTCCCCCTCACATGCAAAACATCTGCCGTCTGCGACATTAAATGAGAACTGTCCTGGAGTGTAGCCTCGCTCCTTTGACGTCTCTGTTCTTGCAAACAATTCTCGAATTGGGGTAAATGCGCCAATGTATGTAGCAGGGTTTGATCTCGGGGTTCTGCCAATTGGAGATTGGTCTATTGCGATTACTTTGTCAATTAACTCTGAACCTTCAACGGACTCGTGTTTTCCAGGTCTTTCATTTGATTTGTAAAAATGTGCTGATAAAGCCTTGAGCAATATTTCATTGACCAATGTGGACTTGCCAGAACCAGATACTCCCGTTACTGTAACTAGGTATCCGAGCGGAATCTCTACTGTGATATCCTTGAGATTGTTTTCTGCAGCTCCTTTGATTATTATTTTTCCTTCCTGCTTTCTTTTTTTGTCTGTTAATTTGATGAGATTCTTGTTTTTGAGATAGTCTCCAGTAACTGACTTGTGGTTGTTCATTATTTGCGGTACAGTCCCTTCAAAGACAATCTGCCCACCATGGATTCCAGCACCTGGGCCCAAATCTACAATCCAGTCGGCATTTTTGATTACCTCTTCGTCGTGTTCGACTACAATTACAGTATTGTCCAAATCTCGAAGCTTGACTAGTGTCTTTATGAGCCTAGCATTGTCGCGCTGGTGCAGGCCTATGGTTGGCTCATCAAGCACGTATAGTACACCTGTAAGATTAGAGCCGATTTGCGTAGCTAGTCGAATCCTTTGTGATTCTCCGCCGGATAAAGTTGAGCTTTGTCTGTTTAATGTGAGATAGTTTAGGCCGACGTTTCTTAGGAACTCTAGTCTTTCTATTATCTCTTTGAGGACATCTTTTGCAATGTATTTTTCAGTATCAGTAAGCTTGATTGTTTTGAAAAAATCATAACAGTCGTCAATGGACAAATCGCAGACTTCGTAGATTCCAACGTCGTTTACCTTGACTGCCAAAGCCTCTGGTTTTAGCTTTTTGCCGTTGCATATGTTACATGGAATGTCTCGCATGAATTGTTTGAGCCAGTCTCTTTTTGACTCAGATTCGGTTCCCATGAAAACCCGCTGCAAATTGTTCAATACACCTTCAAACGAATTCGTATAGGCCCAGTGCGAGTCTGTAGTCTGAGATTCATACTGGTAGTGAATCATTTGTTCTGTTCCGTGCAATATCACTCGAAGGTGTTCTGGCTTTAGCTTGTTCATCGGAGTCATCAGATCAAAGCCAAACTTTTTGCCGACTGCTCGCAGCTCCTGTCTTCTGAATGCGGAAAACCTTCCACTCCATGGAACTATTGCCCCATCAAGAATCGATTTTGTTTTATCAGGAATAACTAAATCCTCATCAAATTCCATCTTGACTCCAAGACCATGGCATGCCTTGCAGGAGCCAAACGGAGAGTTGAAGGAAAATGTTCTTGGCTCTATTTCTCCAACTGTAAGACCGCAGTACGGGCATGCATTGTTTTGAGAAAATATTTTTTCGTCTTTGTCAGACGATATCAAAACCGAGCCCTTGGCAGCTTTTAGTGCGGTTTGGATTGCCTCAAAGAGCCTGCTTTTTTCTTCCTTGGATGCCTTTAGCCTGTCTACAATGATTTCGATATTATGCCATTTTTGCCTGTCTAGTGTTGGAATTTCGTCTTCTAGTGTTATGATTTGGCCATCTACGCGAGCCCGAGAATATCCATCCTTTTTCATCTGTTCGAACAATTTTTCGTACGTTCCTTTTTTTCTCTGGATAAGTGGTGCTAAAACCAGGACTTGTTTTTGATCAAAATCCTTGAAGATAGATTCGCAAATGGACTCTACTGACTGGTTTGATATTTTTCTGCCGCATTTTACACAGTGGGGAATGCCGATTCTTGCAAATAACAATCTCAGATAATCATAGATTTCAGTAGTGGTGCCTACCGTAGAGCGAGGATTTTTTGATGTCGTCTTTTGTTGTATAGATATTGCAGGTGAGAGACCTTCTATAGAGTCAACATCTGGCTTGTCCATCATTTCTAGGAACTGTCGCGCATATGCAGATAGCGACTCTACGTATCGCCTTTGGCCTTCTGCGTATATTGTGTCAAATGCCAATGTGGATTTTCCGGAACCTGATAGTCCAGATATCACGACAAGCTTGTTCTTTGGAATGTCCAAATTGAGATTCTTCAGATTGTGATGGCGCGCACCTCTGATCTTTAACTGGTCATGCATAATTTTTCATCGTCTTTGGCCTCTTATTATCTGAACAATGCTTTTGGCATATACTAGACGTGAACGAATAGTCAAATACTGTTCATTCAATTTACACACACAGACCTCTAAGTTATAGTGGTGCCAAATTTGGTATAATGAAAACCAACTCTAGACGTGGCGTCATGGGTATAGAAGCTGCACTAGTGTTGATTGCGTTTGTTATTGTGGCAGCTGCCTTGTCGTTTGTCGTATTAAACATGGGTTTCTCATCTACTCAAAAGGCAAAGGAAACAGTCACAAAGGGAATTGAAGAGGCAAGTCAGGCAATTCAAATAGCAGGCAAGGTAATGAGTGCAGCCGACGTTCCGAAATCCCAGGTAAACGCAACCCAGTTCCCAATCAAGGTTGTTGCTGGTGGACATGGTGTCAACCTTAACGCAACATTAGCTACACTTAGGTTTAACACAGGTACTACTCAATATGATAATTTGCTCAAAAGATCATGCGTTCTGACTAGCACTACATACAACAATTTAGCAACTGCAATGTCTGCAGCTGTGACGTCTGGATGCATCAACTCCAGTCCGATTGGTTCTCCGGGTACAGCACCATCTGCAACACAAGCAGTAGTATATTGGACTACGCAAAAGAACACCAACGAAATACTGGAAGCAGGCGAGCAAGCAAACATTGTGATTGTGTATACGCAATCCGATAGACCAGTAGCATCGCAGCAAATCCATGCAGAGCTTATTCTTGATTCTGGAGCACCTGTCAAGTTCTCAAGACTTGTGCCACCATTAACCGAAAAATACACCGACATGGGCTAGTGTTATTTCGAGTTCTTTTTTTCCAATTCTATTTGAATTCGTCTGAGTCTGTCTCTGCAAGATATCGCATTCTCAAAGTCTAGCTCTTCGGCGTATTTTTTCATCTGCATTTCTATTTCTATTATTTCCCGGCTCAAGTCATGCTGGGTTTTGTTTTTTAGATCATCAAGTGTTGCAACCTGCTCTGGAATTGATTTTATGATTGTCCTGGGAGTGATTCCATGATTTTTATTGTACTCTAACTGCTTTGTTCTTCTTCTGTCTGTTTCTTCAATTGCCTGCTTCATTGATTTTGTGATGTTGTCAGCATACATTATCACAGAACCATCCACATTTCTTGCCGCTCTGCCAAAAGTCTGAATTAAACTAGTATAATTTCGCAAAAATCCCTCCCTGTCTGCATCAAGCTACTTCGGGAATGTCCAAGCCCTCTCGGAGCAAGTTGATTCCAACCAGAACATCAAAGTCTCCAAGCCTGAGCTGTCGAATCAGCTCCGTTCTTTGTAATCCTTCTATTTCTGAATGGAGGTATCTGACGCGAATCTCTTTTTTTGCCAGATACTCTGCTAGGTCTTCTGCCATTCTTTTTGTTAATGTGGTAACCAGAACTCGCTGGTTTTTGTCAGTGCGTTTTTTTATCTCTGATATTAGATCATCCATCTGGTTTTTTGTAGGGTGAATTTCTACCTGCGGGTCTACAAGGCCTGTGGGTCTAACTAGTTGTTCTACTATTTGATAAGAGAGTTTTTTCTCATATTCTGATGGTGTGGCAGAAACAAATACAGCATTTTTGATGTATTTTTCAAATTCCTCAAATTTTAAAGGGCGATTATCAAATGCGCTTGGCAATCTAAATCCATATTCGATTAGGGATTTTTTTCTGGTATAATCTCCACCATACATTCCGTGGAGCTGCGGAATGGTGACATGTGATTCATCAATTACCAAAAGATAGTCGTCACCAAAAAAATCCAAAAGACAAAACGCCTGCTCACCTGGCTTTCTTCCATCAAAATGCCCGCATCTCAAGTCTCTGCCTTTCGAGTTCTTTTAGCTGGGGCAGTCTTGTCTTTAACTCGTCTCGAATTGATTTTACTGCCTTTATCCGAACATCGTTTGCAACTAGATAGTGTTTTGCAGGAAATATCTTGATAGAGTTTGCCCTGCGCTTTTCCTTTAACGAAACATTGTCTAAAATGGCAATCTTTTCAATCTCATCACCAAACATCGATATTCTGATTATGTCTTGAGAGTACGCAGGAATCACATCTATTGTGTCGCCTTTGACACGAAAGTTTCCAGCCGCAAGCGCAGTATCATTACGCTCGTATCTTGCGTTTATGAGGCGTTTTATCAGATCACTACGGCTGATATTCGAACCCGTCTCAAGACTGGTCGACATTTCCTCCCAGTCCTTTGGGTTGCCCAATGAATAGATGCACGATACAGTGGCTACAATAATTGTTGGCTCACCAGACAGAAGCATCGCAGTTGCCTCTAGTCGAAGCTTTTCAATTTTCTCATTGATTTCAGTGTCCTTCTCGATATAGGTGTCCGTCTGCACGATATAGCTTTCCGGCTGGTAATAGTCATAATATGATACAAAATAGCCGACATTATTTTTTGGGAAAAACTGTTTCAACTCTGAATACAATTGAGCCGCCAGGGTTTTGTTGTGAGATATCACCAGCGTGTTCTTGCCAGTTCTAGCTATGACATTTGCAACTGCAAATGTCTTGCCAGACCCTGTAACTCCAAGCAAAGTCTGGACCTTGTTTTTTTGAACACCCGCTACCATCTTGTCAATTGCCTGTGGCTGATCTCCGGTTGGCTCGAACTCTGATGATAACTCGTATTTTGTCTGGACTTGCAATAGGTGCTGGAATGGTAATTTCAAATTTAAAGGCTAGTGCACTGATGATTTCTACGTCTGGCTTTTAAGCTAAATTTCAAAAATTGTGCTTGATTGCAAGGCTCATTTAACATCCATTTGATCGCAATATGTAGCATCTCATTTGTTGTAGTTGCCGCATTTTTGCTTTTTGATCTTGACGACAAGTTTTCCCCCTCAACTGCAAGCCAGTATTCTGCAAATATCGATTACACCGAAACGCCAAATCAAACCGTAATTCATGATCCGGAACCAAAACATGAAACAGCAAAAACCATGCCAGAGGCAGAGCACACAAAACCCATACCTCAAAAGACGCTTCCGCAAAAATCTCATCTTGATGATCTGGAAAGCAAGCAGTTTGTGCTTAATTTGAGCGGCGATGCACGCCCGGGGCTCTCAAACATGGCAAAAAAGGCGAGCCTGAGTCTAAAGATGACTCCAATCAAGGGCACAAACCTAAAGGAGTTCAGTATAGTAGAATCAAGACTGTTAATCGATGGCTCTAGCGCACCCGTTTCAGGAATTGGTGCAAAACTAGATGACAAAACCTTGACCGTAGACTTTGCAGCAGACAAGACGGAAAAATTCACAATAACCATAACCCTAGATGAAAAAATTCTGGACGATAAAAACAACAAGCAAAAAGCGGTTCTACAGGATCAGGACTTTTATCTTATGAACAAAAGCATGCCGTACAAAGTGGACCTGACTGGAACTCTACAGCACTAGCCTACCAGGATGGCTCATCAACCATTCTGACATCATTTTGTATAATGTCAAAGCCCATGACCTGAATAGTCTTCCTTGCAGTGGGGCTATTTTTTTGCAGAATCTTCCTTGCTAGATTAATCCGTGATTCTTTGTCCATGTGCTGGCCTATCTTGTATTTTCCTTTGATTGTCCTTGGAATTACTTTGATTATTGCGACCTCATCAACTACGTGCATGTCTTGTGTCAGCTTTTCGTATTGTC
>RHCX01000070.1 GCA_010028495.1 Nitrososphaeria archaeon | reverse complement strand
GATTATTCTTTCTCTGATATTTGCAATTCCTATGCCGGTAAGAAATGACAGTGATGTCTGCAATCCTACAATAGATGCAAAGTTTCTAAACCCTCCTTGGAACTTGTCTGGAATGTCCTTGTATGCTAGCTTGGAATCATCATATGTCATCGCAGATTCACCAGCTAGGTTCATTGGTTCCAGCATTGGGGCCGAGTCTTTTTTGCAGATGAAAATCCCAATTCCCATTGGACCACAAAGCCACTTGTAGCCATTAAACGCTGCAAAGTCTGCCCCTGATCTTGCAAAGTCAAATTCTGTAGTGCATCCTACTGTTTGAGCAGTATCCAAAAAGAACGGAATTCCCTTTTCATTGAGAATTTTGCCTACATCTGATGCGGGTAAAATTGCTCCAGTATTGTACAATCCGTGACTAATCGCAACTAGCTTGGTGTTTCGGTCCAGCTTTTTTTCCAACTCTGATATCTCAAAGAATCCGTTGATATCATGGCTCAAAGAGCGCAGCTCGACTTTGCCTCCCAGCCTTAGCCAGGGATAGTAGTTTGCATGATGTTCGTGTGTAGTTCCGCGAATTACAATATTGGAATCCTTGGGAAAAGACATACCGTTTGCCACATTGTTTATCCCTTCTGTAGTACTGGATGTCAAAATCACCTCTTCTGGCCGACAGTTTACCAGCTTCGATATAGTTCCTCGAAGCTCGTTTGATTTCATGGATACTAGAGAAGCCAAGTCCTGCGAATCCGGCCCAAGCTCGTTGTATCGTATGGTAAAATCAGTCATGGCCTTTATAGTAGAAAGCGGAATCAGTGAAGAAGAGGCGTTATTCAGATAAATCCTGTTCGATTTGGGAAAGGACTTGGAAACCAGCTCTTCATCTATCATTATTATATCACAGAAGGAACTATTCTCTGTTGCATAAAAACCAACGATCGGCCAGCGCAGAAAAAATCCAAAAAACAATCTTTGAACAAAATCTGTCCTCGATAACATTTGATGACCCAATAACAAAGACGTACTTTTTTCACAAGCTGGCGCAGCTAGTAGAAATTCCTGTAATCTATGTTGACTTTGACTTGCTGTACAGTGGATATCTGGCGGCAAACATTCTGCCACAAAATGAAAATCTAGAGATTATAACGCCAAAGGAAGACTGGCAGGACGACTTTGCGCAAATCTTGGACAAGATCTCCGTAAAGCGACATTTAGTAATTATCGATTCTTTGAATGGGTTTTTTGGTTCCATGATGGAAAACAAGGAATCCGGCAGAATAATCAACAGCGTTCTGGTGTTGTTGGCATCTGTCGCACAAAAGCAAGACTCGATTATTGTATTTGGTAGCACTGCAAAACTCAAAGAGGATGGTTGGGTCCTGCCTGGAATTGGAAGGAAGGTAGTACAAATTCAAAAGATGAATTTTCTGGCAATACAAAAACGAAATGAAACACTGAACCTAGTATCACTAAATCCTGACAATTCTGTGAAATATTCAATATCGCTTTCAGATCTTGATCTGGTGTAATTGCGATCAAAAATTATAACAGCGTTAAAGATAGTCTAACGCCGTTATAATTTGAGGTTTTTAGGGAAATTATATTAAGATCCAAAAGCAAGGAAATTCGATTAAAATGCCAGTAGCAATTTTACCAGACATTGGTGAACAGATGTGCATTGGATGCGCACTATGCGTTGAAATCTGCACTACACTGGGACCAGATGTACTCAGAGTAAAACCAGTCGAAGGCTGGAAAAGAGGTAAGGCATTTGTCTTTTACCCAGAAAGATGCATCTCCGACGGAGCATGCATTGGCGTTTGCCCAACAAAGGCAATCTTCTGGATGAGACCAATGGACTTCACAGTAGGTCAACCAGTTCCTCTATACAAAAACTCAGTCTTCGTTAAGGGCTGGACTGAACTTATCGATTAAGCTCAGTCATCATAATTTCTTTTTACTAGTCACGGTTTAGTGGATACTGTAGATGAAATCAGTCACTGAATCGTGTGTTTTATCAAAACCAATGAGTATGGTGTTTGATTTTCTGTCCAATTTTGAGAACATGCCAAAATGGAGCACTCAATTTGTCAAAGGTATTGTGTTAGCAGATGGCAAGAAAAAGCTCGTAACTCCTTTTGGCGAAGCCTTTGTCAGAATTGACTCGGACAAAAACACCGGAGTAATTGACATCTATGCAGGACCGACGGAATCGCAGATGAATCCAGCATTTATGAGGGTAATCTCATTTCCAGATGGTACATGTGGAGTTACATTTACTTTTTTCAAATGGCCGGAAACCTCTGATCAAATGTGGGAAATGTTTTGTGATTGGATAAAAATTGAGGTAGGAAATATCAAAAAATTATTTTCCTAGGATATAGCTGGAAGCTTTTGCTTTGGCTTTACCTTGGATGCAGCATCGACTAGGTCTTGTTGCGTTATTTTGATTTCCTTGACAGATTTGGTCTGGCCATCTACATGTCGTCTTAGTGCAGCAATTGCCGCCCTGTTGCATATTGCAGCCAGTTCTGCTCCAGAATATCCGTCGGTGATATCAACTAGTTTTGCTAGGTCAACGTCTGAACCCAATGGCTTTTTCTTGGTATGAATTTCCAGAATGTGCTTTCTACCTTTTGCGTCTGGTTTTGGCACTTCGATAATTCTGTCAAATCTTCCTGGTCGGAGCAACGCCTCATCTACGATATCGAGCCTGTTTGTGGCACCAACTATCAGAACGTCGTTTAGCTCTTCCAGTCCATCTATTTCCGTGAGAATCTGGGACACGACATTTTCCGATACATGGGTTGTGTCTCCGCTTCCTCGTCTTGGAACTAAAGCATCTATCTCATCAAAGAAAATGATGCATGGTGCGGCCTGTCTTGCTTTGCGGAAAATCTCCCTGACTCCTTTTTCGGATTCTCCTACCCATTTTGATAATAGCTCCGGCCCTTTGACTGAGATGAAGTTAGATTCTGTCATTTTTGCCAATGCCTTTGCGATCAAGGTTTTTCCCGTGCCTGGAGGACCATGTAGGAGAATTCCCTTTGGTGTGGATACATCGACATACGCAAATGCTTCTTTATGCTTTAGTGGCCACTCGACTGCTTCTTTTAGCTCTTCTTTGAGCGCGTCCAGTCCACCCACATCATCCCACGTGATATTTGGAATCTCTACTAGGACTTCGCGTAATGCGGACGGTCTTACTTCTTTTAATGCTTCTTTGAAATCGTCTTCACTGATTTTGATCTTTTGCAAGATTTCTGTCGAGATTTTTTCCTGCTGTAGATCAATATCGGGCAGAATTCTTCTCAGAGAACGCATTGCGGCCTCTTTAGCTAGTGATTCCAGATCAGCTCCTACAAATCCATGAGTTATTCTGGCAAATTGCTTTAGATCGATTTTTTCATCTACTGGCATTCCTCTGGTATGAATCTGTAAAATCTCTAGTCGTCCCTCCTCATCTGGAATTCCGATCTCGATTTCCCTGTCAAATCTTCCAGGTCTCCTCAGTGCTGGATCAATGGAATCTGGCCTGTTTGTTGCAGCTATGACTATTACTTTGCCCCTAGCTGTCATTCCGTCCATTAAAGTTAGAAGCTGGGACACGATTCTTTTCTCAACCTCGCCGGTAACCTCGTCTCTTTTTGGAGCAATGGAATCTATCTCGTCGATAAATATGATACTTGGAGTGTTTTCCTCTGCTTGCTTGAATATCTCGCGGAGACGTTCTTCGGATTCACCGTAGTGCTTGCCCATTATCTCAGGACCTGATATCGCGGTAAAGTGAGAGTTTGTCTCGCCTGCAACTGCCTTGGCTAGCAAGGTCTTTCCAGTTCCTGGTGGACCATACAAAAGAACACCTTTTGGCGCCTCTATGCCCAGTTTTTCAAACAATTCTGGGTGGCGCATTGGTAATTCCACCATTTCCCGTATCTTTTGGACCTCTTTTTTGAGGCCGCCAAGCTCATCATAGGTTATTCTTGGAATGGAGTTATCCACGGCTTTAGTCATTGAACCTAATTTGAACACGGTCTTTGGGGTAACAATTACAGGTTTTTGGGGGGTCGTGGCTGTAACAATTAATTGGGTTTTACCTCCCAAAGACGTGTTCACTATAATGGTGTCACCTGTTGTAAAGACATGGCCTTCGTATAGAGCGGACATGTATTCCTGAAGACCTTCTAGAGATATTTTCTCAATTGGGGATAGCGTGATCTGTTCGGCTTTAACAGCATCTACTGGCTTGAGCGTTGCCTTTTCTCCAATTCCAGCTCCAATGTTGTGTCTTGTCAGTCCGTCAATTCGAATTGTACCGGATCCGTAATCTTCAGATGGACCTGGCCAAACCTTAACGTGGGATTTTTTGTTTGCAGTGATTTCTATAATCTGTCCAGTCTGCCACTTGTTTTCCTTGACAATTTTGGGATCGATTACGCCGATTCCCTTGCCAACATGGCGCTGCGCCGTTTCTTCTATCTTTAGTATAATTTCGCTCATTTTATCACCATAAAAAAAGGAGGATTAGTTTACCTCCACGGTTCTGCCTTTTGGTTTGTCCTCTGCTTTCAGCTTGAACTGTACTTCCAGAATTCCATTTGTGTAGGATGCCTTGACAGAATCTGCATCTACCTTTCTTTTGATTGGTACACGCCCATGGTATTTTTTCTCACCATGTTCTGCGTCGACATTAACTACATTTCCTTCGACTACAACCTTGATGTCTTTTTTCTCGACTCCTGGCATTTCGGCTACTAGCTTCAATACGCCCTCTTTTTCGTCTACGATTGTGTCGATGAGTGGTTCTCTGGTTTCAGCTGTTGGAAGCAAACCAGGTCTGACATTACCGTATTCCTGTATCTGTGGCTTGCCATCTGGGCCAACGGTCATGGAATAACCGTAATAGAATGGTCCGTATGTCTTGCCATCTTCTGATTTGACATTCTCAAAGACATCGTCAAAATCCATAAAGGATCTTGACATTATGACATTATATAAATATTTAGTACAAATGTCTAGATAATGACATAAGGCTCTTATATATGACATTATATAATGATGTTGTGCGGGCCACAAACATTTCCGTGCCTGAAGCTGTGCGTGAGATAATCACCAGAAATAGGTCCATCTATGATTGTATGAAAATGGATGTGATCAACTATACTGCCCTTGCTGTAAAAATTCAACCCGAGGTAGAACGCCAAATGGGCAATCCTGTCAATCTCAATACCATAGTAGTAGCAATCAAAAGATACGCGGATTCCTTTGAGGAAAAAGAAGATATCAAATCGGAATCTGTTCTAAAAAATGCAAGACTCTCGTTGACTGATGGAATTTTGGACATCAAGTTTTCAACAAACGACATGAACAAAAAAGAGGCTGCATCACTACTGGACAAATTCGAGCAGTACGATTCCGATTACGATTTTTTCAGAATGGCGGATTCCACATTTAGAATTTTGACCGAAGATTTGGTAGATATACGAAGAATGTTTGATTCATTTCCATCTGCCAAGAACTTCTTTAACACAGGACTTGCCAAAATAAAGATTAGAATTCCACAGGAACAAAACAGATCAGATGCTGTATCCTATGTGACAGAAATCCTTCACAACAATGGGATAGAGATGCAAAATGCATTTTTCTCACAAGATGATATTATCTTGGTTCTAAGGGAAGAAGATGCATCAAAAGCATATGAAATTCTTAGGGCTGAAATTACTAGATAACTAAATGCCGGAGGTCTCTGCCTTGGAGATTTCCAAGTAAACCTTGTCGCCCACGGATAGTGACAATTCCTTGTATTCTCTCATGTCTAGTTTCATGGTAGTCATGTTTCCTGGCATGCCTCCCATTCCGCCAAGCATCTTGTTGAGAGATTTCATCATGTCGTCCATGTTTGTAAAGCCCATTACTCCTGGGCCTCCTCCGTATGGTGATTGCGGGAATCCTTGGCTTTCCTTAAAGTCCTTGGTTGCCTGCAATGACACTATAACGTATGGCGCGCCGTCTGGAGAGGCATCAATTC
>RHCX01000069.1 GCA_010028495.1 Nitrososphaeria archaeon | reverse complement strand
CAATTGGGACGGAGATGGATCCCAAGGGAATTTTAGCTGGAGTGAAAACTGGTATGGCAACACCCAACCAGGTTGGGGATTTGGTAGCGGGAATCTGGTGTTTAATTATCGAAACAACACCTCCCAGACCTCTTTGTACTGGGATTACGGAACAGGCACCACTTGGAACAGCATTAACGATATCATTTTTGCCAGCACGTTCGGTGCCTCCCTCACTTGGAATGGAAACGGGGGAGGAATCAACTTTAATCAGCGCCTGCAGAATGATAGCACGCAAACCATCACGATCGGGACAATGAATCTCTCTGGTGCAAAAAACGGAACTTTGATCGAATTATTAAAAGCATCTTTTACTGTCAATCAGAGGAATTCCACAATTGTATAATTTATCTATTGAGTATGTCTTTGTAAATTTCTAATGTTTTTTCTGCCATTGTATCTGAATTACACTGTTCTTGAACAAGTTTGTATCCTACCTGGCCGAAATCATTTCTCATCTTCTCATCGTTGAGCAGCCTCAGTATGGCTTCTGATAATTCAGCGTGGTTTTCTGGTGTAACTAAAATGGCATTTTCTCCATTGGTTATTGTATGCGGTATACCATGAGCAGTTGTACTTATTACTGGTTTCTTGAAAGCAAAACCTTCCAATGGAGTTAACGGAGAAAGCTCCCATCTAGATGGCAACACCAAAAACTCACATGCTTGATATGCTGATATGACGTCTATTCTTGGCGGCCTTTTTATGACAATTACAATATCGTCAATTTCCAATTCCTTGATCATTTTCATCATTTTTTCCTCAAATCCAAAATCTACACCCATTATGATCAATTTGGTTTTGGATCCTCTTAGATTAACTGATATATTTTGACACGCTTTGAGTAACGTGTCAACACCCTTTACCAAGCTAAATCTTCCAACAAACAAAATAAATCTCCCGGAAACAGAATATTTTTTCTTAAAATCTATCGAGTCTGAATAAAGCTCTTCTAAGCTAACCCCGTTCTTAATTATGGCTATCTTTGATTCGTCAGTAAATTGCAAAAAGATATCTTTCTCATACTGATTTGCAACGGAGATCTTTGCAGCCTGTTTTATTACAAATTTTATCATCATGTTTTGCATCTTGTATGATAGCATTTTGATTGTGCCTCCGTGCAGATCTGGATGAGTTGTCAGGCCACCTTGATCTGATATGACTAACGGTATTTTGCATTTTTTTGAAATCAAAGCAGCCACCAGTGACTGAAAACTTCTGATTCCAACAGTGTGGATTATGTCTGGTTTGTCGTTTTTTAGCTGAAAATACATTCCGGGATTTACAAAAAATAGTTTGAACGCAAACCAAACGTGTGTGCGATTGATCTTAAATCCTTGATATATTTCCAAACGTGGCAGATTTTTACTAAAAGTGCTAGCATTATTTGCAAAATCCAAATCGGTCGTGTATATAGTTGCATTATGGCCAGCCTTTGCTGCTTCTCTAGCTATATCTACACAAAGAAACAAAATTCCACCAAATTGCGTCGCAGGAAGCGATGCAGGACAAATTAAGGCTATTTTCATCTTTTTGTCATCCACCATCTTATCATCTAATTGCTTTTTACCAAACATGTATTGTTAATTTATCCCAACAAATTTATCTAAAATTTACTTCAAAATGGTGATTCATATATGAATAAACTAGCATATCTTGCCAAATTTTTAGTCTATTCGATGTCTAACCCAAAAAAAGGAAGAGAAGTAATCAACTCAAAATTACAAAATATGGAAGACTCTTTAACAAACTTGTATGATTATGGTTCAACAAAATCAAGCCTAGAAGATACTATGAACAAACTCTTTGATACTCAATCGATCTCAATTTCAGAAGCAAAGAATAACACTGAACACATACGAGATCATATTTCCAATTTTTTTGACAAATTAAAGCACGAAAATTATCCATCCAAGAAAAAACCGTATCCTACTGAATACTCGCTTGACGACAATAGTGGTCTATTTTTGTATATTTTATGTAAGACTATCAAACCAGAAAAAATAATCGAAACAGGTGTAGCATATGGACTAAGTAGTATGTACATCTTACAAGCACTAAAAGAAAATAACAAGGGAATTTTGTATTCAATAGATTCTATCTTCAGCCCATGGCAGTCAAAAGAAATGATTGGTAGAGTAATACCGGATGAACTTAAAATCAGATGGGAATTTGTATTTGGTTCTTCCTCAGAAAAACTCAAAAATATTTTATCTCAACTAAATGAGATTGACATATTCTTTCATGATAGCCTTCATACATACAAAAATATGATGTTTGAATTTGAAACAGCCTGGCCGTTCATCACTAAAAACGGGTTTTTGATTTCGGATGATATTAGAGACAACAATGCATTTTATGATTTTACAAAAAAAATCAACAAAAATCCATTCATTTTAGCACAAAAAGAAAATTCCTTTTTTGGGTTGATTAACAAAAACTAGTTTATCTTGTGGCGTATAGAAATCCAATATCAGATAAAATCTTTCTAGTTTTAGTTTTGAAGGAAAGTGATTCTAGCTTGTTGATTAATCCATACAAAAGATCAGGTTTAGTATCGGCAAAATGATATTCTATGCAAATCTTCTTAATTTTCTCATAATGAGAGGCAGGGAGTGAATTCATTATGGCATATTCCTCACCTTCACAATCTACCTTCAAAAAATCACATCTCTCAATATTGTGTGATTCAAAAACATTCTTCAAGGAAACAGATCTGACTTGTATTGGTCTGGATCCTGTAACATACATACTATGACCTGCTTCGTCATCATTTAGATAGATTGTAACTGTACCATTGTCTACTGACACTGCAGAATTGGTTGCAGTCACATTTGTGATACCATTTAATTCTAAATTCGACTTTAACATCTCAAAATTTTCCCTAACTGGTTCAAAACAATAGATTTTACCTGATTTACAAAGCTGTGTAGAAAAAAGTGCAAACAATCCAATATGTGCGCCGATATCTATTATGGTGTCGTTATTTTCTATCTCAAATCCGGGCCTTTCATATTCCCTGAGTAACCAAACATGTGACACGTATAGCTTTGAGCAAAATACGAATTTTTTCTAATAAACTTGCACTCAACTAGATCAGTATAATCTACTTTGATTAAATAGATAACTCCAAGTAGTATGAATTTTTAACTAACTGTTCAGCTGCATTAACGTAATGAAAATCATGATTACTGGCGGCGCTGGTTTTATTGGAAGCCATTTATGCGATGAATTTGTCGGCAAAAATGATCAAGTCATTGTACTGACAAGAGCTTCAACTGCTTTGGATAGAATATCTCACTTACTTGACAAAATTATATTGGAACGAGTGGATGTGACAAATTATGATGACCTAGGAAAAATAATAGAGAAACATAGACCAGATGTTATCATTCATCTGGCAGGAGAGACATCACATTCCAAGTCCTTTGAAAATCCGTTATATGATCTAGATGTTAATACCAAATCTACATTATTCATTCTTGAAAAAATAAAACAACTTGGACTCAAATGTAGGTTTGTCCTTGGTAGCACTTTCATTGTAGTTGGAAAACCATTGGCTCTACCTGTAAATGAAGAAAGTATTTGCAATCCAACCACAATTTATGGTGCAAATAGGCTTGCCAGCGAAGTGTACTGCAAAATATATAACAATGTATTTGGCTTGGATACTGTCTCTTTTAGAATCACTAATTCCTTTGGTCCAAGAGAACAATACATACCTAACAAAAATGCAGTAAATTTTCTCATTTACAAAGCATTCAGGGGGGAAGAAGTCACCATTTTTGATAAAGGCAATTTCTTTAGAGATCTGGTGTACGTGGATGATGTGGTATCTGCAATAAAAGTAATAACACAAAAGGGTACATCGGGCGAGCTTTACTGGATTTCATCTGGAAATTGCTTGGGTGGGAAATAAAAACGCCGATAAAAGATGGCATCAAAAAAACATTGGCCTATTTTGAGACACTGAAATAACTAATCCGACTTGATGTATCTTTCAAATGATGTAAACTGGAATGCCTTGATTAGCTTATCCATTTTAGACATGGCCTTGTGTAAATTGTGATATGTGATGAATTTGTCTCCAAGTGGAAGAGGAATTCTTGGCATGTGTTCTGGAGTAAGCTCCCATGAATGAATGTAAAAAGTAGCTGGAATTTTCTGATTCTCATATTGTTTTATTGCATTTTCAATAATACTCAGAGGCAAAACTCGCAGATAAAATCCTCCCCCTGCAGGAATTCTTTTACCGAAGAACTTGGTCACCATTAAAGGAAATTCCAAAATTTTTGCATTAGAACTATTCCGATTCATCGAATCTGAGGAAATTCTGTATGGTTTTGTATCTGCATTGGGAATTCCGTATAATTTCGTTTTTGCAGGCACAACACTACTATCATACATGTAGTCGTTCTCGTCTAATATGTCAACTGCCCATTTTGTTTTTTCATTTAATGAAAAAGTAGGTGCTCTAAATCCTCTGGATTTTTTGTTTGTAATGTTTGCAAATTCTTTTACTTCTTGGGAAAAATCGTCCTTTGTCATAACGTCTAATCTTCTATGATGCATCGTGTGGAACGCAATTTCATGGCCGTTTTCTATTATTTTATCTAAAATCTCTGGTTTGAATTCTAAAATCTCACCTACAACAAAAAATGTTGCAAATGTTTCATTTCTCCGCAACCAGTCTATTATTTTGTCAATTCCGTTGTATATCTTCGGTGTTTTAGCAGACCTTAGATGTGGTTGTACTAGCTCAGGATGATACCATTCTTCAAAATCTATACCTAAAAGATTCAGAGCAAATCACCGCTTAATGATCAATTCTCTTGACTACTCTTGCTGGATTCCCAACAACTACACAGTAGTCTGGAACGTCTTCAAAAACAACACTTCCTGCACCAACTAGAGAATTCTCACCAATTATGACTCCAGCAGTAATTATGCAGCCAGGAAACAATATTGCGCCGGATTTGATGGTTATTGGTTCGACTTTTCTTGGATAGCTATTTTTTTTCAAAAATATGTTTGTAGTGGGATTTGCATGAGCAAAAATCAAGGTGTTGCTACCTATGGTGACGTTATCTCCCACTGTGACAAGCTGGGGATAAATCAAATCAATTAACACGTATGGAGAAATGTGACAGTTTTTACCTATTTTGACTCCCCTTAATCTCTGTAATCTTATGGCGTGACCTGAAAATGGAGTTGAATATGCAATTGTGTGCAGAATCCACGTCTTGGCAAATCTACAGCGTAGCTTGATTCTACCATATGCACCTTTGTATCCATAATACTGCATTAACTCTTGTTCATTGATAGAAAAAGCATCTTGGTTGATATCTCTCATGTTTACAGCCTCAAATCTCGTACATTGTCTAAAACCTTTCTGAGAAAAAATACTTGCTCGTTTGGTCGTAATAAATAATTAATACAAAGCTTATTGAAACTAGGAATTATCAGACGATTATGAAAGAAGAAAAACTATCATATTATATCAATAAAGCATCTGAATTAACAAATCAATCATTCGACAGAAAAATCCGTATTGCTATTTTAGGCAGCTTCACATTAAATGGACTCGCTGAAACTATCCAAGTAAAATGTGCAGAAAAAAAAATTCAATGTGTTACACATGTTGGCAATTATAATCAATATAATCAAGAAATACTAAACCCACAAAGTAATCTTTACAAATTCAATCCAGACATTTCATTTCTTCTTATAGATACACGAACATTACTCAAAGATCTATTCCATCATCCTCATTCAATATCTGCAGAAGAAAGAAGAAATCTAGTTGTTGAAAAAACAAAAGAAATATCCAATCTGGTAAATAAATTTCGCCAAACAACAAAATCTAATCTAGTCATTGCCAATTTTTCCATTCCAACGTTTTCATCATATGGAATTTTTGAGAGCAGGACAGACTTTGGATTCCATAGAATGCTAAATGAAATCAATAATGCCTTATCGGACGTATTGTCAAACTCTGATTCTGTTTATGTCTATGATTTTGCTAAATTTGTAAC
>RHCX01000068.1 GCA_010028495.1 Nitrososphaeria archaeon | reverse complement strand
TGTATAATCGTTGTTCTTGTTTCAAATCCTATTCTCCAAAATGGATCTAAAATCCTGCTGGCTTGTCAGCGTTTCGGCCTGCCAGTCCGGCACGGGCAAAAGCTTGGATGGAGAGGGAGTTTTGGGCCTGCGGCGGGGATTTTACCGGGCGGGAGTTGGCACCCTTTTGCTTTGCCTTTGGCCAGTTGGCGATAAGGAGGCGAGGGTTTTTGTGGAAAGCTTTTACGGTCGAGTGAAGGAAGGCATGCCCTTAAAAGATGCCTATCCAAAAACCGTGGCGAAACTGCTTCGCCAGCAGGCTGATGAAAAAGGGATCCCTTACGCAATCCGGGCCACCGGACCTTTTGTTATGAGTTCAATTTGGAAAAAATATCCTAAGGATTGAGGCCACTGGCCAAGACGGATTACTGAGTCACGTTCTTGGAGGTGCAAAAGTTACCGTTACCGATGGAAGTATTTTAAACAAAGGCGATACTAAATTCTCCCTTCAAAGCGGCATATCCAACTTGATAAAATACCTGGGAATGACATCACTTCCAATATTGTTTGCCTTCATACCTTTTGGTCTGTATATTTTTTTCAAAAAGAAAAACTATGACGTGATGGCACTCTGCATGATTTCGATATTTATGCTGCTTCCAGCAGTCTATGCCTATGGAAGAGGATTTCAGGATACAAGATATGTGTTTGTCATACTTCCTATTGCATCAATAATTGCTCTATACTCCGTTGAAAAGATCATAAAACTAACCAAAAAACAAAACGTTGTACTAGTTACAATATTTGTTACAGTTGTGATTTTGGGTGTTGGCTATCTTGATTTCAAAAAAATAGATTATGATCATGAAAGGGAAGCTATACGTTTGTCCATGTTTTTGAGTGGTTTGGATGGAACCATAAATGAGTTTGACTCAGAATCTACATATGTAGAGACAGCAGCATTTCATAAAACAAAACTTCCAATATTGAGCACTACAATTGATCATGGCCCAAGAGTGATTCCCTTCAAGGAAAAATCCATTAAGGATGGAATTAAAAATGGACGAGAGAAAGGTTTGTCATATTTAGTAGCAGATAGCCTCAATACAAAGCCAAATCGAAATCCGATCCTAAACGATGTTTTTTATCATGAGAAAAAATACCCATATTTATTATTTTTTCTTGTTTAGTTTTTTCACATACTTGTTGTTCAGAACTTTGATAAAGTTTAGTGTTTCATTGTTTATCAGATCTAGATTTGGTATTACGCAATGGCCCCCAATTATTCCAGGGTACATTTTTGGCCTATTTCCAAGGAATTTGTGAATTTCATCTGCAAACGACCACATTTCGTCATAATCCACTTTGTTGTTTATCGCAATCATGTTGCTTAGTTGAGCATAGCTGATAAGCCATCCGTAATATGATGTATCGCAGATTATTTTTGCAAGCTCTAACGTTGTAGGACTAGTCATTCTTTTTGTTTTTACGCCGCATTTTGAGAGAGTCTTTTCATATGCGATAGTTGCCCATTTTAGATTTGGGGCATCCTTTTCTATTGCATAGAATTTTGTGTATCGTTTCATGTCATAGAGCATTCTTCTGTGGACTCCTCTTGTGGCACTATATATCACGGGAATGGAGAGTTTTTGCTGGAGTTTTTTTGTAGTGTTTGGCTCTATTGTGCTGTGTATTACCAATCCTTTCGGTCGGAATTGTTTTGCTAACGCAATTACATTAGGTATGAATCTTTTTGTAAAAGGGATGCAAATATGCAAAAAATCTGTTTCCAGATCAACAAGTGAGAGAAACTTTTTTTCATCCATTAGATTCTTTTGTGAATCATAACCCACCGCAGATTTTGCTTTTGCAAGTAGTCGCAATATTGGAGTACCTATCTCTCCCAATCCAACTACAATATCCTTACTTTTAGCAGTCATTTTTTGTCAGAACGGTAAACATTAGATTCGTACTGTCCAGTAATTCTTTTAAGATGAGGATGAGATTCAAATGAAATATCTGCTTCAGCTTTGTAAGCACTACTTTTTTTGAAATGTAGATAACCAATAGCTACTAGAAATGGAATACCAATAGCAGTGACGATAAAAACATAGGATAAGAATGATGGAAATATCTCTTTTAGTGTGGGTGCTTTTTCAATTGCCAAATAATATGTTACAGTTAAGGTGTTTATGGCTGCAAACAAGAATGCAACATATGTAGACCAACCCATTCTAAAATAATACCAAGCTCGAAATGTCAGATTTCTTTTCAACTAGATACGAGGAGATTATCCAGATATATCAATATCACTGCACAAATTTTCACAAATGATCTATTTACAGTATAAATTAGTCCCGAACCTAGTGAGATAGTTTATGAGAGTTTTGATAGCATCAGGTGCAGGCGGCGGAACTGCAAAGGGGCGTATTGGTAAATATTTTCATTTAAAAGAATTTGGTGAGGCTCTGAAAAAACTTGGTGTTGAATACAAGCTAGTAAGTGAAACAGATTATGCTACTGGTTTTCCTAGCAGACACGTCCGTGATTGGCTTCCATACAATCGGAAATTTAAGAAACTGATCGACGATTTCAAACCAGATGTGATTTTTGTAGATAGGCAAGCACATTTTGGCCTCCAAGCAATAAAAGCAAAGATCCCGCTTTTCGTCTATCTTCGCGGCAATTATTGGATGGAAGTAGACATGGCAAAAAAAACCATCTACAAAGATCCGTTGATGAGAACAGTTCTTTGGTTAAGGCATAGAATTGCAGAAAAAGTATTCAGGAATTGTGCAGGTGTTTTCATGACAGCTGACTATCTCAATGATGTAATCAAAAAATACCATCCAAACACCAAAACATATCATTTCCTAGAAGGAATCAACGCATCACATTGGTATCCAACCAAACAGATGGAGCTGAAGCATCCATGTGTAGGAATACTACAAGATGCAAACTGGTGGGGAAAAACAAAAGAGATGCTGACTTTGGATAAAGTCATAGAGAACATGTCAGACGTCACATTTTACTGGGCAGGTGACGGACAGTACAAGGATAAGATTTTGCCAGTTCTTGAAAAACACAAGAATTTCCGATGGCTCGGATCACTTGAGTATCCAGACAAAGTAAGAGAGTATCTTTCTACAATTGATGTATATGCATTACCCACAGGAATGGACACAACTCCATTATCATCGAGAGAAGCCCAGCTAATGGAAAGGCCCGTTGTTGCAACCAGAATAGGAGGTATTCCAGAAGTTGTAATGGATAAAAAAACCGGTTTCCTTGTAGCAGAGGGCGACTATAATGCATGGATAGAGAGCATACGACTCCTAGTAAGCAATAAAGATCTAGCAGTCCAAATGGGCAAAGCAGGAAGACAATTCATAGTTGAAAATTATAATTGGGCGATAGTGGCAAAACGCTTCATTGATGCAGTTAATGAATATCTCTCTAACAAAAAATCAAGATAGTACAGTTTCAGGACTCATCTCTTTAGTAACAAACAACCTATACCAAATCTCAAGAGCAAGCAAACCAAGAAGCTTGTTTACATATCGTATTTCTAAATCGTCTTGTTTATCCAGATATACATCTATCCAAGATTGGTTTATCCATTCATTTTGTACAATTCTAGAATTTTCAAGGTATTTTTTGCATAGTTTATGTCCAAAATTTTTCCACAGATTAATTGTATTTACGTTAAAGCCTAGCTTTGTTGTTGAAATAAGATCATCCATTTTGTATTTGGCAAGTAATTTGCGCAATAATATTTTGCCAGTATCTGTGATCTTGTCATATTTTTGAGAATACGGAATATGTGTAGCATAAGAAATCATTTCTTTTGATAAGATTGGAGCAATTGCTTTGAGTCCAAAATGACGATGCAGTGTAGTATTGACTGGAAGAAAATTATACAATAATTTACCATTATAATCTGCAAGTAACACTTGATCTAAGAGAGGTAAGCTGTTGTCAAAATACGGTATCAGTTGATCATATACAATTTTCCATGAAAAGCCAGTTTTACTACCAAATATCCTATCTTGATCTGGCACGTTGTCTCTTTCATGGCATTTCAGGTATGATTTTACTCTCTCAAGTGGATTAGAGTCATCATTTACTAGATTCAAAAATTTACTATACCTGAACGTGTAGCCTCCAAAGAGCTCATCCCCGCCATCTCCTGCAACAAGATATTTTGATATCGCTTGTGCTCTTTTTGTAACATAATACCAATGTAAATCCCAGAATGGAAGTTTGATTATGCTAATAGCCTTAGGAAGTTCCGCAAGATAGTTCTCAACATACACTACATTTTGTTTTATACCTAGTCTTTCTGCAATTTTTGCAGCTAATGGAGTTTCATCTACACTATCTGCAAATTTTATAGATATGGCTTCAACTTCATTTGGAACACAATTTCTTAACACGCTTAATGCTAAAGTCGAGTCTACTCCTCCACTCAATGCAATTGCGATCTTTCCATTATCAGTTCCAATTTTTGATCTGATCTCATTTTCCATTGTTTTCTGGATAAAATCAATCGAGGGATTATCATTCGTTGGAACAAAATCTTTAGATGATATTTTTGGTAGAAGGGAATCTGAAGTCTGATTGTATCTAAGTGTGAGTATGTTAATTATTGTATTTGCATTGGGGACGGAACTAGTTTCCACCGCGACCAATTCCTCGAACTACTAGTCCAGCTTTTCTTGCCACGTGTATATCTATAACACCTCTGGTATCTACAAACACCAACTGCCTTGACTTTGAAGCAAGAAACGCAGGTTCAATATGTCTAAACTCGTCATGGCTTGTAATAAGAACTGCTGCATCTATGTTGGAAATAGCATCGACTAGATTTTCTTCTGTCTTTATACCAAAAACAGTAGAAGACTTGAAGTATGGATCATAAATTTTGATTGTAGCACCTCTTTCTTGAAGTTTTTTTATCACCGGCTCTGCCGGGGTTATTTGGATATCTTTTACATTGGGCTTGTAAGAAACTCCAAGAATCAGCACTTTGCTATTATCGAGCTTTTTTCCTACCGACTGTAGAGCCTCAGAAATCAAATCAATCACATGTGATGCCATTCCATCATTGATTTCTTGACTAAGCGACACCATACGAAGTAGATTATTGCCAATTAGTTTTGCAGAATGCAGTATTTGTACAGAGTTGACAGGAAGACATGGTCCTCCAACTCCTGGTCCAGGATAGTGCACTTGAAAGTTATATTTCATGTCAGCTGCTTCTAAGACTTTCATGATATCTATTCCCAACTTTTCACATAGTATTGCTAGCTCGTTTACAAATGCAATGTTGATGTATCGAAATACATTGGTAGTGAGTTTTGCCGCATTAGCTGTTTTACAGTCAGGCATTTTGACAATTTCTACTGGAAACACGTGTTTGTAGAGATCAATTATGATATTTGCTATTTTATCATTTAACCCACCAGCCAGTCTAGGTAAGCTCTTAAAGTCCTTGAGGATTTCTCCCGGATTTGCGGTTTCAGGACATACACCTAATCCAAAATCTCTACCAGAGATCAGACTCTTGTCATTGCCTTCCAAAAATTTAACAAAGTCATTTTCTATGTATCCTGGTTCAACAGTACTCTCTACTATAACCAATGAATCACGAGGTATCAGATCATGAAGCTTTTTCCCTACGGATTCTAATGCAGAATAATTAGGATTACTGTTTGTATCCATAGGCGTTGGCAATGACAATAAGATCACATCAGATTTTGGCACTACTTCTTCAAGTTGAGTGGTTGCAGAAAATTTCTTGTTTTTTATTACGTTTTGAAAGATTTCTGCATAACCAGGTTCATCTTTGAGAGGAAATTCTCCTGAATTCACCATATTAACCAAGTTAGTGTTGATATCAACTCCCACAGTAGGAAGATTTGAATTTGCAAATGATAATGCTGTAGGAAGTCCAATTCTCCCTATACCTACAACGCAAACTTTGATTTTACCAGAATTCAACAAATTCTTTATCTCTGGTAATTCCCTTGACATAATTTTTACTGGATTTTCATCAAAAATCAATTTCATAACCTCTTTTTGTAAATTTCATTGTGCCTACTTTCAAA
>RHCX01000067.1 GCA_010028495.1 Nitrososphaeria archaeon | reverse complement strand
TTTTTGCAGAAGAAATCTTTGATTCGATTAGTGATACTGCAGATGACAAATAGTCCTTGCTTGATTTTTCCTGCAGTTTTTCATTTTGTAAATTAAACGAGCTGGAAGAGGTGTAATCGCCATAGAAAACCTTGACTTCGTATTTGCCTGCCAGGCCGCATATTTTTCCAGTCAATGGTATTGGGTCGGTGATGAAATTGCCATCTGATAATGGCTTTAGCTGCTGAATCTGGCACAAGTCTCCATTAGGATTGATAATCTGAGTCACTATGTACAGATCTGGTGAGACTTGGGCTATCTGTCCAAAGACAAAGATGTTTTCGCCCTTTTTGTAGTTGCCAAAAGTATCCAATAGAATAATTCTTGAGCTCTGAGAAAATGCCGATGTAGGTACTAGAAGAATTGCCATTAGGACCAAAACTGTGCCGACTCTGCGCATAGATTGATCAAACAAGGTCTGAAAAGACTACTTAAGGATTAAGTATGATTACTCTTAGGCTGCAAGGACTTGTCTTTTGAATGCAGGTATTGTGGATTCTATTTGTGGGATCTCGCCCATAAAGCACAATGAGTGGATTTGTTCATTTGTCCGGGTTCCACATTGTATACATACAAACGCGACAGGTGCTCTGCATTCGGCACAGATTGTGCATTTTTTTAGACATCCGCCACAGTTTCTGCATGATTCGTCTGGCATTTTTGTTATCTCCAAATGGTGTTTTTGATATTTTAGATATAAGACTGTGGTAGAATTTGCATGTACGATTTATCAGCGGGTTTTGCGTATTTTTTTGACGTATATTATAACACCGACTATAATTACACCGATTATTATTGACGGTATGCCATAATCTGACTGCGACTTGGTTTTGTTTTGTATTATTGATTCGGTGTAATTGTTATCAACCGAATCCATTGCAATAATACTCTTGGAGTAAATGTCTGGCTTTAACACAGAATCAGATATTGCATATACTTTGATGTCGTTTCCTCCAAGCATCATTTTTTGCGTGATACTGGAATCAAGCGATATTGTGGCATGATTATCACTCACAGGTATGACTCCACTTGTTATTTCTGAGCCAGATGCATCATTTACAAAATAATACAGGCTCGTTGTGAATTGCGTAATAATTGGAATCTCTAGCTTTTCTCCGCGTAGAATTTTGTCTTTGATGTCAATTGATTTTATCTGTGGCAAATTTACTTGCTCAAATTTTTCCCAGTATCCAGATTTGTATGGATATGTAGGATCATCAAATGATTTTATTGTTATAGTTCTTGCCTCTGGAGAATAACTGTCCAAGTAAAACGGCCCATTGCTAATCACTGCATGATTTTTCTGTTTTATCCAGGAAATAGCGCTTTGGTACCTAGCTTGATAGTAATCATTTGAATTGCCAAAGTCTGCCAAAGCTGGATGTACGAAATTAGAATCAGAGAATCCCTGGAGGTATTGCGAGATTATCTGTGCATCCCGCGGTATGATCAGCGAGAGCCAGTTTTGGTTTTTTATCTGAGAATCTGTTCTAGAGAAAGAAGCTTTGCCATCAATTACTGCCTGCTCCATTGCGGCCATTGTCTCCCATGGCATTGTAACCCAGACTCCGCCCCAATCGGCTATTTCTGATTCATCAAAGTGCCAAAAATCGACATAGACTTCAATAGTATTGTCATCTATGGGCTTGATGGCAATCAGGGTTTTTGCGGCCTGGCTCGCAGTAGGCGTGTATTCAGGATCAAATGTCTTGTCGTTTTCAGTCGGTGTTGTTCCCCATTCCTGCGTGAAATAAACGGAATACAAAACATCGTTCATGTCCATTTTTTGGCCGTCGTGCCAGTTAGACCATGTCAGATCATATGTTATCTTGCTTGTTGCTTTCTTTCCTGGGCCCATTTTGACCCATTTGTGAGATATTGGATCCCAGTTGATTGCATCGGATGGAACATCCAGTTTTCCATTTGGCCCCTTTGTCTCCACATTCCAGTTTTGCCTTACTGGAAAGTTTTGTCCCGAATATGGATTTTTGAACATGCCCGGATCATACAGATTATCCCAGATGTTTTTGGAGTATGCATCTGCCAGTCCCCTGACAGGATTCCATGCACCTTGGTAGATTTGCTTGACTCCAATTTTCAGTGTAGAGTCATTTGTCCTGGAGTTGATTGGTGTGAATCTGTTTGTGATTCCTCCACCAAAGTCGTTGATTATTCCGTCTACGTTTTTGTTTGCAACAAACGGGTCTATTTTTGCCGCGAGAAATATTCTGACTGATTCGTTTACTCCTTGTATGGTTGCTTCTCGTATAAGCTCAGAACGCTCTTGTTGTGAAGTGTAATTGCTGGAATAGATTTTCTTTGTAATGTCATCAATCTTTTCGTTTTTGTAATTCCAGTATTGTGGATTGTTAAAGCCTGGCATGTTGGAATACCATGGGGCATACATTTGCGCAAGACCTAGAGGATCATATTTTACAAATGCAGACCTGCCGGCATATCCCTCGGTGTAAAGGCTCCATTTCAGATCCGAGGGATTGGACCCATATACAACAACATATGCCTTGTTGAGGTCCCCAAAGTCCTTTTTGACTGTGAATCCAGACTTTTCCAGCTCAGACGATATCACCTCTCCAATTGATTTTCTCACAGGGTCGTCATTTCTTATGAAAAATGTCACGGTAACTGGTTTGTTATTGTATATCCACTTTCCATCGACTTTTTTTGCGCCTGCCACATTCATGGATTCTGTAATCATTTGATTTGCAAGTTCTGGGTTGTACCTGAAATGGAATTTTTCCATCTCCGATACTATACTTAGAAAGTCAGGATCATATGGTCCGTAATTTGATGTCATCGGGACGCCATAGCCTGACATCAGCTCATCTACAATCAGTTTTCTGTCCACCAGATAGTTTAGCGCAAATCTTGCTTTTTGATATGAAAACGGATTGAATTCTTCTCCGGGTGCCGGATTTACCAGTATTCCAAACGAGCCACCAGTAGTGTAAAAGACCTGAAGGTTTTGCGTATCGGTATCCTGGATTAGTTCTGCTGGAATTCTGGAATAGTAAATGTCGAGATTTTTCTTTTTGACTTCTTCTATTGCAGTACTCTCGTCCAGATATTGTATGAATTGAACAGTATCGACAAATGTTCCCTTTTCTGCATATACAATACCAAATCCGGATAATGCCAGAATAGCTAAGACCAGTAAAGCCTTCACAGATACCACATGTATGTATCTAATTTAAAGCTCCGATGATATCAAATGTCATATTTGCTTGGTGCAAATTCTATGAAATGCTTTTAATTCGTAAAACCAAAAATAAATCAGAATGAACTCATGGCTAAACGCAATCGACGGGATAATTCCCGGAGGAATATCAACAGAAGACTTTGTAGTCATAACCAAAACAGACAAGCCAACCGCAAGGAAAATGTTGCAGGAACTAGCTGCAAACAATATTGGAAAATTCGATGGCGACACCATACAATTTGATGAAGGCGACAAAATCCAGGCAAGCATACTTGCCATAAAAAAAGGAGTTCTCATTGATGAAATTGCAAAGCATCTGGACTGGAAGGACTTTGAGGGACTGGCTGCCAAGGTCATGGAAGCAAACGGGTTTTCCACTATACGGAATCTGATTTTGACCAAGCCGCGCATGGAAATCGACGTGGTAGGAATCAGGCTCGGAGTTGCGATGCTAATAGACTGCAAGCATTGGAAAAAGACTACATCATCAGCACTTGCAACAATTGCTCAAAAACAGATAGAGCGCACCAAGCAATATGTGGCAAAGACAAAGGGTGCAATTGCCGCACCAGTGATTGTAACGCTATACCAGGATAAAATTAGCTTTGTAGACAGGGTTCCCATAGTGCCGATATTTCAGCTTGGAGCATTTCTGGACGAGTTTTACGGGAATTTAGAAAATATCCACACTATAGAAAAAGAGAGCCAATAAAGATTAGAAAACTGCCTATTGCAAATCCCTTGGTCAAAAGCAAAGACCTGTCAAGCGCTTTAGAAAAGTCCTCCAGAATTGCTCCGCCCATAACCTTGATGTTTGTCTTGTGTTCCAGAATTTCAAACGATGTTGGTTCGAGGTTCTTTTCCGCTTGTTGCGCTATTGTGTAATACCATTCCGCTACTGAATCTGGCGGTGTTATTTTGCCAAACGGGTAATAGCCGGTTCTTGTTCTGACCACAATAGAGCTGAAATGAGTATCTGATGTGCATAGTTCTATCAGGGAGTAACCGTTTTTTGCAAAGTAATTCACTACGTGTTCGCGGACGCCGTTTTCCATGTTATTGGAATCCGACCAGCCCAAAAAGAATTTCTTGCCGTTGATTTTGAGACATAAAACCCCTAGTCCTCCAGGACCAAGATCAATGGAATTAAGATTCATTGTTTTTGAGTTTGCATAGCCAAACTCTATCTGGTGTGATTCTTTTGTCACCAATGATTCCAGTGTTGCTTTGGCAGCTTTTAGCATATCTTGTGAGTCTTCCTGGCCAATTTCTTCTCCCATAGCATTGTGGCAATCCACTACGAGAATTCTCTCAAAATCTCTGTTTATTGCAAGCTGCTCTATTTCCTTTTTGACATTGCTTGGAACGTCCTCCATTCCATGAGGAGACAAAGACAGGAACAGAATTGCGGTTTTATCAAACAACATTCCTGTAACACGAGCCTTGTTCATCGTTACGGTTACCGGCTCTGTGCAGGTGGAGCCTTTTTTGATTACAATATTTTTTGAAAACGTTCCAAGATATTCATTTACGGTATTTTGAGACGGTAGATTTAGTGCATGATCAGAAACACTGTGCATCACCATTGCAGAAGAGTTTAGTGTCTGGTAGATTCGATATGTAATGTTACTTCCGCCTATTGGATGGTATGGTCCTGGATGCACCTCCGGCAAAACCATTCTAAAATCATTATTCCTGGATTGGAATCTTATTTGTGACGTTATGACATCGGACGGACTGGAGCGTGATTCTATTATGGATTCTACTTCTTCGTAATTATTTTTTCCACGAGACGCCAGATATGCTTGGATTAATTCATGTGTACTGCGAATACCAGGACGCCCTGCCCTGTCTGTGAGATATGACCAGATTGTAGAGATTCCCAAAAACGTTGCACTCAGTCCTAAAACTACAGGATCAGTCAGTGATGGTAGCCATTGCTCCTGTGGAATCAAAACCAGATACATTGCCATCGGCTGGATAAAGCAAATGGCCCACGCCTTTCGCATGGACAATCCAAGAGTTGTAGTTAGTAATCCCAGTCTAAAGCTTGTAAAAATTATCATTCCCTCCGTTACATAAAGCAGTGATAGTTCTGGCTTGCCAAGGACTGAAAACGCTGCCATTCCCATAAGAGCAATTGCAAGCCATGACATGTTTCCAAATAATGACATGTGCAATGCCTTGGAATACTCCCTGTTTCGAATCAGCCTTGCGTCTATTTTTTGCGTGATTAGCAAAACTCCAATCATTATTGGTAGACGATAGACCAATTCGTCCTGTCTATCAAAATATGAAGTGAGTATGAAATATCCAGTGATTACGGATATGATTGCAGAAAATATCAGAGAATGATATTTTGATGATGGTGTGAGCAGTGTTAGAGAGTAACGCTTGTGTATTTTAGATACGTCATCGTATGACTCGGTCATTTTTGGTCTATTTTACTAGAAAGATGTCAATCAACCAAGAAACTATGATTAGGCCTACTGGAATTGAAACTACAATTTTTGGATCTAGTTTGTATCCTTTAGTTTCATCCTCAAAGAAACGCAATAAACCTGCTGACGATGCTGGCAATGGCGCGCTTTTCTTTTTGCTACTACTACTCATTTAATGGTGAAGCTAGGAATTAAAGATAAAAACTTTATCATTTCTGGTTCTGTCAAGTCTTCGTCGGATTTCCTCACTGTCAAAAATCGTCTGGTAAATAGTTCTTTTAAATGAGCAAATAATCTATAAAACAATGAATTTAATATTTCTATTTGTTAATGCAACGATTCAAACATCTGAACCAGAGACAGTACAACTCGTTTATGCTACATGGGCATTAGTTTTTACAACTATGGGTTTGGCTCTCATTACATGGTATTCAACTAGGAGTTCATTACTAACTACTAAACATCACTTACAAGAGACCATAAAATCAAACGAATTATTCGTGATGGAATTAAAAGAAAAATACAAGCCAAGAATTCAGATACATAACGGCTCAATTCAGTATGAATCGTCAGA
>RHCX01000066.1 GCA_010028495.1 Nitrososphaeria archaeon | reverse complement strand
CCTGCCATAGAAACTGCACTTGCCACAACAAAATCACTAGTCTCTGCATCAAAACTAGATTCTGAAGCTGCAAACAAAATAGACAAGCAAACCGCGGGTGTTGCATTCTATGCATCAATAGGCGACACAAAATCTGCAGTAAAGGAGCTAAGCGACATCTATGTCTCTCTGGTAAATGCCGACCCGCAAAAATCCATACCACAAAAACAGCTCAACTATGAAGAGCTAAACCAATTACTGCTGAACTTGATGACAAAGTCCAACTCTATTATGAGCAGGCCTGTAAAAGAAGAGATTGGATTCATCTTTGCGCGTGGAACAGGTCCGGTATATTCAGATGATCTGACTGATTTGGTGAATTTATTGACTGAGGCAAGACTGTTAGATACTACGCTCAAAAAAGAGGACAATCTGTCTCGATTAATTCGAACAGAATGGGGAAGCCTACGAGAATCACTATTGGCAAAGGAAACCTTGGCAAAATTCCTAGATACAAAACCCAAAATCGACAAGCTGTACGATGCAGCGTTACTTCTGAGAAACCTGGACAAAGTCGACAAGTTTGTCTCATCTGATGATACTCAAAATTCCGCACTTGCCAAGCTGATAAAACCAAAGCTAGACTCATTGATGGGCCAGCTAGCCAGCGCAAGCACGCCGTCAGATATTGTGGATCTGCAACAAGACATTATCGACATGAAAAACGTCATAGAGATATCCTCAAGAATATCAAGCACAATCGGCTTTGCCAAAAATAATAACGTAAATCCAAAGATTGTAGATTCATTCCAGGAATTATTGGACAAAGTAAAGGATGCGCAAACAGTGGACGATATTCTAAAAATTGTCTCAGACTATGATAATTCCATAAAAGATCTGAGAGAAAAGCGCAGTCCTCTATCAACTCTGAAATTCGAATATGAAAAGCTAAAATCAAAAGCAGAATTACAATCCGACTATGAAAGCCTTAACACAATCAACAATGCGCTAAAGATAATCAATACTGCAATAGAGATAGAAAAAGGCAACCCGACAATAAACAAAATAGACAAAATCGAGGTCTTGCTAAACTATTACAGCACACAATCATCTGTAATTGGCGCAAAGCTGGACTCGTACACAAAGGATGCATACAAGATTAGAGCATCCGAGATTCTACAGAGAGCAAAATCCCTTGAAAACTTGGTTTCATTAGGAGAACGACACAACAAGTTCCTTCCTGGATATACTGACTTTACTAGCAATCTAAAGACACGCCTGGATAAGGCACGAAATCTCGTAGTGCAAAAAGACTTGGATGCGGCAGATACGCAAATTCGTGACTTGTTTGCGGAATGGCAGCAAGTTTCAGGCAAGTATACTGAGGATCCATACGGCTCCGAATCCGGCTATTCCCTAGATGAAATAAAGAGAATCGAGTACCGCAAAAAAATAAACGAGCTGACAGACTTTGTCACTACATTCTATAATCCAAACTTTGATTCCGAAAAATTCATCGGCATGACAGATGATCTGTCCCAAAAGCTGGATGTTGGCAATTTTGAAGA
Organism: Nitrososphaeria archaeon; assembly: GCA_010028495.1. Classification (GTDB taxonomy): domain Archaea; phylum Thermoproteota; class Nitrososphaeria; order Nitrososphaerales; family Nitrosopumilaceae; genus Nitrosotenuis. Next base: position 4,753 of record RHCX01000066.1, on the reverse strand, counting down.
CGCAGAAAAACAACTCAAAGAGATACGCAGCTTCGTCTCAGACCAGATAGAATCTGGAGACAAAAAAATACTGTTTGATATTTCGTATAATCCCATATCTCAAACCTGGGTGATGAATGGTGCAGTGGACAAGGATCTCTTTGACAAGCGAGAAAACCTCTATGTTACCATATATGACATGAAGGGAAACCAGCACAGCACACTCAAATTCTCCGACACTAAAGACGGCGACTTTTACACACAGTGGTTTGCGCCAACCGATCCCGGACTGTATGTGGTGAAACTGCAGTGGAGAAACGCAATCTCGTCTCAAATAGCAGATGTTGCAGAAAAACCAACCACAACTGCCAAGACTCCACCTCCAACCAAGGAATACACACAAAATGTTGATCTAGCAAGACAATACGAAAACTTGCAGAATTTCATCAAGGCGTTTGGCGGTTCAGGATATTCTAATAACAAAGCCAAGTTTGATCCTGTCATTTCTGGAATCAAGGATTCTTTACATGACAAGGATTCATCATCGGCAAAATCAAAGATAAAGGAATTACAATCTCTGATAGAAAGATACATGCCGACACGCTCAAAGGCAGGCGTGCTTGACGCATACATGAATAATGGTAATCTGTATTTGTCTGGCGCATTATCGAAAACCGTGGATTTCCCAGAAGATGTCTATGTAGATATTTTTGACGAGTCTGGCCAGAAAATAGATGAGATCTACCTCAAGGACAATTCCGCGGGTCATTTCAATCAGGTAATTCCAAAATCATACGGTCCTGGAGTATATGTGGCGCAATTGGAATACCATGATTTGATAGTGTCTGATTTCTTTAGAATAGAATAATCCTATTTGGAACCTCTAACAATTGTAAATAATTGCCGCACAGCCAATTTTGGATGATTCAGTGCTAATTTTACAATACTACCAATACTGAAATCTGCTTTGATAAAGTCCAAAAACTCATCAATACTTAACTCCTTAATCACATCCAGTTCCTTGTCCCATTGCTCGTCTGATAATCCGATCCATCTTGACTGGACCTTGGATGCAGAATTAATCTTGGACTGGATTGCTTTTTTCCAGTTTTCCTCGTATGACATTAGCGCTTTTTCTGATAAATTCCCCCTAAGCAATGCATTTGCTGCAGTTTCTCCAGCAATTCTGCCAAAGCGAATAGCATAACGAATTCCTTCCAGGACTAGTGGGTTTGCCATACCAGCAGTATCGCCAACTAGAATCAAATTGTCATAGACTGTTTTTCTTGATAGTCCGTCATTTGGTATTAGACCATAATGAAATTCTATTTGTCTTATTTTTCCAAGCTTGGATATTGGTCCAAGCTTTTTCTCAATTATTTCTTCTAGCCTTATTGTAGGATCTACTGGAGATTCCGGTTTGCCGACACCAACTCCTATTCGAACTATATTGCCTCCCAAAGGAAAGATCCATGCGTATCCTGCAGGGGAATAGTCTTGTCCTACCATGAGCCACCATGTGTCAGAGTCTGCATTTTCTACTTCGACTTCGTATTCCGCACCTGCGCCAAATCTCTTCCATTGTGTTACTAGTCCCAATGCCTTTGCAACTATAGTCTGGAATCCACTTGCATCGATTACTATTTTTGCATGAAAAATTATCTCCTCTTTGTTTGATGTTGTGTTTAGTGTTATGCCGTTAGAGTCCCGAGAAGCTTCTGTGACTGTGGTGTTTGTGTATAATTCTGCTTCTTGTTTTTGCGCTTTTTCTGCCAACCATCGATATGTCTTTCTGACATCTAGTACCGCAGCCATTGGGGTATCAGATGATATTACAACCTCATTGTTTGGAGAGCAAAATCCATAGTTTTTGACTGGATTATAGCAGGACTCGGGGATTTCAAATTCTCTAATGCTGTCCATCCATGTCACGCCGCTGGTGCGAACTGTCTGTGCAACAGCTTCTTCTCTTTCTAGTAAAGCGACTCTATGTCCTAGTTTGGCAGCAGCAAATGCGGCGGATGAGCCTGCAGGACCTGCACCAACTATAACAATATCATAACTTAGCTCGCGTACCATTATTCATGCAGTTGTATAACAATATTAGAATTTTACAAAACTATTCTTTTGAATTCGTTGGTTTTTTGTATCCCTTCAAAGTCTGCATCGCTACGAGCCTTGTATTTGCAGGAAAAATCCACATCGATTGCTTGCGTCAATATTTCTAGGCCTTGGCTTGTCTGGTTGTTTCTGACCAAACTTGATGCCTTGTTGTACAAAACTAGGGCACTTTTTGGCTTGTCCTGTAATATCCTATCATAACAGGATATGGCATCATTGTATCTTTCCAGATAGTGAAGTGCAAGACCCTTGTTTATCAATGCCAGAGAATTTTTCGGCTCTATTCCAAGTGCTGTGTCATAGCATACAATAGCGTCTTGGTACTTTGCGTATTTGCCCAAAATGTTTCCCTTTTTGATTAATGCGGTAATGTTCTGAGGCTCTGCTTCTAAAACCTGGCCAAACAACGCTAGCGCCTTTTTGAAATTGCCCAAGTTGAATTCTAAAATTGCGGAATCGAATAAATCGCTCAATCTATTTTACTAGAGGCTTGCCTTTTTCGTCTGCTGATCGTTCTATATCAAATGTAGACATGTGGGCATCGTCTCGGTGCATGTAACTATGAGTTTGACCCATCTTGCCTCTGCAGAATTTTTTGTGAATATTCTCTTCTATTTTGAGTGTGGTCTCGTTTTCATGAAACATCTTTTGCCCACATTCTTCGCAGACTAGTTCTGGCATGTAGCTGCTCAAGTTTCAAATCTATTTATTTATTGTGTGGATGTATATTGCGTGGCAGAATTACAACCAGTTCAGTTTATCGCATGGTCTGTCGCTACAGGAATTCTTTTTGTTGTGGTTGGCATATCGTACAGGATTTATCTCAGAAAGAAAAAATTTGATCCGTCATTTTGAGCTTTTATTCAAATAATCTAAAATTGCAGTATAGTCTAATTCGCCAAATCCTTTGTCCTCCGCATCTTTGTATACTTGGTTTGCCCTTGTTGCCATTGGCAGGCTCAAACCGTATGACTTTGCAGCCTCATTGATTGTATCGAGGTCTTTTTTGAGATTTGATAGAGTAAATGTTGGATTATAGTCACCCTTTAGCATCTTGTATGCTTTGTTTTCACTCATTCCGGTTTTGAAATAAGTCGAGTTGAGGATTTTTAGAAATATTTCTGGGTCAATGTTTGCCCCCCTTGCAAGCGTTATTCCTTCAGATATTGCTAAGGCAAGCAATGCAATTTGCAGATTCATTGCTATTTTGACTGAATGAGCCGAACTGTTTGGTCCTAAATGAAAGACCTTGTTTGCTATGTCATCAAAGACTGGCTTGCATTTTTCAAATATCTCTTTTTGTCCACCCACCATCATTACTAGTTCCCCGGTGATTGCAACGTTTGGTCCGCCCATGACTGGCGTGTCCAAAAATGGAATTCCTCGATTTGAAAATTCCTTTGCTATCTCCTTGGATGAAATTGGGTTTATTGTGCTCATGTCGCAAACAATCAGGCCATCGTGTTTTCCGCAAGCAATGCATTCATCACCAAATGCTACTTTTTTGACGGCGTCTGCATTTTTTACTATGCTAAACACAATGTCGGAATTTTCAGATACTTTTTTTGGCGACTCGACTATTTTTGCGCCCTCTTTTTGTAAAGGCGCTGTCTTTGATCTGGTTCTGTTATACACTGTAAGGGAATGGCCTTTTCTTAATAGATTCAATCCGACTGCAGTGCCAAGCAGTCCAGCACCGACAATTCCTATTCTCATGACAAAATCACAATATTACATTATTTGTGCCTTAGCGAAGCTCTTCTTGTATTATTTGCCATTTGCCGCCAAATCTTGGTGCGGAAAACTCTAGATGTCCTATTACTCTGTCTCCTTTTTTGACCATGGCATAATCTTGCCTTGACATTTTTAGTATTTTTTCCTTGGTTTTGTATCCGCCCTCAATTACTTTGACCTTGAATCTTTTGCTTGCCTTTACTGTCAGTTTTCTTGCAACCTGTACGTCTCCCATCCATGAAAATAATTCAAACGAGCCAAAGTTCTGTGTCTCTACTTGCTGACCATACAGTCTTGCCTCGAACTTGAGCTTGTCTTTTTTTGCCTCATCGTTTAGCCACTGTATTACCTCTTGACCATATCCTGACTCTACTCCAAATGTCTCTGAATCCATTTTCATGCTTGGTCTTTGTTTGATCCATTATTCTATATTTTGAAAAAGGTTAAATCCAAAGTCGAATCAGATCACTCAATGCGAAATCTGTGGGCTCTTTTGATGTTAGTAGTAATCGCATCAGGCATGTTTGCATTAAATCCGTCTGTCTTTGCACAGCAGTCTTCTGAACAAAGTGTCAATGATGACATGACAGTAGATGGATCTGCAAGCTCAAACTCGACTGAGGATGACGCAGAGACAACCGAAGATGATGCCACTACAGATGATTCCGAAACAACACAAGATGATACTGGTTCGGAAACAACAGACGAGTCTGAAGAAAACTATGCAGAAACAGACGTTGATTCACCACGAGAACAATTGGTAAAAGGAGTAGATCCTCATCAAATTCAATGCGATACTGGACTAAAGATGGCATTCCGTGCAAACACCTTCCAGCCAGTATGTCTCAAAGATGCTACATATCAAATTCTATCGCAACGTGGTTGGGTATCCAGCGTTGAGCCAACACAAGAAGAATTA
>RHCX01000065.1 GCA_010028495.1 Nitrososphaeria archaeon | reverse complement strand
CATCGGCTTGATTATTTTTGTTATAATCACTACATCTTGACCTTTCTTTGTTTTGCAGTAATTACCGAGTAAAAAACAACCATTTTCGGATGGTGCTGTTCTAAACAAGAATTTGTTTAGTGATCTAAACAGATCCTCTGTAAATACAATTTTCCAAGAACTAGTCACCTTTTCTCAACCTCTGTTTAACATATTCCAGATAAGATGCGGCATTGTCTTGGGCTGGATTCCATGGTTTGACATTATATGGGTGATAGCTAAATCGTCTCCAGTTTTTTCCTAGATGAGATTCTATGACTTCTGCACTTTTTGGAACTTGGCCATTTTGAAGAACAAGATCCTGGTCTACCCAGAACATATCAAAATTAGAATTTGGATATTGTTTAGTAGTAAAAATTAGGAGATCCGTGCAGTCTTTATTATAGACACCTGCTGGTAGAGGAAAATTCCTAAAAACTATGTAGGCTTTGTTGTCCTGTTCCACAATTTCAAATGTATAGGACTCTTTGAGGTCTGCCATATCGTCTGTTAATTCCTGAGGAATCAACCGTATGGCACCTCTCTACGGATTGCATTGAATCGTAGTCCATTTTTTATTCGGACTGATTCATCTGGTCCTATTTTCTTGCCTTGTGATCCACCCTCATTGAGGTATAGATCATATTCTTGCGGATTGAAGCCTGCTAGTTGCAGTATTTCCTTGCCAAGTAGAGTGTCTTGCTCTACACGGATCTGTACTTTATTGACGAAGATTACCTTCGTCATTTCTTGTTTCTGTTTTTCTTCAGTCATCACAAATCGTAACGGTTTTTCAATACTTAGTCTTGTTGTCAACAAAAACGTTAAAAACATTAACAATTTGATAGTAATATGGAAAATCTACGTGTGCACATAGCACCGATCGGATATGACTTTAACAGGGTAACTGAACCGCTAATCAAGGGGAAGGCAGACAAGGCATACTTTATTCTGCATAATTCCGATAGAGGACAATCCAAGTTTCTAGATCATGTAAAAAATGAATTGAAGAAAAAACTACCCTCAATTGAGACTAAACCATTCTATCTGGACATTTGGAATCTTTATGACTGCATTCAAAAATTTAGAGAGATCATTGCAAAAGAAAACGAGGAAGGAAATCATGTTTTCATTAATGTTTCCACTGGAACCAAGATTACTGCAATTGCAGGCATGCTTGCCTGCATGTCATTTGGCGGAACCCCATATTATGTAAAATTCGTTCATCCTTCAGAGAGTGCTATCAAAACTATACGGAGGGAAGAGGTTTTTGACAAAGAAGAGCTTCCAATTTTTAAAATAAGCAAGCCAAAACAGATCCATCTAGACATTCTTAGAATCATAGAACAGAATAAGAACAAAATGAAGAAGAAGCCCCTTATTGAGGAACTCGGGAAAAAAGGACTAATTAGAATAAAAGATGAAAAAGGTAAGGAGTTATCAATTCACTCAAAACACAGTCAGCTAAGACCAATACTGGATTCTATGGAGAATGAATGGGAGTTTATCAAAGTAGATGCTAGTGGAAGGCGAAGTTTAGTTTCCATCACGGAAAAAGGATCAAATGCGCTAAAGTTCTTCTAGATCATACGCTCAGAATCAGCTTTGTAAAAGTTGATCAAACTCAGATCAGTGTGTTCACAAAAAGATCTATTATGATGGTTATTGTATTATAACCTAGAAAACACGCATGACATTAGAGATTCCAACCCGATTAATTGACAATAAAACGCCCATTTATGCTACAAATACATGTATTCTTGACATACCCATTGTACAAGATGTGGAGTTTGATTATGATGAACTCGATGAAATAATTGACGATTATGATAATCCATATGATAAAACGATTCCAGTAACGGTCATAATTCCAACAGAGATAAAACCAAAACAGACCAGAAGATCACGTAGATTACTAGAGCAGATACCAGAATAAGAGACAGATAGAAGTTTATTGTTTGGGTTCTGTTAGGGACATAGTTTTAATAGTTACTATAAAGTTACGGTATAATTTTTTTATAAAAATGGGGCCGGTGAGATTTGAACTCACGATCTCTAGCACCCCAGGCTAGCATCTTAACCAAGCTGGACTACGGCCCCTATCAAGGCAGGCTAGTCGTGAAATAATTAAATCCTGACGATACAACCTAAACCCAGATGAAAATCTGCTCTATTTGCAAAAAGATCTCCGGCACGGATGAAGACCACCTTCATTGCCAAGAAAAGCTGAGAATAGAAACAGAGGCGGACGACTTTAAAAAGAACATTACAGAAAAACTAGACTTTATGAAAAACGCAGATAACGTCAGCTCTGATATCAAGGCACTGATGGGCCACATGAGCAGAGAAAAGAACAAAGAATCATAGCCATTTTGCTATTCTTTCCTGCTCGAATTTTTCCTTTTCAATCATGTGTTCTGGTGCAGGCTCATCCAATCGCGTTATAGGATTTGGCTCTGCAAACATGTCTACATACACATAACCAGCAGTGTTGCCCATTTCCACAAAGCAACCGCCTTTGCCATCAAAGATGTCATGGTTTTCCTTTTGCTTTATTTTTGATATGATATCTCTAGCTACTGCAACACCTTGGCCTTCTGCAAATATTCCAGCTTTAGGTACTGCTATTTTGTCTGTAACCATCATTGTGGTGACATCACCTATAGCATATACAGAATCATACGGAGTTTTGCAGTCTCTTTTTACTGGAATGTATCCTCCCTCCTGAGCTAGACCTGATTCGTACACGATTTTTGGTGCTTTGTGTGGAGGTATAGCAACATTTGTAATAATTGCTGGCTAACCTCAGGCCCAGCTGCAGGTAGTGTTATTGGTGCGGGACTGTAAAAATCGATTTCAATTTTATCGCGTACGTTTTGTTCCTTTAGCATTGAATCAATGATCAATGCAGCCTCAAACGGAGCTGGTGGGCACTTGTACGGCATGCCCGTAATAACAAAGCCCAGTTTTCCAGACTTCATCTCCAAAATTTTCTGGCGGATTTTTGGTCCGTGCTCCAAATCATACAGAACAAAGCCATTCTCAGGCAGGCCTGATATTTTTTCTGGAGCAAACTCTACTCCCAATGCAACAACAAGATAATCATAAGAAAACTCCTTGGTGGTGGTCTTGACCTTTTTTCCTACCAGATCTATTCCGACAACAGCTTCATTGACATAGTCAATTCCTTTCCTAGTGATATTTTGTAGTGGTTTTTTTGAATGCTCAAATGTCCTGACTCCTTTGATGATCCAGAGCTTGACTAGATCCATCATGAAATAGTCCTTTTTGTCTATAATAGTAATGGATGCATCCGGTAGATTTGCCCGCAGCTCATTTGCAGTGGCAAGTCCGCCAAATCCCCCACCTAAAATCAGAATTTTTTGCATTTAGCGTTCTTGTGTCGTAGGACGAATCAAGATCTCATTTACATTCATGTGTTGTGGTGAATCCACTGCAAACACTATAGCATTTGCAATGTCTTGTGCTTGTAACGCGACCATTTTTGCGGCAGCTTCTACAAATCCCTTCAATGATTCATCTGTAATGGTGTCATTGAGCTCAGTTGCAACGACTCCCGGTTCTATTGAAGTAACGCGAATTCCATATCGAACACTAAACTCTTGTCGGAGGCCTTCAGAAAATGCAGCCACTGCATGTTTAGTAGCACAATAAACAGATCCTGCGGGAAATACAATTCTTCCAGCAACCGATGACAAATTCACAATATGTCCTGATTTTTTTGCAACCAGATGCGGAATCACGGCTCCAGTACAATACAAAACACCTTTGATGTTTACATCAATCATCTGGTCCCATTCTGAAACCTTGAGGTTTTTGAAAAATGACAACGGCATCAAGCCAGCATTATTTACTAGGATATCGACAGTTCCCCATTTTTTCACAACTGCATCCACAAAGGAATCACATTCTGCCTTTTTTGTGACATCAAGCTTTTGCATAAATGCCTCCCCGCCGTTTTTCTCAATGGTGTCCTTTAGCTTCTCAAGTCTATCTGTTCTTCTGGCACCTATTGCAACTTTTGCGCCAGCTTTTGCCAATGCAAGTGCAGTTGCCTCACCTATTCCGCTTGATGCGCCAGTAACTATAGCTACTTTGCCTGTAAGCATGTTCTTTTCCTATACACGATTGTTTTATGTTTTTTGAAGATAAAATGCCGTTTTTAGTTTATTAGAAGAATTACACAACAAATCCCGTGAACAAGGTAAATTGCGCTTATTGCGGAAACGAAACGGATCTGCCCTTTGAGTGCAATTACTGCAAGGACGAGTTTTGCTCAGAGCATCGACTCCCAGAAGAGCATCGGTGTGTCAAGCTCAGCTCTATTCGCGCAAAGCGATTTGGAGAAAAGAAGGTCATTCGACAGAAAAAGGGATTCTTTTCCAGATTGTTTGGCAAGTGACTCGTGTAACCATACCGCTAGATGCAATGTGGTTTTATCCAACCAAAAACTGCCTAGTTCCAATACAATACTAGTACATGGGCCTGCCAGGTTTTAGCTTGCCCAATCTTGCCTGATACAATAATGCAATGGCTAAAGCAAACAGCACAAATGCAGTCAGCCAATGAGCGGAAATCAAAGTAAGATATGCAATCCCAAACCCAACACATACCACAGCCTGTATTGTAAGCTTGATCCAGTTCTTGAATTTGGTAATGCGGAATATCATCTCTACAATAAACAGTGCAGCTACAGGATAGATGGTCAGCAGTACAAAGTCAATTACATCAATTCCCGGAATATGCGACATTAATCTACACTAATCTTGACTGTGATATTTTTGGCAATGAGTGCCTGGGCGTTCTCGTTGGGTATAGTTGCTACGTCTTCTGCCTTGAACGGACCATATTTGCTAAAGTCAGCCCCCACAAACTGGTCAAAATCCTTGATAAATCTCACAGAAACTGGCTTGGTCTTGTGCTTTTTGGACAGAGATTCCAAAAGCTTGGTCCTTCCGTTTAGCGTAGCAGACAGAATCATCTCTTTTCTTTCCTGCTGGTCCTGTAATGATTCTATGATGAATTTTTCCTCATCAACAAGATTTGTCAGGTCCATTCCTCCATGGCTGACCTTGCTTAGTCGAGTCTTGAGAAGAAGTGTTACAGTTTGTGTTATCAGCTCGGCTAATCTGGTTTTGATCTTGTTTTCCACGCCATCATATGCTTCGCTTTTTAGCTTGCCCAAATATTCCGCCAAGGTCTGATATAGCTGCGAATCAATTTCTTGGACAGAATCATTTTCTACTTCTCTGATTAGAGCAGAGTACAATGAGTTTAGATCAATTTTTTTTGTTTCCGACATTTGCTACCTTAAGCCTTAAATCCAAGGCTTATCCGATTTAAGTCTGAAGGGACAAACTTGCCATATAAAGTAACTCACGGCGAAACAACTCAAATCAAGTATTCTCCCGACGAAGTTTTTGCAAAAATCCAACACGAAAATATCAGATTCATCGATTTACAATTTTCCAGTCTTGTAGGCAGATACCACCACACAACAATTTCCGCAGACACTTTCACTCCTGATCAAATGAAGGACGGCTTGCCAAAACTTGACGGCTCGTCCATTGTAGGATTCACCAGTGTTGATGATTCAGATCTGGTTCTCAAGCCAGACCCAAACACATTTGCCATCATTCCATGGGTTACCGAGAAAAAAACGGCAAGGCTCATCTGCGATGTATACTGGGGCAGAGGACGTGGAAGACTAGAGCGCGACCCAAGAGCAATATCACAAAAGGCAGAGGAATATCTCAAAACACAGGGATTTGATTTCAGCTATTGGGGCCCAGAAGTAGAGTTTTTCGTATTCGATAAAGTCCACTGGGATGTTCTGACTCCATACAAAGGCCAATCATATTCTATTGAATCAAAGGAAGCCCCATGGAGCCAAGAAGGAACCGGCTATCCAATGGGACTGCAAGAAGGTTACTATCCAAGCACTCCATCCGACACACTAACTGCATTTAGAAACGAATGTGTAGATGTACTCAATGAGCACTTTGGCATATTATGTGATAACCACCACCACGAAGTTGCAACTGCAGGCCAGTGCGAAATAGACATCAAGTATGATTTCATGACAAACTCCGCAGACGGCGCGCAAACCTACAAGTATGTAGTGAAAAATCTGGCGCAAAAACATGGCAAGGTAGCTACAATGATGCCAAAGCCAATATCCATGGATGCAGGCTCTGGAATGCACACGAACGTCAGTCTCTGGAAGAATTCCAAAAATGTATTCTATGATAAAGACGATAAAAACGAGATTAGCCAAGTTGGCAGATATTTCTGTGGAGGAATCTTAAACCATGCAAGAGCTTTGTGCGCAATCACAAACCCAAC
>RHCX01000064.1 GCA_010028495.1 Nitrososphaeria archaeon | reverse complement strand
TGATTTATGGTGCAATTGCAGGTGTAATTGCTATTGGTGGTGGAGTCTTTGCGTTTTTGCGAGATCCCAAAAAGAAAAAGTCTCAAGAAGACGAAGATGAGATTTACGACTAAATATTTTCAAGATGAGCACGAAATATCGCTAGAACCAATTTTTGACTGGTCTTAGAAATGGTTTTATTTTTGAAACCAAGTAAATAGTGATGGTATTTTGTTCCAAGTGCGGCAATGAAGAAATGCAGGACAAGAGTTTCTGTTCAAAATGCGGTACTTCGTTAGGAGTGTTTTCTCAAAATTCATCGACATATCAAACTAGGAAAAGTCGTTGGTGGTATCTACTTCCAATCTTTTTTGGTGTTATCGGTGGGATTATTGCATATTTGATACTAAAAGACGACGATAAAGCACTAGCAAAGAACTGTCTATACATCGGGATAATTCTGACAGTGATTGGATTTGTAATTGGAATAATTTTTGAAATAGCGTCTGCTGCCATGATGCGTTATTGAAAATTCTAACTATCAACACATCTGATGAAGTAATTATTTAGTAAGTATATTCTTCTGGTGTTCATCGTCTATTTCTAAAAAATAAAAAAAGAGATAGTTATCTCTGTGTCTCAATCAGAGCGTAACTTACCTTAAAGTTGTCAGCCTCTATCAGAGAACATTGGAACTCAAATCCCATCTGTCCGCTTGGATTCACAACTGGTGTGGTATCAGGATCCTGCGCATAGTCTGCTGTGTGCGGTCCGACTCCTGACAGGACACAAATCGGGCTGGTTGCAAATTGTGGAGGACTTTGAGTAACCTTGTCGGTTTCAACTACGCTAAACAGAACTATCGTAGTGTCTGTCTGCAGTTTTGGATCAACCACTAGTACATTTCCATCATTAGAGTTTGCAAGTTCCACACATGGTGGTACAGCTCCAGGTTTTGAGCAGCTGTTCCCGTATGTCATGTTTGCAAAGCTAAACGACATGGTATTGTAGTGAAATATCACGCCGGGTTGTATTGGTGTAACAGGGTTTGTCGGCTGGTTCACCACATAGCATATGATGTTTTGGCCTGCATCCAAAGTTATTGTTCCACCAAGATTCTCAGGACAGTGGCCGTCTCCGCGGATTTCCACAAACTCGTATCCACTCAATCCAGACTCATTTAGTATTGCAGGTGTGTTTACCTGCAGTGTGACCTGGGTTCCATTGGACAGAGCTGCTCCTCCGTTAATGGATAAACCAAATGATTCTGTACTTGGTGTTGGATTTCCTGCATTATTGATTACAACTTTGTAGATTTTCACAGTTGGTGGTGTATTGATCACTCCTCCAGTCGGTGTCGGTTGATTCACAATATAGCAATCAATGTGTTGGCCGGAATCCAGAGTTATTGTTCCGCCTAAATTCTGAGGACAGTGTCCGTCGCCTCGTATTTCCACAAAGCTGTATCCAGTCAGTCCTGACTCAGTCAATGCGATTGGCTTGAAACCAAATGATTCTGTACTTGGTGTTGGATTTCCTGCATTATTGATTACAACTTTGTATACTCGTATGCTAGGCGTGTCGTTTTTCTTTGCATGATGATCATCGTCATCGTGATAGTTACTGTCGTAGTTTTTTGATTTGCTGTTGTTATTGCCAGTAGCGCCTGCCATCAAGCCGGATTCCGGCGTGATCATGCCCATTACAAGCGCTGCAAGGCCTATAATCCCCAGCAGTGTCAATTTATTCATTAAAGCTAGCAACTATTTTGGGCTTAAACGAATGATGCTGTGTTATGTGGTGAACATCATTCTATGGTGTTACCTGTAGCAAGACCTCGGCCAAAGGACCAATCGGAAACTGGTTGTTCACATCTCCATCTGCCAAAATATACATGACATACATTTGCGTATCAAAGATCGGCGGGGCTTTGGCTCTGAATTGGATGGTCTTTGCGGTTCCTGCTGCACCCGTAACATCAGTATTCAATATTCCCACTATTTGCGATGAAGTATCTGTAAAGGATTGGTATGTAGGTGCAGAAAATCCGTCATACGACAGTATTGTGACATCTGACCAACCCTTTGGAATGTTGATTATTAGTCTAGAGCCGGAGCTTATCACATTTGTAGTTCCGGTATCAAAGTCAGCTATCGTAGCATTGAATGTCTTGTAGGAGCCTGGCTTGATGTTTGTCATGTTGGTAATAATATCAGTCGGGTTTGATGAACCAGTGGTCTTTGCCAAAAATACATTTGGCATTGAAGAGCCAGTATTTCTCATCGAAGAGCCATAGCCTGCTTTTCCAAACTGACCCAAAGTAGTAAAGACATTGGTCTGAATTAGTACCGTTTCCAAATCATCCTGAGCACCTGCTAGTGAACCAGATGTTACCTGAGTCAAGAAAGGAAAGACGGATTTTGCTGGGATCATTTGTGGCGTTATGGTGTTTTTCCACATTAGTTGGTTTCCTGCAGGACATGACCATGAGTTTGGAGTCGGCGCAACTGTAACTGGCGCACAGTTACTTGTATCAAAGATTTTGTCGTTAGACTGTGCACGTGGAGTTACTGCATTTATGACTACTTTGCTTACATAGATTGGCTGGCTTGTGGGATTTACCACGTTTACTCCCCAAAGGCCTTTCTGCCCGGAATCTCCAAACGGAGACGGTAAAATCATGAATATTTCAGGCTTGGAAAGCAGAGTTTGCGTAAGAATTGTGCCTAACCCGTTGTTATCACGAAGGTAAATCGTTTGCTTTACGGTATTGGTTTTGACCAAGGTGTTTGTCGCTTCATCTATTCCTGTGGCATTGCCAGAAAATGTCACGTTTGTTCCAATTGTTCCCATTAGTGTGTACTTCCATGATATTATCTTGGATTCTGCAGGAGAAAGATCAGACATTGATTGTACAGGTGGAGATGACAGCAAAACAGTAGAAGATGGACTAACTAAAACAGGACTGGCAGTAACGTTTAGAAGTTTTGTAGTACCAGTATTAGTAACAAAGAGCCACACAGTCGCATTTTCCCCAATTCTAACATCTGGAGGATCAATCATCATCTTTGCCTTAAGCGGGCCTGTACCGCCAACACTCAGATCAGTTGCACGTATTGTGCCAATTGATGATATTACCTTTATCACATAATCCCCAGAATTCATGTATAATGGATAATTTTTGAGAATTTCTGTTCCGTATCCTGGTGCCAAAACAGATTCGGTATAGTTTGTGTCTATTTTCGTCGCAGGCTTGCTTGCAGATGTCTGATTTACAATCCAAATATTATCAATTTGTAATGTGTTGCTTCCTTGATTTTTGACATACACTGCGAGTCGGTTTTTGTTTGCAGCGTCAGTAGATACAGATATTGTGAATTTTTCTTGGATTTTTTTTATTTCAGAATCTGCAATTACCTGCTGGGCTTTTATCATATCAGACTGCTTATCAATAATCAAATACGATACAGATAATCCTCCAGTCAATAAAACCAAAAAGAACACCGAACCGACAATAGTAGATACTGCGCGTTTTATCTTATCTCACCACTTAAAATGACATTTTCAGAGGCGCGGATTCCTCCAAAGTTGATGCTTGCAATTATTGGCTTTGTAAGGGAGATATCAGACGGAATGGTGCTACCAAGCTTGATTATGATTCGTACTTCCTCATCAGAATTGAGCCTGTGATCAGACCTTTGCACGAGTCCGCTGGTCGGAATAATGCTGAATTTGCTGTTTGCTGGGTATTTTCCTGTAAAATCATTACTACTTGCATCCAGTGTTTTGCCTGCAGTGGTTTGATCCCAGGTATGCTCTATTCCGTTTATCAGAATTGATTTCACGTAGACATAGTCAGGGCTGACGTTTCGAATTTGTAGTACCAAAAATTCCGTGCCAGGACTTGCGCTGGTTGGAATGTTATTTGCAAATCCAGCGCATGATATTGTACAGATTTTTTTATCAAACTTGTTGTCCAGTACTGGTATTCCCGATAAATCAGATGAGTCCCGCGTATCATATCCAGTTAGCTTTATCGAATATGATGATTGAAAGCTGGAACTGGTTGGGGTGTTTTGTATTCCGCTTCCATAGACAAGACTTGCCAATAATGCAGAACCAGTAACTGTCACTGCCAACAACATCAATGTTGCAAATATCTCAGATATTGCACGGCGTTTTGTAATCAAGTGTTAAACGGCCTCGCAGATATCTCAAAAAAGCTCCCCTTTTCTGTCGTAATTGCTATTTTGTATTCCGAGTTTTTGTATAAAGGATCGTCCCATTTTGTAGTGGATAGATTTGCCGTTTCAGATATTGTGAAACCGACCTTTGGTTGCGCGTTCTTGGCAACATTTTGATCATTTACTATTAGCTCCTGTGTTTCCATTTTTACTATGGTAAGCTTGATAATTGATGAATCGATTGTGCCGACGTTTCGAAGTGAGATGCTGACCTGCTTGCTGTTTGGATCAAATCGAACATGCTCAAACACCATAGATTCCTGACCCCGTTCATTTTCTAGTATGACTCCACTTGCAAGATGATTGTTGACTTCGGCTATCTGGTTTAGTCCTCGTGTGACAATTACCGTTCCAACAGGCACTACTATAGCCAGCATGAAAAGCGTGCCTATTATCTGGCTAACTGCACGTCTGGATTTTCTTCTCATTTGGTATTATCGCCATCTTGTTTTTTGGCCTTGGCCGAGACAATTTTTTTGATCTCAGATATTATCTCATCAAGGTTTTGCGACGATATTATGGACAGATTATATTTTGCCGCAATGGATTTTGTTTTTTCCGATATGGATGAAAATCCAACAAGTATTGCAATTTTGGGGCTGGTATCCAGTATCTGAATCAGTTTAGAATCAATTTCCATGTTGGTTTCATCGGAATCATTTACAAAGACAAAGATTGTTTTTCCTCCAGAATCCGTGCCGACTATGTCAACATTATGATCAATTCCGCTTTTGCCCTTTACAGTACAGTTTTCAGATATCGTATGATTGTATTTGGTTAGAATTTTTGCAATTTCTTCATGCAGTTTACCAATATCTAATGCGGATTTTTGAGAATCATCAGATACCACATAATTATACAATGCCACAGAGCCTGCCTGTGTTGTGGTGAAATCATGATCAAACTCGTTGCAGTGCAGATTAATTTTGGCCTCATCAAACTTGTCCTTACACATGTTACACAGATACCACGATGCCGGAAGACGAATTTCCTTTTCCTGGTTTTTAATTTGTTTTTTACATGAAGGGCATTTCATCTCTTCTGGATTTGCAAGAAAGTTCTTTTTTTCCGAGATGAATCCGCATGCACGATGCTCCAAAAGATTTAGTCGCTCAATATTGATAGAACTACATTTTGGGCAGCTTACTCGCACACTGAGCAAAAATGAAGAAGCGTGTACAGGACAAACGAGAAACTTGTTGTGCACAGATTTTTCCAATACTCCTAAAACTGCCAAATTGTCCAAAAACTCGATATCGTATTCTTCCAGTTCCCGGAGAATTCTATACCCGGATGTGGCCGTTTTGTAGTCGATTTCAGGTACCAAAATGCCGCTATAGTCTTCCTTTGCCTTTTTTATCAGCAGGTTAGTCTTTTCTCGATTTTGAGCCTGCCAAGCAAGGGCTCGCTGGTCTTCTGTATTGTCAGATTGTCTTTCAAATGGGTCCAAGTGATCTTTGGAGCCAAATTTACCCTTGATACGATCAAATTCAAACACATTCTAGTCAGTGTTCCCAAAAATGTAAACAAAATGCTGTTCATTTGGACTCACAATCTCTTATGTGAGATACAAAAATTATTACATTATTGGATTTTGCAATAAAGAGATTCTCACTTGACAAGTTAAAAAAATCAGTCGTGCCAGACATTGGAAAGATACTAACAAAAAAAGAAACTAAACCAAAGATAACGCCAAACAGTGTCGCGCTAGATTCGGATGAGATGGAGGATCTAGTTCCAAAATTCAGAACATTAAACAAGATAGAATTTGAGGATGCTGAAATCTATGCTGGTCTGATCAAGGACCTTACGTCAAAAAATGGTATGCGTTATGTCATAATAGAGCCTCAGATGAGCAAAAACGACCAGACCAATTTCAAGGTCATAAAAAAACTTCTAATCTCTGAGCTTGACATAACACTGAACAGCATCAAGACAAAAAAGGATGCTGCTCGAGAACTCAAGGCCAAAATTCTGGAATTGATAAAAAAATACAACATGGAAATCCCTACCAGAACTTTATCCAAAATAACATACTATGCTATTCGCGATTTTGTCTATCTTGGAAAGATAGAACCTTTAATGCGCGACCACCTAATTGAGGAGATTAGCTGCGATGGAGTAAACGTCCCGCTATACATATGGCATAGAGAATTCGAGTCGGTTCCAACCAATATCATATTTCAAAATGAGGATGAGCTGAATAATTTTGTCCAAAAAATGTCCTATGTTGGCGGAAAACACGCATCGCTGGCAAATCCAATTGTAGATGCAGCCTTGCCGGATGGAAGTAGAGTCAACCTAACCTTAGGAAACGAGATTACAAAAAGAGGAAG
>RHCX01000063.1 GCA_010028495.1 Nitrososphaeria archaeon | reverse complement strand
AGTGCGGGCGGCTTCGGACCGCCAGGTCGAGGGATCGAAGCCCTCCGAGCCCTGAATCATTTTTACAACACGATTAACTATATTAGAATCTCGGAATGATACTTGGCATGCCAGGAATAGGCTTGATGAAAAGAAGACTAGAGACGGAAAAACAGGCAATAGCCTTGGCAGTTTCTGGAATCATAAAACAATACAACACAGATCAGAATGACATCAAAACTTTGGAAACGCAGTACGACAACGACTCTGGTGATTGGTATGTTGCTCTAGGCTTTGCTGACAAGCGCGCAGTAGTAAAAATGGATTCTGTGCACGCTACAATTTTAGAGATAAACGAAGTATAGATTTATTTTTGAAATTCAATCTCATAGCACAAATTACATTCTTTGAAGGTCTTGGAATACAACCATTTGTGTTCATGTTTCATGTTTTAGTACGGTTGTGATTTGCTTAATGCAGCTGTGTGTCCTAAGTCGACAAACTGGCTTCTATTTTTTGAACTGGACATTTGGCACTTCAGGTTGTGGTATTACAATTAGTCCGCCGTCGCGAAGCTGGCCAATCAATTGAATGACTTCTTTTTCCACTTGTGCTCTCTGCATGCCAGTTTTTTGTGCAAATATATCCACAAGTTCGGTTATCTTTCGCTGGCCGTTGCAAGAGCGCCAAAAGTCAATAATTGCCTGGTTTACCATGAATCCTTGATTGTGTTCATTTGTCAAAACCATTCCACCATCTTCTTGCTGCACTACAGATCCTACTCCTTGCGGTAGTGCCGTCTCATAATTGATTGGCGCCGGAGTGCTTGCAGAGGACAAGTCCTTTAGCTTTGCCTTGGCAGTCTCTGACATTCTATCCATTGTCCATGGAGGATTCCAAACGATATCGACTTTGACGTCATTTACTCCAGGTACTTTTTTGACGTATCTTGTTACATCTTGGACTAGAGTCTGATGCAAAGGACATCCTTGTGTTGTAAGTGTCATTTTGATGCTAACGTCATTTGACGGTGTGACATCAATTCCATAGATCAGGCCCATTTCCACGATATTGAGTGGAACTTCTGGGTCCATGCATTTGGTAAGAGATTCTCTTACTTGGTCGACACTTACAGCTGACATATTTTGTTTGTAATTTGAAAAATGAATAAAAACTTTCTATTTCTTAGCTTCAAATAATTTCGGTATTGACTGTTCA
This sequence comes from Nitrososphaeria archaeon, assembly GCA_010028495.1. Classification (GTDB taxonomy): domain Archaea; phylum Thermoproteota; class Nitrososphaeria; order Nitrososphaerales; family Nitrosopumilaceae; genus Nitrosotenuis. The sequence goes on along the minus strand of RHCX01000063.1, from coordinate 5,372 downwards.
AATGGAGCCTTGGCAACGCCTGCCTCAGTTATGATGCCTGAGATCAGCTCAGGAGGAGTCATATCAAATGCGGGATTTATCACATTGATTCCATCAGGCGCTGTTTTTCTGTCGCCGATTTGTGTTACTTCTGTTCCCTTTCTTTGCTCTATTACAACATCTTGCGGAGTGCTTTTCATGTCAAATGTTGATAACGGTGCTGCGACATAGAATGGAATTCCATGTTGTTTTGCCATTAACGCGACTTGATATGTACCAATTTTGTTGTATACGTGTCCTGTTTTTAGCACTCTATCGGCACCAACCACTACTTTGTTTACTAGCTTGTTCGCCATGGAATAACCCACTGCAGTGTCTGGGATTAGGCTTACATCGAATCCGTCATGTTTTAGCTCAAATGCAGTGAGTCTTGATCCTTGTTGTACAGGTCTTGTCTCGGTGGCAATAACTTTGACATTTTTACCACTTTCTTTTGTTGCCCGAATCACTCCAAGTGCAGTTCCATAAGCAACGGTTGCCAAAGAGCCAGCGTTGCAATGAGTCATTATAGTATCATTGTCATCAAATAAGACAGAGCCATTTTTTCCCATCTGCATGTTTATTTTGATGTCATCTTCTGCCATTTCCTGTGCAGTTTTTACAATAGAATCTCTGATGGATTGCACGTCATTTCCTTGTTTTGCAACTTGGATTATTCTGTCTAATCCCCATGCTAGATTTACTGCAGTGGGTCGTGTCTCAAACAAAATTTTTCTTGCAGATTCAAGATCCGACAAGAGCTGCTCCCTTGTGGCTGCCTTACTTTGTAATGAAGCAAGTGCAAGTCCAAATGCGCCTGAGACTCCAATTGCCGGTGCACCCCTAACAACCAAGTTCTTAATTGCGCTTGCAACATCCATAAAATCAGTATATTTCACATAGACAAGCTCATTTGGAAGCTTGGTCTGATCTATCATTATTACAGAATTGTCCTTCCATTCTACCGTCTTTAGTCCAAAGCTGACCATTCTAGATCATAATTTTTGATACTTTCTTATAATTTGTAAGAAATTTCTTTTACTGTACATCATCGATTTTTTGGAGCACGATTTTGCGGTATTTGTCGTAGACAAATGACTTGTATTCCGTATCAAATGCCTCAGTAAAGACGGAATCTTCAAGTGCAATTATGAGGTTTGCAGAGTTGGCTGGAATTTTCAGTATTGCAGGAGCAGCCATGACTGTAATCTCTTCTTTTTTGGTTTGTATGTCTTCGATATAGTGCTCAATTTTTCCCGTAAGAAGAGTATGGACTATGTCATAGTCATGATAGTGTCCGCCCCTTGCAAACCCTTTTTTTATCTCAAAGAGGTTAACCTTGGAATTATTATGAGTACAAAAGAATATCTTTCCTCTTTTGTCCCCCCCTACTCCCTTGAATTCAAGTGTCATTTAGATAATTAGAAAAATCAGATATATCAACAGATTCATTCTTTTCGTGCAATGTAATTGATGAATTGTAAAAATCAAGTTTTAATATTTATAATTGTAGTTCAGGTACAAAGTTGAATGGCCGATAACAAATCACTAGAAGCATTACACAAAAAGCTGCATAATCATCTAGAGAACCAAGCGAAAAACTGGAAGAGCTTTGTTTATGCAAAAGAAAAAGGATTCTATCAGGGATTTGATGAAATAAAGATTGACGGATGGAGGCCATCAGAGAAAAGATTTGAAAGATACAATATAGAAAAATACTTGAGTAAATCCAAATCCGCATTAGACATAGGATGCAATTGTGGTTTTTTTACAATAGTAGTTTCAAGATACGTAAAGGACATTGACGGTGTTGAGATAAATCCATACATGGTAGACATTGCAAATGACACAAAGGAATTCCTTGATGTGCAAAATGCAGTATTTGTTACCTCCAGCTTTGAAAATTATCATGCAGACAAAAAATATGATGTGATATTTTCTTTGGCAAACGATGAAACCATTGACGGTAATACAAAATTCACCTTTGCGGAATACATGAAAAAGATAGAACAGTATCTAACAGACGAGGGATTTGTCATGTTTGAGACGGTCTCGCCAGACACCTATGCACCAAAGTTATTCCAGCCAAAGCTTGACCATATCAAGAAACACTTTACCATAATAGAGGATAAAATGGTAAAATCCGAATACCCATTGAATGTACCAGAACGAAGATTTCTAATTCTCAAAAAGAACAAATGATTGTACAGCCAAATGATCTTAATCCACAGATTGAACTTTTTGATTAATACCCAATTAATCTGACAGTTTATTCATAGTGATAACATGAATTTGGAATACATAGTGATTATTGCCATTTGTATTCTTTATGAGGCATTTTGGTATTTTGTAATACGATATGTAAACAAAAAATTCCAGTGGCTAATAATGTCCAAAGATGAAAGGCCGGTTTTGTCAGAAGAGGGACTCAGGAAATTCATTCCAATTGGATATGACTCTGAGCTTGGATGGATAAGAAAACCGAACACCGATGGAATCGAAAAAAGCAATGATATGGAATCAAAATGGACCATCAATGGTATAGGTGCAAGAGCAAATCCAGGATTTGACGATAGGCAGTCAACCATATCTTGTTATGGTGACTCGTTTACATTTTGCAGACAAGTAAACGACGACGAAACGTGGGAACACTATCTATCAGAACTTCAAGATACAAACGTGAAGAATTTTGGTGTTGGAAATTATGGATTGGATCAGACAATTTTGCGCTTGAAACGAGAATATCCAAAAAACAAGACCGAAATTGTCATCATTGGAGTTGTGCCTGACACCATAAGCAGAATACTTAGTTCTTGGAAGCATTATTACGAATACGGCAACACCTTTGCCTTCAAGCCACGATTTGTTATTAAAAATGAAAAATTAGTGCTCATAAAAAACATCATAGATGAAGAGTCAAAATTCAGATCCTATGAGAGATTTTTGCCAGAAATCAAGAAAAATGATTTTTTTTACAAAAATAAATTCAGAAAAGAGATCATTCGTTTTCCATATTCAATATACCTACTGAGAAACCTATCAAGAAATCTTCAGATCATTTTTTGGGTTTTAGCTAATGAATTGATGAAAGGGTCCAAATCAAAGAAAAATGAGTGGAACCCAATGAAAATAATCATGAGGGTGAATTTGCGATGGCGCGTGAAGTTGTATCATAATATTGAAGCTAGAACATTATTTGAAAAGATTTTAGACGAGTACGCATCATACGCAAGACAAAACAATTTCATGCCCGTTTTTTGCGTTTTACCACAAAAAGATGACGTGAATTTTGTCAGAACCAACGCCAGTTTTTACAAAGAATTTCTAAATAGCTTGCATATAGAAAAACTCAAGATAATAGACACAACAGACAAGTTGATGTTAGAAAAGGATCTCGACTCTCTATATTCTGACAATAACGAATATGGAGGTCATTATTCTAGCAGCGGTAACAAACGTATTGCGGAGATAATCAACGAAGAGCTAAGTAGAATCTAGTTTTGTAGATATCTGATTTTCTTTGAGATAAGACAGTAGTTTCTTTTTCATTTCAATTATTTCTTGAGAATTATTGTCAAAAACATTGTTTAGTTCATTTGGATCAGTATTTAGATCGTAAAACTCCCAAGTTTGTGGAGTATCATTGTAGATCAATTTTTTATTGTTAATTTTTACACAAAACACATTGTGTTTGTTTGGCGACGGCCATGGTCCATACAGACCTCCAGTTTCTACAAATGCTTCTCTATCATCAACATCGCTACCATCAATGAATCCAGACAATGTTTTACCTTGAACTTTATCGTCTAGATCTGCAGCAGTCAGTCCTACAAATTCAGCAATAGTAGGATATAGATCAATTGTTCTGCATTGAGAATTGATCTTTTTGTGCTTGTAACCAGGTATTTTCATGATTGAAAAGACATTGATCGTGTAATCATAAACAAAAACTCCGTAGAATTTTTCACCTATCTTCTCTCCAACACTTGTACCGTGATCTGCATGAAAAATCAGGATTGTTTTATCAGATATTTTCGATTCGTCAAGAGTTTTTATAATATCTGAGACGTATTTGTCCAACGCTGGAAGATATGAATCGTATCTGGTGTTATTTTCTTTTTGCGATTTGTAGTATTGGGCATCATCTTTGTTTTTGTATTTTTGAATTACTTCGTCGACTAAATGCTTGTGAGGTTCCGTATAGTGCAGAAACAAGAAGAATTTTCTGTCAGACAGTTTACGAATTAAATCAGTGTGTCGCTTGTTGAAATTAACTGTTTTTTCATCAAAGATATTTCTTTCATCAAATCCACTTGATGGAATTATTACGTCGCTTATTATGTCACAACATGTGTAATATCCCTTTTTTTGCAAGAGTTGAGATAGTGTAGTAATTTCATTTTTTTTGAATTTGAACATGTTATAGTATGCATTGACTCCATGTAGTGAAGGATACATTCCAGAAAAAATAGAATGCAATGATGCCAGAGTGTAAGGAGATACAGTTACCATATTTGAAAAATATACATTGGAATTTGCTAGTGATTTTAATGTTGGACATGATTCTATCCTGTCTTTTCGCAAACCATCAAGCGTGATCAAAATGATGTTGTATCTTTCATGCATCATGAGTTTATTCTCCAGGACAATTTTTTTAAGCATTCTGATTATGCGTTAGGCGAGTAAAACTTTAGCGAGTTCTCATTGTGTAATTTTTCATATAATGTAAAGTCGCTAATTGTGTCAAGCTCCAACCATCCATTGTTAATAGGAATTGCTTTGAGTCGGCATTTTTCTGCTATTAGATCATTTAACAAGTCAGTCATGTATGATTTTTCAAATGGCAGATTTGGATTAAGGGGGTTTTTACCGCCTTGTGCAATACGCCTGAGGTCTTCATAATGTTTTTTTAGAAATTCGAGCCCATCTCCTTGAAATTTCATCAGCCCAATATACTGGCCCATAATGCTGTCAATGTTCTTGACCCTCTGGCCTATGTCGGCTATATAGCCAGATTCATCGATGAGAAGGCTTTCATAACAAATTGAGCGACAGATTCAGGGCATCCACACGAATTCACGGTCATTGATGAGACTCCAGACAAGGTCCTCGTAAATCTCCCGCCATTCGCTGCGCAAACGTGGATCAGGCGGCGGACCCTTTTGGACGCGCCTCTCTACCTCGATCTGAATCGAGTTCGCTTCCGGGCTGACGTGATTCAGCCAAGTCACCAGTGGAAGACGCTCGGGCATCCTCGGGACCACCTGTTCCGCCGGAGGGACGATTCGTGTTTCGAATCCTGCACGAAGCTTCGGCAGGAAAGCATCGCGTTCCGACGGGCGCGGTTTGCGGCT
>RHCX01000062.1 GCA_010028495.1 Nitrososphaeria archaeon | reverse complement strand
AGTCAAAAAGGCTGGTATGGAATAAACACCGTGATACCAAAAACTGAATTTCACAAAATGATCCCAAAGCTTCGCAAAATCGCTCAAGGATTGGTGGTCCATGAACCGCGACAGATATTGGAGCTTGAGGAGATAAAACGTGATGAAGAAAATTGATGAAAATAATTTCAGTCAGAAAGGCTCTTACTCTTACATCAAAATCTGAAAAAAATCAAAACATAAAATCAGTTCAGGCAATAATTGATCAGGTAAAAAAGAAAGGTGACTCTGCGCTTGTATCATTTGAAAAAAAATTCAACAACGTAACGATAGGAGATCTACTGGTCACAAAAAAGGAAATCCTAGATGCCTACAAATTAGTAACAAAAGAACAGGTATCTGCCATATCTGAGGCAAAAAAAAGACTAACAAAAACCGAGTTAGCGCTAAAAAATCAACTAAAAAAAATTAGAATTGTAGTAGATGGGACTAGAATAATCAAGTCGTTTGAACCTCTATCGGTAGTAGGTTGTTATGTTCCAGGAGGACTAGCGCGCTATCCAAGCTCTGCAATTATGTCTATCGTGCCTGCCAAATTAGCTGGCGTAAAAACAATTGTTGTAGTAACCCCGCCAAACAAGCAAGGTAAAATTGATCCGTTGGTTCTTGTCGCAGCAAATCTCTGTGGCGCTGACTTGATATTCAAAGTTGGAGGAGCTCACGCAATAGCTGCTCTGGCACTTGGCACAGAATCAATACCAAAAGCAGACAAGATCGTAGGGCCTGGAGGCTCGTTTGTTACTACAGCAAAATACTTGGTAACTAACATGACGTCAATTGACATGCTTGCAGGCCCAACAGAACTAGTAGTATTGGCAGATGATTCTGCAAACCCAAATCTTGTCGCATTAGATCTAATTTCACAAGCAGAACACAGCTCCGATACAAAATGTATCTTGATAACCACATCTCAGAATATGGCCAATGAGGTATCATCTGAAATTACAAAATTATTATCTGTAATACCAAGAAAAGATCTAGTTAGATCAAGCTTGCAAAAAAACGGTTTCATAGCTGTGGGAGTAATGTCTGAGGCGATTGAGCTTGCAAACAAAATAGCCCCGGAACACATACAGGTCATGACAAAAAATCCGAACAAAATTGCACAAAAAATCAAAACCGCAGGACTGATCTTGATTGGCCAGAATACCCCATCTGCAGCTAGTGACTACCTACTTGGAACAAATCATATTTTGCCTACTGGCCAGTTTGGTAGATCAAGGGGTTCGCTATCTAGTCTTGACTTTTTGAAGATACAAACTAGTGTAGAGTCATCAAAGCCAACTCTGAAAAAAATTAACAAACACCTGAAACTATTAACAGATTCAGAAACTCTACCAAATCACTACTTGGCCGTGAAAAAAAGACTATGACAAAACAAGAATTCTCTTCAAAAATAGAAGAACTATCCAAATTACAGGGATATCAAAAACCAGAGTATCATCACGGGGTGCTGAAACTTGATTCTAATGAGAATTTTGTTGTCAATAAACAGCTGCAACAAGACATAATCAATTTCGCTCAAAAAAATTCCGATGTACGTGAGTATCCACTAGGAAAATCAGAGAAACTAGTTGAATCCATTGCCAGCTATGTTGGTTTACCAAAATACATGGTAGGAATTGGTAATGGTTCTGATCAAATATTGGATATTATTTTAGCTAATTTTGCGTCAAGGAAAACTAAAATCCTAACATCAAATCCTACATTCAGCTTTTTTGAGGAGAGATGCAAACTATACGATATCCCAACAATAAAAATCCCGTTTACAAAAAACATGACACTAGACATTAACGACTTTTTATCTAAATCAAAACAAGCAGATATTCTATATCTAGATTCTCCAAACAATCCGACAGGATTCCAATTCAAAAAAGATGAACTATCTAGAATCGTAAGCAAATTTGATGGAATGGTCATTGTAGATGAAGCATACGGAGAATTCTCTGACTATTCTCTTGCAAGCATGACAAAAAAATACAATAACCTGATTGTTGTCAGGACGTTCTCCAAATCATTTGGCCTTGCTGGATTACGTCTTGGATATGTGTTGGCAAACAAAAAATTCATTGATGTGTTTACCAGAGTTTTACAATATCCATATCCGTTAAATGCTCTGGCAATAGAAGCGGGTGTGTTTGCACTACAAAAAATAAAACAAATTGAAGAGACAACCAAAATCATAAAGGAAGAACGTACAAGAATAATCAAAAAACTTCGAGAAAGCAAAGCATTTGACGTGTTTGATTCAAAAGCAAACTTTGTCTTGTTTGACGCTCGTGGAGCAGACAAGAGAATCTATACGGCACTACTTGAACAAGGCATCTCGATTCGCAAGCTAGGCAAAATAGGAAAGCACGAAGGATGTCTACGAGTAACTGTTGGAACCAAAGACATGAACTCAAAATTTTTGCTTGCAATTCGTGATCTTCTGAAATGAAATATTTACGCAAGGAAAAGGGAATTTTTGTTAGTGCCAGTGCGTCTAAGTTACTTGATAACACTGATGCAGTAATTTTTGACTGTGATGGAGTTCTAGTAGATGTCTCAAAATCATATGATTTAGCAATAAAACAAACTACTGAATACGTTTTGAATAAATTTGTGGATATTCACTCTATACCAATTTCTGCCCAAATAATTAGTGGATTCAAGGCAACCGGGGGATTTAATGATGAAGTTGATGTAACATATGCATCAATTCTTTCACTTGTAGCAGCAAATCGCCTAAAAATTGACGCAAAAAAATTCATCAATAAGGTAATCAAAAATGCAAATGTCTCTGGAATTATATCTGTTGAAAAATTCCTTGATACTCTAGATGTTGATATTTCCGATATAAGAAGAAAATTAGACTATCCAGGACCACACTCCACAAATCCTTTGTATCAAATATTTGATCAACTGTTCTATGGGGAAAAACTATACAAGAAAATCTTTTGCAAAAAATCACAATTCAAATCAAAAGGACTAATAGAAAATGATATCGTGCTTGTTAATGAAAAACTGATCAATTCATTGAACAAAAAACTTGCCATAGTAACTGGACGCGGATTGGAATCCACTAAATACTCCCTTGGAAAATTATTTTTCAAATTTGATGTGTCTTCTTCTGTTTTTCTTGAAGATCATCCTAGAAAGCTAGCAAAACCCAACCCGAAAGCGTTAATCATGTCTATTGTTAGTTTACACTCAAAATCATGCATCTATGTTGGAGATTCAATGGAAGATCTTATGATGGCAAAAAAGGCAAACAAAATGGGCAAACAAATCCTCTTCTGTGGAATCTATGGTACTGCAGCAAGTCCAAATTCTAAAAAGAAGCTATTTGAGAAAAACAAGGCAGACATTATACTGGAATCTATAACACTGCTTCCAAAGGCATTAAATTTGGCAAACTAGATTTTGTATTTGTGGCAAGATCTACTGCACTCAAACGTGAAACAAAGGAAACCTCAATCAGTATACAAGTAAACATCGATGGAAGTGGAAAAACCTCAGTGAATACGGGAATTGATTTTTTTGATCACCTAATAACGTCATTTGGGAAACATTCAATGATTGATCTTGTAGTCAAAGCAAAATCAAATGATGGAATTGCACACCACCTGATAGAAGATACAGGAATTGCAATGGGTGCTGCTATAGACAAGGCACTGGGAAATAGAATTGGAATTACTAGATTTAGCTATTCTTCAATACCGATGGATGAATCTCTTGCAGAAACATCAGTCGATCTAGTTCGACGCCCGTATGGAAAGATCAACTTACAAATCAAACGCTCACAAATAGAAGGGATGTCAAAAGAAGACATTGAACACTTTTTTTCATCCCTTGTACAAAATCTGAACAGCTGCATTCACATTAATGTCAAATATGGAGAAAATGATCACCACAAAATAGAATCTGCAATAAAGTCGTTAGCGGTGGCTTTTAGAATTGCGGCAGACAAAGACAAAAAACAGAAGGGTATACCAAGCACAAAAGGTTCAATGTAATGAAGCTGGCCATATTTGATTATGGGGCAGGAAATATTTTTAGCCTTAAAATCGCACTTGAGAAACAAAATGCACAGGTAGATGTGATAACAAACTTTGATGGTACAAATGATTACGAAGGCTTGATTCTGCCTGGTGTTGGTAATTTTGATCCTGCTATACGAAGCATAAGGGACTATTCCAGCAAAACATTTGCAGATTATGTTGGCAAAAAAACCCCCGTACTTGGAATATGTCTTGGTATGGAGATGTTTTTTGAGAAAAGCGAAGAAGGTAAAGAAAAAGGACTTGCAGCAATTGATGGAGATGTCGTGTTATTGCCAAATAAATTCAAAATTCCACATATGGGATGGAATAACATCAAGATAAGAAAATCAAATCCATTATTAGATGGAATTGAAGATGAATCGTGGGTATACTTTGTCCATTCATACAGAGCAAAACCAAAAAACTATGATGTAGTAGCTGCCGATTCTGATTATGGAATAGAAGTACCTGCGGTGATCAGTAAAGGTAACTTGTATGGAACTCAATTCCATCCGGAAAAATCTGGCAAAATTGGCTCACTCATGATCAAGAATTTTCTACGAGAGTGCAAAAAGTGAAGATAATCCCCGCAATTGATTTGATGGATGGAAAGGTAGTAAGACTAGTCCAAGGAAAGCCAGAAAATAAGACAATTTACAGCAACAATCCTCAAGAAATTGCCAAGAAATGGGAAAAACAGGGAGCAGATATGTTGCATATAGTAGACTTGGATGCAACTTTAGAACTCGGCACAAATCTAAAACTAATTGAAAAAATTGTAAAACAAGTATCTATACCGGTGGAAGTTGCGGGCGGACTACGAACCGAGTCTCTAATTGTTGAAACATTAGATTTTGCAGATAGAGTAGTAATAGGAACTATGGCGTTCAAACAAAAAGAATCCGTTGTAAAACTTGGCAGTAAATTAGGTTACAATAATCTTGTGATATCTGCAGATCACATTGACGGTATGATCGTAGTGAACGGTTGGGCTCAAAAAATGTCTGTGAGACTATCTGATGCAATACAAGATTTTACAAACAATGGATTTAGCGAGTTTTTGGTTACAGATGTCTCAAAAGACGGTATGATGCAGGGGCCAGATCTAAAGAACCTTGAAGTCATCTGTAAACAAAATGTAAATGTGATTGCAAGTGGGGGTATCTCTGGACCGTTAGATATTCCAAACGTGAAAAAATGTAATGCATATGGAGTGATATTGGGAAAAGCACTATACGAAGGAAAAATAACTATTGAGGAGGCAAAAAAACTGGCATGACACTGACAAAAAGAATAATCCCATGCCTTGATGTGGCAAATGGCCGAGTGGTAAAAGGCCTGAACTTTGAATCGATCAAAGATGCAGGAGATCCGGTTCAGTTGGCAGAAAAATATAGTAATGAAGGTGCTGATGAATTAGTTTTTTTGGATATTACTGCCTCGCAGGAACAAAGAGAAACAATTAGATCCTTGGTCTCAAAGGTTGCTCAGGTAATTGACATTCCATTTACAGTAGGAGGTGGAGTCAAAACTCTGCAACATGCAAGAGACATCCTGCTTTGTGGGGCTGACAAGGTAGCTATCAATACAGGCGCTGTGAAAAACCCGCAAATATTGACAGAGTTGATGGATCTATTTGGGAGACAATGCGTAGTGGTGGCAATAGACGCAAAAAGGAACTATAATGTTTCTAATGGAAAAAATATCTTTTCTGACGGTTCAAAGAATTTCTGGTTCGAAGTTTTCATTTATGGGGGAAAGAAGGAAACTGGACTGGATGCTATAGAATGGGCAAAAACTGCTCAAAATCTTGGCGCAGGTGAAATTCTTCTCACTAGTATTGACAGAGATGGAACTAAAGATGGTTATGATACTCAACTCACAAAAGCAATAGTATGTTGATGCAGCTTTGGCAGCATCAATATTTCATTATGAAACACATTCTGTAGATCGAGTCAAAGAATATCTAAAAGAAAATCATATCCATGTACGATTATAAGTAAAACCGTTGTCATGATAGCATGAAAAAGACCATTGCTGATCTTGACTTTTCAAAAGGAGACGGATTAATCCCGGTCATAGTTCAAGACGCAAATACAAAAGAAGTACTTACACTAGCATATACTAACAAGGAATCACTCTCACTAACCCAAAAGACTGGCAATTCATGGTTTTGGAGCAGATCAAGAAATAAACTCTGGATGAAAGGAGAAGAATCCGGCAATGTACAAAAAATAAAAGAAATCCTAGTTGACTGTGATTCTGATGCTATAGTGTATGTGGTTGAACCATCAGGACCTGCATGTCATACAGGGGAACGGGTTTGTTTTCATAACAAATTGGACTAGCAAACTCTTTGAAAATTACCTGTCTCGCTTTCAACAGTATCGTTTAATATTTTGAATTTTAATTGTTGATATTCGGTTCCGCGAAATATGATTGTCCATTCCCCTATAAGATCGTCAACCGTACAAATATTACGATTTTTTGATATTGATGGTTTGAAATAATA
>RHCX01000061.1 GCA_010028495.1 Nitrososphaeria archaeon | reverse complement strand
TCCCATTCCGTTTCTGCAGAAGGAGGAACAGCTGCAGTGTTATTTGAAGAAGAAGGAGACAATATCGAATCTCATATTTATGATACCGTAAAGGGAAGTGACTTTTTGGCAGACCAGGATGTTGCAGAGCGACTCTGCAAGGAGATGCCAAAAGAGGTGTATCAGCTGGAACACTGGGGAATGCCTTGGTCTAGGAGAAAGGATGGAAGGATCGCCCAAAGACACTTTGGTGGATATAGCTTTCCACGTGCAACATTTGCATCTGATAAGGTGGGATTCTTTGAGATGCAAACTCTATACGACACATGTCTAAAATTTGATAATGTTTCATTTCTAAACGAGTGGTTTGTCACATCTATAATTCATGACGGCCAGCAATTCATGGGTGTCACCGCAATAGAACTATCCAGCGGCACATTTTACACAATTCGCGCAAAGGCAATGATAATTGCAACCGGCGGTGCAGGAAGAATTTACTCGTTTTCAACATATGCATTGTCGTCAACTCCTGACGGATTAGACATGGCGTATCGCGCAGGACTTGCACTAAAAGACATGGAGTTTGTCCAGTTCCATCCGACTGGAATTTTGCCATCTGGAATTCTAATTACTGAGGCGGCTAGGGGCGAAGGGGGATACTTGCTCAACAAAGACGGTGAGCGATTCATGAAAAGATACGCTCCAAGCAAAATGGAGCTTGCACCGCGTGATATTGTATCAAGATCAATCATGAGCGAAATCCGCGAGGGACGCGGATTTAAACATGAAACCGGTGTTGACTGTATGAAGCTGGACTTGCGTCATGTTGGGGACGAGGTAATCAAAGAAAAACTAGGTGCGATCCGAGAGATATCAATCAAGTTCTCTGGAATAGACCCAGCACAGGAACCGCTTGACATTAGACCAGTATGCCATTACATGATGGGCGGAATTCACACAAACATTGATGGTGCGACAGAGCTCAAAGGAGTCTGGGCTGCAGGAGAAGCTGCATGCAACTCTGTTCACGGGGCGAACCGCCTTGGCGCAAATTCGACATCGGAGTGCATTGTCTGGGGCAAAATAACTGGGAAAAATGCCGCCGAGTATGCATTGAATGCAAAGTCTGGCTTACAATTTCCACATCAGCTAGTAACATTGGAAGAAAAAAGAATCTACGATGGAATTTTCCGCGGACAAGGTGAATACAACCCATACGAAGTGAGACAAGAGCTTACTGACACAATGAATGAAAAGGCATATGTGTATAGAACCGAAGCAGATCTGGTAGAGGGACTAAAGAAGCTACGTGAGCTAAGATCAAGATCATGGAAGCATGTCGACGACAAAGCAAAAGAATTCAACACAAACTTTTCCAACGTGATGGAGATCGATTCCATGTTCAGAGTAGCCGAAGTGGTACTAATCGGGGCCATAAACAGACGCGAATCCAGAGGAGCACACGCAAGGCTGGACTATCCAAACCGGGATGATGCAAACTTTTTACACCACACACTTGCTTACTATGATCCAAAAGAGCCAATAATGAAAAAACACCCAGTAACCATAACAAGGTACCAGCCAGTGGAGCGCAAATACTAATGAAACGAAACGACAACCGCGAAGGAATCAAAGGCATGGCAAATCCAGGCCGATATGGAATAGAGAGATTTGCATACTGGCTGATGAGAATTACAGGCCTTGGTTTGTTAGCATATCTAATTGGACATGTCTATGAAACAAGCAATATCATTAATGGAAAATCTGCATGGGAAAACATGCTAAGCATTACCCAGACAACAGAAGGGCACGTCTTTTTGACTTTGGTAATTGGAATGTGTGTGTTCCACACCGCAAACGGCATTCGTGTAATGCTTGGCCATGGTGGATATGGAGTTGGCAAGCCAGCAAGACCTGATTATCCGTATACTCCGGCATCACAAAACAGCATGCACAAGCTTTGCATCTATGCTTCCATTGGAATTGCAGCACTTGCAATGATGTATGGCTTGTCGGTATTATTTGGTGAATAAAATGCGCGAAAGCACAATAATGAAAATCCACTATGCAACGGCTCTTGGAGCTGTGGTGTTGGTGGCAGTCCACGTTTTGTTCAGAATTACAATGGGAAGCTTTTCAGGTTCACTAGAATATGAACAGGTGCTTGCAAACTACAAGTTTGTACCATATGCAGTAATGCTGGAATTGATACTTGTGTTGTTATCAGTACATGGATTCAACGGATTGCGAGTTATTCTGTTAGAGCTAAAGCAGGGACGCTCATATGAAAAGGCAGTAACCTACGGATGCATTGCCGGCATGACATGCCTTGTAGCATTTGGTTCAAGAACTATATTGATGGCAAGCATGGGGATGACATAGATGAGCGAAACCACCTTTGCCGAAGAACAATCCTCGACAGAAGTATCTTCATCAAAAACAGTAACACTGCGCATTGCCAAGTTCAATCCCGACCATGACTCTGGACAGCAGTTTGTGGATTTCAAGGTCCCATACGAAAGATGGACCACAGTTCTGGATGCGGTGCTTGATGTCAAAAAACACTTGGATCATTCAGTGGCAGTGAGATATTCCTGCAGACAGGCATCATGTGGTTCATGTGGAATGAAGATTAATGGCAGGCCAAGACTGGCGTGCTTTACAAAAATCTCTGAGCTAAACTCTGACGTTGTAACAGTAGAACCAATGAACAACTATCCAATTATTCGGGACTTGGTTGTAAAACTGGACCAAATGTTTGAGAACCACAAAAAAGTCCAGCCATTCTTACTTCGAGAAGATTCTGAGATTACTGGACCTACCAAAGAATTCAACCAGACTCCAGAGCAACTAGAAGAATACATCCAGTTTGCAAACTGTATCAAGTGTGGCCTTTGCAATTCCGCGTGTCCTACAATGGCAACAGACTCGTCATTTTTGGGACCACAAGCACTTGGACAGGCATACAGATACGTAGCAGACAATAGAGACAAGGGAAAGAACTCTAGACTAAAGATAATTGATGATTCTCATGGTATATGGAGATGCCACTTTGCAGGCTCTTGCAGCCAGGTATGTCCAAAGGGAGTGGACCCAGCAATGGGAATACAATTCTTGCGTGGATATCTGCTAGGATTTAGAAAATAATTATTTTTTGAGCTTTTTTGGGTTTGGGCTGTTATTTACCTGGTTGTTGATAGCCTCTGCCATGAAGTGATTTGATACATTTACTTTGACATCATTTACTCCGTCTAGCTTTAACAGGTGATCATGAATGTCTTGGCAAATCTTGAAACCAAATACTGCTGGGCAAAATGGACTGGTAAGATGCAAATCGACTTGGACAGCACTACCTGTGATGTTTACAGTGTCTACCAATTCCAGCTCTGTAATTGATGTGTTTATTTCAGGATCAACTATTCCGGATAATTCATCAAAGATTTTTCTTCTGAGCTGTTGCAGGTCTTGAGACATAATCGGAAAATCATCTATGCTATATATAACCATTATAACTTCATGTTGGGAATGTATCGCTCTCGTTTGGGCAAGAATCTGGACCAGCACACACTGGACTATGTTTCATCAATATCGGATGATTCTGAGATTGCCATCTATGATATCATTGGAAGCCAAGCACATTCTATCATGCTGTATGAAAATAAAATTCTGAACAAAACCGAAGTAAAAAAAATTCTAGCCGCTTTGGAAAAACTCAAAAAACAAAACCTGTCGGCAAAATCTTCTGCCGAAGACATTCATGAGCTAATCGAGACAATGGTGATAAAAAAGACCGGACTTGAGGCTGGTGGCAAAATGCATACTGCCAGGTCTCGAAACGACCAAGTCGCACTGGATTTGCGCATGAAAATCCGGGACGACATCAATACCATTTGCAGCTGCATTTTGGATATGGTGGAGACCTTGATTCTGTTGGCAGAAAAACACACCGCCACCGCAATGCCTCTGTATACTCACTTGCAACAGGCGCAAATCGGCACGTTTTCACACTTTTTGATATCCTACTCTGATGCTTTACTGCGAGACTTTGAGCGACTATATGACACATTTGAGCGCGTAAATCATTCTCCGTTGGGGGCAGGTCCAATTGGTGGAACTAGCCTTCCAATAAATCGAAACAGCACTGCAAAGATGCTTGGATTCTTTGCAGTTGTGGAGAATTCAATTGATGCCACATCAAATCGCGATGTTGTAGCGGAATATGTGGGAAACATTGCCATACTGATGACTAACCTATCCAGAATAGCTGAAGACTTGGTGATATGGTCCACATCAGAATTCTCGTTTGTGGAACTGTCTGATCAGTTTTCATCTCCATCTAGTGTCATGCCACAAAAGAAAAATCCGGACATTTTGGAGCTGACGCGAGGGAAAACTGCACGAGTAATTGGAAATCTGGTTGCTATACTGTCTAATTTGAAAGGACTTGCATCAGGATATGGACGAGATCTCCAAGAGATAAAGCCGTCAGTGTTCTTGAGTTCACGCACTGCAATATCTGCACTGGTAGTTTTGAACTCCATGTTTGCAACACTCAAGGTAAACAAGCAAAAGATGAATCAAATCGCAGACTCGGGTTATCTTGCAGCTTTGGATATTGCAGAGGCTTTGGTAAAAGAAGGATTGCCGTTTAGGACTGCGCATAAAATTGTCGGAAAGCTGGTGCAAATTGCACACGAGTCCAAAATCTCATTATCGGAGCTCACATCGTCTGAAGTAACAAGGTCTGTTGCTGACAAGGAATTTGATGCTAAAAAGCTCGGCAAAATCATATCTTCAATTAACGCTCAATCTTCTTTGAAAAATAGGTCATCATTGGGGTCATCTGGAATAGCAGAGCAAAACCGCCTCATCTCAAAGCGCAAATCCAAGATAAAGCAATACCGGAATAATGTGACAAAGCGCACATCCCAGATCACGTTAGCGATTGAAAGGCTGTCCTCAAGAGTAAAAATGCTAAGTAAATAGCGGGTTCGCGGGGATTCGGACCCCGGACAGCCGGATTAAAAGTCCGGTACTCTACCTGGCTGAGCTACGAACCCTTCGCAAATTCTCAAAACCGTGTATAATTTAGTCTTTGGATGAAGGATTTTTCCAATATGATAACTTTAAAAAAGGAAATTCTCTGATCAAAATTCAAGCCCTTGTAGTATAGCCCGGTCTAGAATTCGGCCCTGTCACGGCTGAGACGCGTGTTCAAATCCCGCCGAGGGCGCTTACACTTTTCTTTAATCCTAATATCTGATTAGAAAATCATACCTACAATGAAGCTGATCAAAAAAGGCGCAGAAGGAGACATCTACACCACAAAATTTGGTAGCGATCCTGCAATTCTGAAAACTCGGAAAGTCAAGCCATACAGACACCCAACACTGGATAATAAAATCAGAAAACAAAGAACAATTCGAGAAGCATCGATGTTGGCAGAAGCAAAATCTGTTGGCATACGGACCCCATTAGTGTATCAGGTCAATACTAGTGACTGCACAATACTGATGCAGAGAATAGATGGCGTCATGGTTAGAAATCTCGACGGCTCAAAACTAAAGTCAGCCTGCATGCAAATCGGCAAAATCACCGCAACACTGCACAAAAACGGCATAGTTCATGGGGATCTCACTACATCGAATTTCATATCAAAAAACAACAAAATCTATGCAATTGACTTTGGTCTTGCACAAAAATCTGTCCGAGTTGAGGACCACGCCGTGGACTTGAGATTATTCAAGGAAATCCTTGGAAGCGCACATGTGCAAATAATGGACTCTTTGTGGAAGTCATTTTTATCGGGATACAAATCTGTTGTAGGCCTTGAAAGACTAAACAAGATACTAAACCAGTTATCAATAATAGAGGGAAGGGGAAGATATGCAAGAATGGAATGATGTGTATTTTGTATCGTCCAATAAACACAAATACACAGAAGTAAAAAAAATCCTCTCATCGTTTGGAATACGAGCTGGATTTTTTCAAGCAAGTTTGACTGAAATCCAGTCTAATTCTTTGGCAGAAATTGCCAGAATAAAGGCACTAGATGCATTTTCCAAATGCAAAAAGCCAATCATAATAGAAGATGATGCATTGATTGTGGAATCGCTTGGAGGATTTCCAGGACCATATTCGTCATACGTGTTTGATACTATAGGAAACAAAGGAGTAGTATCTTTAACAAAAAAGAACAGAAATGCAAAATTCTGCGCTACCATATCATATTGTGATAGGAAAAAAAAGCCAATTCTATTTGAGGGAAAATTGCAAAGAAAATTTCGAATGGTGGTTGGGGTTATGATCCAATATTCATTCCGCAGGGAAAGACCAAGACATATGCACAAATTCCTGACAAAAACACTCTTTCTCACAGATACAGGGCACTGGAAAAATTTGCTAACTGGTTTGTGCGTACGCAGAGATAAATGGGCTAATCTGCCTTTGCTGGTTTTGCAATAATACAATTCTGGAAATGGTGCTCTCGTTTGATACTGAATAGATCTGGCTTTTTTGTGCCAGCTGATTTGCAAAGTGGCTGATCTCATCAAATTCTAGCATATCGGAATAGTCTAGCCTGTTAGTTGAGCGGCCAATGTGCATGTAGGACTTTATCTCGATAAAGTGAACATTTGCTCTTTTTATCATGTCTGCAAATACTGGGATCATTGATTCTGAATCGTTATGATTTCGAATCATCGTCATTCTAAGTACGGTTCTAGTGTCTAGATTTTGCAATAATTCCA
>RHCX01000007.1 GCA_010028495.1 Nitrososphaeria archaeon | reverse complement strand
CGGACATCAACTCATAGTTGATAACTTTGGTGGCAAAGTAAAAAGATCAAACAAAGAATACGGTCATTCTAATTTAACAATAGACAACAATTCCAGTCTTTTGGGAGGAGTCGGCGACTCTCTTAGGGCATGGATGAGTCATGGAGATGAAGCAGAAAAAATCCCAGATGATTTTCAGATAATTGGCCATACAGAACGATCGCATGCCGCCGCAATTGCAAATGAAAAGCAGTCAATCTACGGAATTCAATTCCATCCAGAGGTAGTTCATACAGAAAACGGAATCAAAATTCTCAAGAACTTTGTCTTGAATATTTGCGGTGCAAAACAGGAATGGACCATGGAAGGCTTTATTGAAAAATCAGTAAGTGAGATCTCAAAAATAGATGGTAATGTTTTGTGCGGAGTAAGCGGTGGTATAGATTCCACAGTAGCTGCCCTTTTGATTCACAAGGCAATTGGAAACAGACTAAAATGCGTCTTTGTTGATAATGGGCTATTACGACTAGATGAAGAGCATGAAATTGAAAAAATGTTCAAAGAGAATTTTGTAGTCAATTTTACTGCAATCAATGCAAAAAAACGATTTTTGGATAAATTGATTGGGGTTACAGATCCAGAAAAGAAACGAAAGATTGTTGGAGAAGAGTTTGTTAGAATTTTTACTGAGTTTGCAGAAGAAAACGGACCATTCAAGTGGTTGGCGCAGGGAACACTTTATCCAGATGTAATAGAAAGTGGGGTTTCAAAGGGACCTGCCGCAGTAATCAAAACCCACCACAATGTAGGTGGCCTGCCAGACTGGCTTAAGTTGGAAGTATTAGAACCACTAAGAGATCTGTACAAAGACGAGGTCAGAAAAGTTGCTGCAATTTTGGGAGTACCAAAAAAATTGTTAATGAGGCACCCGTTTCCAGGACCCGGCCTTGCAGTTAGAGTAATTGGAGATGTTACGGAGAAAAAACTGAATATTGCAAAAATTGCAAGCAAAATTGTAGAAGAGGAATTGGAATTGTCAGGTTGGTATGATAAAGTTTGGCAGGCATATGCAGCAGTTGGAGATGACAAAGCAGTTGGAGTAGTTGGTGATGAACGAAAGTATGGAAACATTGTCATGATCAGAGTGGTAGAATCAATTGATGCAATGACTGCAGATTGGACTAGACTCCCTCACGACATATTGGCAAAGATTAGCAACAGAATTACAAATGAGATAGATGAAGTCACATGGGTCTCATATGTGATATCAAGTAAGCCACCAGCCACGATTGAACCACAATAAAACATTAGTAATTTTTTTAAATTTGTGAGAAAACAAACAGGCATGAAGTTATTCTTGTTTGTTATTTTGATATTAGTATCGACCACAATACTTCACCAAGTCTTTGCAGATGATAGACCATCAAAATCCGACAAGAAATCAGGAACTAGTTCGCAGCTGTCTAATAAAGAATTTGAAACTAGAATTGTAGATCAATTCAAAATAGACAAAGAATGGAAAAAAGTTAACTCAACATCGATATTTGAAACATGGATTAAGGATAATGATTATCAGATTGTAAACGGTAAGAAGATCTGGAATAAGGCAATTTTCAAGATCACTCCAACAAAAAACTACGACAAAGCAAAGTCTGACAAAAACACGATTGTTGTATTTCCAATATTTACGGATTCTGCATATAACGAACCGGGGTTTTACACCCATTATAGAGGAGAATGTAATGAAAAGTGTCTGACAGTTAAAATTCAGAGTAATTTTTTACCACAGGCGAATCCTAACGCAGTTCAGGCTCTAAAATTACTAGATTATTCATTTGTAACAGATGTAGATGTAGACAAGAATCCATCCATTTTAAGCAGATACAGCAAAGTCATCCTCCTCCATAATGAATATGTGACAAAAAAGGAGTTTGGCGCAATTACATCTCATCCTAATGTAGTATATCTATATCCAAATGCATTGTATGCCGAGGTAAAAACTGACTATAGCAAAAATACCATCACACTAGTACGAGGTCATAATTATCCATCTAAAGAAATTAGAAATGGCTTTGACTGGAAATTTGATAACAGTAAATTGGAATATGATCGTGATTGCAAAAAGATTCAGTTTAACAGGATAGATAACGGATGGATGCTCAATTGTTATCCAGAAAATGTAATTCATAAAAGCTTGAAGTTTCTTGAAATAATAAAGAGACTATAACTGAAATTAACTTAGTATACGATATAATAATCAAATAACTTTGAATATGATATGACGGCAACTAAAAAAATTTCAGAATCCGAGATTATTCTTCAAAAAATGCACAGTCTGTCAGAACAAGAAATCCAAGTTGAGCTGCACAGTTTTGTAAAAAACATTCATGAGATATTTTTACACCTTTTAGACGAATACAATGTAAAATTTTCACTCAAAATAGAAAGAATAGGTCTTGAAAAATTCAAATCGGTTGCAAAAAAGACAGGTAAAATAGATGCAATTAATTTTTTGATTTGGTATGAAAAGGAATACAAAAAACTCAGAAATGATCCTGAATTTGGAAAAATTCTAGAAAGAGAACATACTACTCTTGAAAACAAATCAGATATTATCAGAATTTGCTCGACATTGCTAAATGAAGCAAAAAAAATGTCATATCATGCATATGAGAATTTTTGAATTAAAGTAAAGCGGCGCCGAACACACCTGCAGAATCACCTAATTTATTCCGCAAAATAGGCGTATCAACCACATCGCTGAACACATTATCATATACAGATTGTTTGCCTTGCGTGTAAAGAAAATCAATATTTGACAATCCCCCTCCAAGTACTATTACGTCTGGGTCCAAGATATCAATCACATTCGCAAGTCCAATACCAAAATTATCCAAAAACTCTTGTTTCCATTTTTGTGCATCATCCAGATTTTTGATGATTTCAGGCACAAATTGAGCTTTGCCAGTAAGCTCTGTCCACCTTTTTTCTAATGCTGGACCGCTTATGTAAGTCTCTACGCAACCACATTTTCCGCAATAGCATGCATTTCCGTTATGGTGCAATTTGTGATGTCCCCATTCTCCTGCAATGTTTGTTCTGCCGTTGTGTATTTTGCCATTAATTACAATACCACCTCCAACTCCAGTACCCATTATTACCCCAAACACAACATCAAATCCAATACCTGAACCAAGCTTGGCTTCTGCCATTGCAAAACAGTTTGCATCATTTTCCATTGCAATTCTTTTGCCAAGTGCTTTTTGTAGATCTTCTTTTAGAGGCATACCAATAAGGCATTGTGTGTTGCTGTTTTTGATAAGGCCGGTTTTTTTTGATATTGCACCAGGAGTACAGATTCCAATCGAATAATCAGAGATATTTTTTGAAAGTTCGTTAGTTAAAGACACAATAGAGTCAACTATGTGTCGATATCCGTTTTGTTGGTTTGTTGGGATTCGTTTTCTCTGAATTACGTTCAAGTTTTCATCAAGGCAGATTCCCTCGATTTTTGTTCCGCCTAGATCAATTCCGATTTTATACACAAAATCCTAGACAACAGATAATGTTTTATGGTTTATTTTTTGCCAGAGACTGCAATCACGTCATCAATTCTCAAAATCATGCAGGCGGCCTCTGTTGCGGATTTTGAGATCTGCTCTTTTACGGCCACTGGCTCTACAATATTCAAAGAGAGCATATCATCAATTCTACCCGCTTTGGCGTTGATTCCTGCCCATTTTCTGCCATTGCTTTGTCTTGCTCGAAGAGTTGTCATGGTATCAATTGGATCCATGCCTGCATTTTCAGATATTGTCAATGGGATTACCTCTAGTGCCTCTGCATATTTTCTAATGGCTAGTTGTTGTCGTCCTTCAAAGTTATCGGACCATTCTTTGAGCTGCGATGCCAGATATGCTTCTGGTGCACCTCCGCCGGCTACGATTGCTGGCTTTTCAATTACGTCTTTTACTACCATCAGAGAGTCATGCAGGGATCGGTCAACCTCATCAACTACTCTCGGTCATATCATCAAGGTTTGTGGTGATTCGTCCACCTGTTGCTTTAGCAAGTTTTGTCATGTCTGATTCCTTTACTCGTCTAACCGATAAAATTCCATATTTTGCCAAATAATGCTGTGCAATGTCGTCAATTCCTTTTTGGCAGATCAGAACATTTGCTCCTACTCTTTGCAGTTTATCCACCATTGACTTGAGCATTCTGTTTTCTTCCTCTAGGAACATTTGCATTTGAGTCGGGTCTGTAATTCTGATTTCTGCACTCATCTCGGTTTTTTCTACTTCGAGTGCTGCGTTTAGTAGTGCTATCTTTGCTTTTTCGATTTTTGTTGGCATTCCACTGTGGACAACTTCTTTGTCCAGTACGATTCCTCGCACTAGTTCAGTTGCCTGGATTGAGCTTCCTGCCTTTTTCTCTACTTTGATGTTATCGAGATCTACTACGTATTTGTCGCCTTTCTTTTCCGCTACACGTAAGACCGCATCAACTACTAGTTTTGATAAAACACTTGAATCTTCAGAGATTAATTTTGATTGCATGCTTGTTGTTGCTATTTTTAATAATGATTCTTCGTCCGTTGGCTCAATTTTCTTTGCGATTTGTGACAATAACTCCATGACCTTTTCCTGTGCTGCTTGATAACCTTCAATGATAACTGAGGAATGGACATCTTTTGCCAAGAGTTCTTCTGCTTTTTCTAGCAACGCGCCTGCAAATATCACTGAAGATGTTGTGCCATCACCTACTTCATTGTCAATGGTTTTTGCAATCTCTACCATCATTTTTGCTGCTGGGTGCTGAACATCAATTTCTTTGAGGATTGTGGCACCATCGTTTGTTATAGTTACATCGCCAATGGAATCAACTAGCATCTTGTCCATACCTCTAGGACCTAGGCTTGATCTGACCAGATCTGCTACGAGTTTTGCAGCCATGATGTTGTTTTTCTGTGCGTCTCTGCCTTTTTGCTGTAGAGCGCTTTCTTTTAGTACTAGTACCGGTCCATTTGGTGTTTGCTGAATTGATGCCATGTTATACGAAAAAATCTCTGAGACCCTTTTTTAAAAGTTTGCTAGGCTATGGGTGAGATCACAGATCTCTTTTTGACGTCTATTATTCCCGAATGGAGTATCCTAATCGACGGCAAGGCAAGAAATGGGAGGAACAATGGCATTAGATGAGGTCTTTGGAACTTGCATCCATTATCTCGTAAAGTTTGGTTTATGCCTGTGAATCTATACAATACGTCCTCAAATGGATTTTTTGACACTATTCCGCCTACTTGTAGTGGCAAAAACGAGATGACCTTGCCCTCTTTTACTATGACCATTCCGCCTTGCGATTTTATCAGATGGTTTGCTGCCTGAGCCATCTCTTTTTCTGAAGAGCCAATAACTATCAGGTCATTTTCATGGAAGCTCCAAGTCGAGGCAAAGGCGCCAATGTTTGCTCCAAAGTTTTTCAGAAATCCAACCACTCCCTTGCCTGAGCCATATGTCCTATCAAAGGCTGCTACCTTCCAGATGTCCTTATCCATGGAAGGCATCACATTTTCGTCTCGTACTGAAAGATCTGCAGTAGATAATTTCGTGATGATTTCGGTATCCATTTCTATTACGTTTGCAGTGACTGTTTGGTTTTTGCTGGATATGACAAAATTCTTCTCAGACATTGGCTTGAGTTTGACCGTTTTTGTAATCCAAGAAGGTAAGACATCTTTGCGAATCTTTGTGACAATGCTTCCATTGGATGCAACTAGCTTGCCGCCAACAAAGACTCGCCTTGGTTTTTGCTCAAGATCATCAAAGACTAGCATGTCTGCAAGTTTTCCAGGCGCTATTCCCCCCAAGTCTTTTCCCATATTGTAATAGTCAAATGTTGTCTTTGATGCGCAAGACACTGCGTCGATTTTGTCCATGCCTAATCGAATTGCCTCTCTGACACAATGATCAATGTGGCCATATTCTGTAATATCTAACGGGTCCAGGCCATCAGAGCAGAACATCAGCCTTGAAAGATATGGCTTGTTTTGAATTACTTGAGGAATGATGTTTTTTAGGTCCCTACGAATAGAACCTCATCATAACCCACATTCCAAGCCTGAGTCGCTCCATTACTTGGGCATAATCGATTGGCTCGTGGCACGAAAAGATTCCCGAAGAAATGTATGCGTTTAGCTTTCTATCAGATGCCCCTGCAGTATGGCCGTTAATCAGACAGTTTTGGTCAAGCATTTGCGCCAGTTTTTTCATAGTTTGCGGATCTCTTGATGTTACCTTGGTCCAGGAAAACACTTCGCCAAGGCCTACAATGCTATCCAGTTTTAGTGCGGATTTTTCTTCTGATATCGATAATGCCTTTCCATGGCTGAACTTGGGATCCACCGGTAAACCGCCAGGAGTTACAGAGAAAATTCTAATCGGAAGACCAGAACATGATTTTACAAATTGTTTTAGGCCTGCAAAACCACAAACACTGACAATATCAATCGGATCGGAAAAAAGACTCGTAGTGCCACACAATAAAGACTGTTTTGCAAGCTCTGACGGCATTACAAACTGGTCAATGTGGACATGAGGATCTGCAAAGCCTGGAGTAAGATATTTTCCTTCCAGATCTATTATTGTTGTTTTTGATCCTGCTGCATGTGTTGCATCTGGTCCGACATAGGCAATTCTGTCTTGAATAATGGCAACCTGAATGCTAGAGTTGATCTCTTTGGTGTAAACATTAACCAGAGAACAATTCTTGAGAATAATGTCTGCCTTTTTGTCACCCATGGCAACGGCATTCATAGAATTAATCAGGGTAAGACTAGACATGCCAGTCAGTTTGGAGCACGCTCTATTATAGGTTCAATGAGGGTCATTGTTTAAATTACCAAGTCGGAGGTCTTTTTCTATGAACGTACCCAAGGAAATGAACAGATATTGTCCTAAATGTAAGACACATACTGCTCAAAAAGTCGCCTTGTACAAAGCCGGAAAAAGAAGAGGTTCGGCAATAGGTGAGCGAAGACACGAGGAGGACAAAAAGGGGTATGGAGGACAGAAATTCCCAAAACTAGCAAAACCAGCTAAAACTACTAAAAAGCAGACATTGATTTTTACATGTCCTCAATGCAAAAAGAAAACTATGAAACACGGTATTAGACTACGTAAATTGGAGTTAACAGCATGACAAAACGAGCACATATCTTGGTTCCAAAGCCAAAGAGCAAATTCCAAAAGGTACAATGCAAAGAGTGTAGCGCTGAGAACATTCTGTATTCGCATGTTTCAAGCCCGGTTACTTGCAAGTCTTGCGGTAATGTAATAGCAGAGCCGACAGGATCTGTCGCAAAGATTCACGGAACAGTTTTAGGAATTTTAGAATAATCTTCTTTTGTATTCAGATTTATTGCAATTTTGATGTCATTGTGTATAGTGCAGGTTTCTTGATTTGACCCCTTTGGATTCACAATAGAGATTCCCGTGTAATAGCATTGTTCACCATCCACAGTTGTAGAATATTCCAAAGACAGTTTGTTTTGGTCTAGGAATTTTTCTGTCACAACAAAGCTTTGCCATTGAGTATCTTTTTGGTGTTTTGACACAAGATCTTGTATTACGGTGTAATCTAGTAAAGGTAGATCGCCAGACACCACAAAGACAAAATCATCCAGAGCCGATAATGCATAATTCAGGTCAGTGACATAGTCCTTGCCACCAGTCTTGATTATGTCAATATGTTCTGAGATTAGTTTTTCTGTGTTTGGAGAATTTGGGCTGGTTGCGGCAAAAATCTTGGAAAAGCATTTTGAGTTTTGTAGTGCACCTATAACATGTAGGATTGTCGGTTTTTTGTACTTGAGGAGGAGTTTTTCTTCTGGCATATTCATTCTTGTTCCCTTGCCCCCGGCCATTATCAGCGCAATCATAGAGATGCCAGAACTAAAAACGACGATACTCGTGCAAGCTCGTTTATTGCGCCCATTATATCGCCAGAGATTCCGCCAAAGCTACGCTTGGAAACACCCATTATGACCAGAGTCACTGCAATTGCGGCTGCCAAGGCTACAAACCCGGCATTATTTTGGAATAATACAATTACAGATATGGTAATTGCACCTGCGACTACCAGCTTTTTCTTGTCCTTCATTGATTCGATGAATGCTGAATTAGAGCCATGCCAAGCTGAAGGTCCTATACTTGCAGATAACACCATGCAGAACTTGGCAATGACTTCGCCAATCAAAATTGCGTAAAACAGCTCAAAGCCTTTCATAAAAGAAAGTGCAATTACAGCAGCTGCTACATAAAACACAATTGCAACAATTCCTGCAGAACCTACCTTTGGGTCTCGCATCACTTCAAGTTTTTTTTCCTTAGAGCCTTTGACCATCAAGCCGTCTGCAAAATCCGACAGGCCGTCGGTGTGATGTATGCCGGTGATCAATACGAGACTTGCGGCAACTAGCAACCCAACAACCAATGGCTCCAAGAAAAACGACAGGCCCCAACCTACAGCACCAATCAATAGGCCTATCGCAATTCCAATCACTGGAAAAAGATACATGTGTTTTGCAACCGTTTGCAGATCTGAGCTGCCAGACGGGATTATTGTCAGAAATGAAAAGACCGAACCTGCTTGTCTAAACATGAATCCACCATCCCAAATAGTTCAGAATTATTATCAGCGGTATAGTTACCATTCCGCAGAACAATACACAAGTTGTTTTCATTATCAATATGGCGGATTTGAAGTGAGTCTGATCTAGCTCGGCAGTTCCGTTTCCCAAGGAATAGTGATCGATTTTTTCAAATCTTGTGTGCAATGCGCCAGCCATTGCAGCCATTGGGATTCCAGCATTTGGACTGGATGTCTTGTTACCGTCTGACTTCATTATGTGTAACGAGTTTTTCCAGTCTGCACCTACTAGCATTGCAGATAAGACCATCACGTATCCTGTGATTCTTGAGGGAACATAGTTTAGGACCTTGTCGCAGTTTGCCGCAAACCAGCCCACATTGGAAAATATGGAATCTTTGTAGCCAACCATAGAATCAAGTGTGTTTATTGTTCGATACACGAATGCTCCAGGCAGGCCAAACAGCCCAAAATAGAACAATGGTCCTGTGACTCCATCTACAATATTTTCACTGGTTGTTTCCAAAACTCCTGAAATAACATGATTTTTGTCCAGCTGTTTTGTGCTTCGTTTTACCAGCATCGCAAGCCTATTCTGTGCTTCATTTAGGTTATTTTTTGATATGGACTCCATGACTAGTCTACCATGTTTTTCTAGTCCGTGAATGGCAATTGTTGTTTTGAGAAGTACAGAACCAATTATTGTCAGGATTATAGTTGATATGATATCATCAAAGCTTGTGAAAACTTGGAATGAAAGCAACAGTACTGCGACCAGTCCCGTTATGGATGTTGTAACTAAAATTCCACCAAGTTTTTCAGCTGTCGGGTTTTGTGATTTTGCAAATGGTATTGTTTTTGCAATTATAGTTCCAACCCAAGCTGTCGGGTGATATTTCGATCTTGGATCGCCAAAGGCAAAGTCAAGTGCCAATGCTCCAATCACAACTAGAACCGGAATCATTGGATCATTCCTTCAATTGATTTGATGTCGAGGTTTTTTTGCACCATACTGGCTAGCTTGTCAATTTGTGAGTCTAGTCTTTTTTGGTTTTGCTTTCTGAAAAGATGAACCCTGTTATCAAGTGAGTCCTCGTTTGGCAAATCTAGCTCAACATATGGTATTACACCAAAAACGGATTTAGATGTTATTTGTTTTAGTTTTCGGAATCCAGGCTGGAGTAGAGCTTTGTTGCCTCGGAATTTGTTTATGACAAAGCCTTTGACTAGATTTTGATGGTTTTTTGGCAACAGGGACATTGTGCCTGCCAGGCTAGCAAACGAGCCTCCTTTTTCAATGTCTGCAACCAAAAGTACTGGAGAGTGAGCTAGTTCTGCCATCTTCATGTTTGCAATGTCGTATTTTTGCAGGTTTATCTCGGCTGGCGAGCCTGCACCTTCTAGTATTATAACATCATATTTTGATTTCAAATAATCAAATGATTCCATTGCAACTTTGATTCCTTGTTTTAGGGCAAATTTTTCATAGTAATTTTTGGCAGACATTTTCTTGTACGGTTTTCCTTGGATAACGACATTGCTGATGTAATTTCCAAGCGGCTTTAGCAAAATTGGGTTCATGTGTGGCGAGATTTCGGCCTGCGCAGCTATTGCTTGGATAGCTTGCGCTTGGGATATCTCAAAGCCGTCCTTGTAGGAATAATTGGACATGTTTTGCGACTTGAAGGGTGCTACGGAATAACCCTTGTTTGAGAAAATTCTGCACAAGGCAGCAACAAGAGTTGTTTTGCCTGCACCGGATGATGTACCCTGAATCATCAGAGTTTTAGTCATAGTATGGCCTCAAATGCAGATACCAGTTTTTTGTTTTCTTTTCTGGTCCTAACTGCAATTCTGATGTGATATTTGTCCAACCCTCTGAAATTACTGCAATCCCGCACTAGAATGTTTTTTTGCAGTAATTTTTTTTGTAATACTTTTGACGGTTGCTTTGTTTTTATTAGGATGAAATTGGTTTTTGTATCAGAGCAGAAAAAACCTAGCTTTGATAGCGAATTTATCAGAAATGTGGATTCTGTTTTGATCAGTTTTCTTGTCTTTGGCAGGAATTTTTTATCAGACAATGCCAAAATTCCAGCCTGATGAGCCAAGCCATTTACACTCCAAGGCACCTTGATTTTATCCAAAATTGAAACCAGATTTTTGTTGCCAATTCCGTAGCCAAGTCGTAATCCTGCAAGGCCAAATGATTTAGTCAGAGAACGCAGAACAAAGAGATTGTCAAACTTTGAGACCATATCTAAAACAGACTGATCAGGTGTTTGTGTCAGTTCGATAAAGCACTCATCAACAAAGACCAGCGATGATTTGGATTTTGCTGTCTTGATTATTGATATGATTGATTCTTTTGATACCAATTCCCCGGTAGGATTGTTTGGATTACATACAAAGACGATTCCATTTTTTGGAATTTTTTTGATAAATCCTTCCAAATCATTTTGCAGATTCAGCGTGGTAAAAAATTCCGGTCTTGCACCGCAAAGCCTGCAAGCTGCCTCGTATTCGCCAAAGGTAGGAGCTACGATCAAGACTCGATTTGGTGTTGTAGCTCGGCAAAAATCATAGATAATCTCGGTTGCGCCGTTTCCTATTGTGATGTTATGTTTTGGAATTTTGACATACCTTGACAGGACTTGCTTTAGCTTTACAGAATCATGATCAGGATAGACCGGTATTTTGTCCAGATTCAGTTTTACTGTACTAGGATAGCCTAAGGGATTGACATTTGAGCTGAAATCCAAGACTCTGGAACCATACCCCGAAATGGAGTATGGTCCCCCGTGCCTGACTATACTGTGCGATCGGATGTTTTTGGCAAACTTCACGAATTCAGGTTGGTTTTGGCGGGTTTAGTTGTTGCGGTCGTAAGGCTAAGAATTATTAATTGATCGAACAAAAATTTTCCTTGATGAAGAAACGTGTAGCAATCCTAGGCGCAACAGGCGCGGTAGGCCAAGAGTTCCTATTATCTTTGGAGGACCACCCATGGTTTGAGGTCACCCAGCTTGCGGCATCTGAGAGATCTGCAGGCAAAAAGTACATCGATGCGATTCGCGATCCAAATTCAGGTATAATAAAATGGCAGGTTGGCGGCGACGTTCCAAAATATGTACGCGACATGCCAGTAGTAGCAATTAATGATATCAAAGTGTCAGAATTAGACCTAGTCTTTTCTGCAGTCGAATCCGATGCAGCGCGAGACATAGAGACCAAATTTGCTAAAGACGTTCCAGTTGTATCCACATCATCTGCATATAGATACGAAGAAGATGTTCCAATTTTGATTCCTGGAATCAACGACGAGCATGTCGAACTGATAGAACAGCAGAAAAAAAATAGAAACTGGAAGGGCTATGTTTTGCCACTACCAAACTGCACTACAACTGGTCTTGCCATTACAATGAAGCCACTGTACGAAAACTATGGCGCAAAACGTGTCATAATGACCTCAATGCAGGCAATTTCCGGCGCAGGAAGATCTCCGGGAGTTTCAGCATTGGATGTTACTGATAATCTGATTCCATACATTCCTAAAGAGGAAAACAAGGTCAGAATAGAGACTGCCAAAATCTTGGGCAAGCTAAAGGATGGCAAAATAGAACCAGCAAACATCAAGGTAAGCTGCACTTGCACCAGAGTCCCAGTAATTGATGGTCACACTGAATCTGTATTTGTGGAGACATCAAAGCCTGCAAAGGCAGAAGATGTCAGACATTCCATCGAGGAGTTTTCAGATCACATCAGCGTGATTGGCTTGCCATCAGCACCAAAGGATTACCTGGTTGTACATCAAGACCCAACTCGTCCGCAGCCAAGAATCGACAGACAGATCAATGACGGTATGACAACATCGATGGGCAGACTGGAAGAAGATCAAATATTTGATAATGGATTAAAGTATGTCTTGTTCTCGCACAACAAAAAAATGGGCTCTGCCAAGGGTGCGGTTTTGCTAGCAGAAATGCTATACAAAAAAGGAAAAATCTAGAAAATTTTTGCAAAAATCTCTTCATAACTTATAAAACAGTAAAGGAATTTCACGGTCAGGTGTTTTAGACGGCAAAAATCGATGATCTAGACCTGACTATTCTGTCAGAGCTATCAGAGGATGCGTCCATTTCCATCCCAAGACTATCGGAAAAAATCAAGGTAAACCCGTCTGTTGTTTATTCCAGAATCAAAAGACTGACCAAGAAAAAGCTCATCGAGCGATTCACCATAATTGTGAATGACAAGGAACTTGGCTATGGGGTAAAGGCGTTAACTGGAATCAATATGGACTCCAAATTCCGTGACGGAATCATTGATGAACTATTCAAGATTAAAGGTGTTCGAGAGATATCCGAAGTGACCGGCAGATTTGATATCATTGTTACAATGTATGCGCAGAATCTGTCTGAAATGCACAAATTAATCTCAGAGGGAGTCGGCAGAATAGAGGGTGTTTTGGCATCAGAGTCATTCATAGAAATGAAGCGCAGAACCAAGACAATGCCGTACAACCACTCGGCATAGGACATGTTACATTTAATTTTACATTGCATAATCACAAAAACAGGGAACTAGATGCAAAAAGCGCAGGCAAAATCCAAAATTGCTACATATTACGAGCTGACCAAGCCAAAGATATGGTACCTCTTGGTGTTTACCGCCTTTGGCGCAACAATAACTGCATCTAATGTGTACCATGTTCCGGTTTCTTTGGCCACATGGGCTTTGATGATCTTTGGAGTTGCTGCCGGTTCTGCAGCTGCCAATACTTTGACTAATTATCATGACAGAGACATTGACGCAATAATGGAGAGAACAAAAAACAGGCCCATACCGTCTGGAAGAATTTCTCCTCCGGAAAAAGCGCGAGATTTCGGCCTTGCACTAGCTGGAATATCTTTGGCTTGTGCATTTGCAATATCATATACTGCCGGATTTTGGAACGGAATCTGGGCAGGAATTTTCATGGCGTTTGGTTTGGTAAACAATGTCGCAGTGTACTCGCATGCCTTGAAGAGAAGAAGTAGGACCAACATTATTTTGGGCGGACTTTGTGGCGGAGCTCCTCCATTGATTGGCCATGCAGCAGTAACAATGCAAGGTTTATGGGACCTAGGAATGGTCATGGCAGGCCTTGTGTTCATCTGGATTCCAATGCATATCTGGGCTCTGACTTTACATTTCAAAGAGGATTACAATAAAGTCAATGTTCCAATGCTTACTGCGGTACAATCTGAAAAGACATCAGCCAGGGTAATTGCCATTTCTACCCTAGTAATGGTATTGTTTAGCATAGTTCCGTTCTTTTTGACTCATGATGGAAAACCCGTAATGACAGAGATTTACCTGTACACAGCAATTGCATCTGGAATATTGATGTTGGTGCTATCGTTCTGGGTTATTGCCAAACCGTCTGAAAAATCATCGTGGGTTTTATTCAAATTTTCCAGTCCATATCTTGCGGTGCTGTTTATCGCATTGATGGTGGATTCTGGCCTGCGATAGTTTCCCTATATTCTAAAATAGAAAATAATGGAAAATTTTAGTAAAAAGTAACGGTTCACAATGCGGAATTAGACAAGTTTTTGGAGTTATACGATATCACTCATTTAACTCCAATAATGCTCTTGTTAAACTAGCACTGATAATTCCTACGTTCTTCTTTAATATCAAAAATTATTCAGTACAATCTGACTGTGGACTGAGGCTTTCCAAATTGGTGCCTCAACGACCACACGTCCTATCCCGAAATTATTTGAGTCCTTTTTTGAGAGTCTCGTTTATGATCTTCGAAAAGCTTACTGACTTGTCGGTCTTTTTGATGAGGTCTGCCTGAAGATGTCTGAGTTTTTTCTCCAGATTTTCATCCAATACTATGGTGTGTCGTCTAATCAACGTCTGTCTTGTGATAAAGTCACTTTTGTACCTTGGTGTAAAATACCATATTTGGAATTAATGATTCCATAAAGCAAATTCTAGTTTGGTAATGGTAGAAAATACTGCACATGTGTATACATTCTTGTTTATTCAAGCCGTCCCATAATAAACTGGAAATAGGCTTGTTTTCCGTTTTCGGCACCTGTTGTGACCTACAAAACATGCTGATGTGAATGTAAGCCGTTGATGAATTCGGATGCGTTCATCTATTCTGAATTTATGAAGAATGATTAAAAGAATTTCCCCAAATCACTGGACTGAAAATTCTGTGGAATCAATTGCCACTCCATTGTATCGCATCATAATGTCATACTGGCCCGGCTGCCAGCTGGAATCGATCATTATCGGTATGGTGAAAACGCCCTTGTTTGTCAATATTCCCTTTCTTGAAATCATCTATTTTGCCGGTGAGCTGCGCCATTGTATTTTGGTAGGACTGTTTTAGAAATGTTGCAGAGCTTGCCTTGATGGTACCGCCGTTTCGCGTTACTGGTTTTTCATCTGGAGTGTCAGATGACATGATAGGTGTGTTGTCTGTCTGCACTTGTATGATTCCTGACTTTATGAGATATTGTATTCCTGATGCAAAGTCCTTGTCTGTAATTTTGCCATCTGACCAGAACTTGGCGCTGTTTTTGAGCCAGGAAGGAATTGTGTTTGATTTTGCGCCTTGAGTTGTTTGAGGGATACTGATGATGTTATTTTCAATCATGTATTTTATTCCGTTTGTAAACTCAGCATCAGAGATTGTGCCCTCTGACCACCACTTTGCTAGATCCTTGACCCAGCCCGGAATGGAGATTTTTTCCGGCACTGGTTTTGATTTTGGTGATGTATCTTCTTTTCCAAATACATACAACCAAATTATGCCGGATCTTGCCTTGTCGTTTAGGGTTCCGGAGACAAAAATGTCGTTTTTCTGCGATGTTATCTTTAGGTCTACTACATTATACGAACGGGCAGAGACGTTGATTCCTGATTTTACGTATTGCGGATAATCATACAGAGAGCCTATTTTTTGGGAAAACGCACCAGAGCTTGTCTGGTCTGGCGTTATCTCTTGGACCTTGAAGAGTCCGCCGTCATCCTCGATTAGCCTTTTTGCAAATTCTGTTTGGAGCGGGGTTATGACTTGGTGGTCTGCATCTGTTGCGGTATAGTCCAGATCATTTTTGATCTGGGTTTTGCACGTATAGTCTTGCCAAGAATCTGATGTTTGGATATTGTCAATCATCAGTTGTCCGTGCAATAGTTCATGATAGAACACGACTAGGTTTTCAGCTCGCGTAATTATTGGGTCCTTGTCTGTGTTTTGTGTAAGGGCTGCGGAGTTTAGCATTAATTCATTATTACAATTGATGTTCATTTTGCCGTTTTGCACCGACATTGTACACTTCCAGACATAGATTCCTCCGGTGATTGCTCCTCCTTGGTGAGCTATATTGGAATCAAATTTTGCCAGCCTTGTCTGAATTGTTGCATTGATGGAATTGTAGGTGTCGCCCTGATCGCACGGGAAATAATATGTGATGGGTGTTGAAAAAGAGTTCAGGGTTTCAGAGACATCTTTTTTGGGGATGGATAATTTTTCAAACTCTGATTTTAACAAATCAAACAAGGATTGTTCTTGTTGGGTTGGCTCGACATATGCTCCAAAGGCTGCTGGAATCGATGATAGAATAACTACGGCAAGCAGTCCTGCAATATTCAATTCAAAGAAAAATGCCTTGAATCAATACTTAAGACTTGGGATGTTTAGCTTTGTGAATTATTCCACGTAATGGTGGTGGATCAGCTGGTCGTAAAATCGGATGGATTTGATGTTGACAAACTCTAGCATTCCGTATTTTGAGAGCTCCCTGCCAAAGCCGCTATGCTTTATTCCGCCAAACGGGACTCGAGGATCAGATATTACTACATTATTCACAGTTACTATTCCGGATTCGATTTGCTTTGATAGCTGTTCTGCTTTTTTGAGATTGTCAGTCCAGATGCTTGCCCCAAGGCCATACTCGGAGTCATTTGCCATTCGGATTGCATCCTTTTCATCATCAAATATTGTGACTGGGGCTACGGGTCCAAATGTTTCTTCATTATAGATTCTCATGTCCGGAGTCAGGCCTGTAAGTATTGTAGGTTTGTAAAAGTAGCCCTTGTTTCCTATTTGCTGGCCGCCGGTCAGAATTTGAGCTCCTTTCTTTTTTGCGTCCTCAACCATTGATGAGATGTTTTCTAGTGCGCCCTTGTTTACAAGCGGTCCAATATCATTTTCAATTGCCATTGGATCCCCCACCTGAAGGCGTTCTGCGTTATGGACGAATCTTTCTATGAATTCATTTGCGATTTTGCGCGAAACGAAAAATCTTTTTGATGCAACGCAACTTTGGCCGCAGTTGATGAATCGTCCCTTTATTGCGCCATTTGCTGCCTTTTCCACATTGGCGTCCTCAAGAACTATGAAGGGATCACTTCCGCCAAGCTCCAGAACACATTTTTTTAGTAATGATGCGGATTTTTGTCCAACCATTGCGCCGACTTTGGTGCTGCCGGTAAATGTGACTGCATTGACATCTGCTTCGATTAGGTGATTTGCAGATTCTGATCCTCCAACCAAGGTCTGGAAAACCCCGTCTGGCACTCCGGCTTCCCTGCATGCCTTTTCAATCTCTATTCCGCACTGCATTGTAACACTTGATGGCTTCATGATTATCGTGTTTCCTGCAATCAGGCTTGGCGCTGCAAATCTTAGTGCCTGCCAGTATGGAAAGTTCCATGGCATAATAGAGCCGATTATTCCAAGTGGCTCAAATGTGACAAAGCTTTTTCGCGCATCTGTGTTTAGTATTTCATCAGACAATAAGGTTCCACCATTGTCTGCATAGAACTCTAGTGCCCATGCGCATTTTTCGACCTCTGATATTGCTTCCTTTAGGACCTTTCCCATTTCCTTTGTGGCCATTTCTGCAAGCCTTACCTTGTTTTTGCGCAGATAATCGGTGAGATGGTATAATGCGGCCCGTCTTGTCTCCAGATCATTTTTCCAGCTTGAAAATGCAGATCTTGATTTGGACACCTGATTTCTGACTTGGTCTTTTGACATGGATTCAAAAGTTGAGATTGGCTCCCCGGTAGCGGGATTAATGGTAGTAATGGTTTTGGTACTCATTTGATTTTCCTAGGTACTTAGATTTTTGTTTTATTGGCAAAGAAGAGGCTGTTTACGGCATCGTCCAGTATTGCCTTGTCGATGCCTTGGATTTTTTTTGCCATTTGCGCAACTCGATCTGGGCTGAGATCCTTGTCAATTGTAAGATATACGGTAAGCATTGGGAGATACAGAATTAGCTGTTGCATTTTTTCTCTGAGAATGTGAACATATTGTGTCATGCCGTACGCTTCGTTAAAGTGCTCTCGTCTGCTTCGTCTCAAACCGACTTGATAGTAAAACATCATTCTGTCTTTGTCTGGATCTATTGGTACTGATGACAGTGACGATTGATCAATTAACACGTGGCCTTCTAGGTCTATTAGGCCCAAATGGACAATTTGTGAATCTGTTTTGAAAATTTCGCTGGCAAGCTTTCTGATTTCTTGGGAGACCATTTAGCATTCCACCTCAAAAAACATCGTCAAGTTTTGACAATATTGGTTTTGTTTACCAACCATTGGTATTATCGTCCATCAATTACCATATAAAGATATTGGTAGTAGAGTCGATCTAGACATATCCGCTAATTATCTGAGATATTTTTTTTGGCAATGTCAAGCCTTCGTCTGGTTCAGAGACGACAAAAAGAACATGATTATCGATTTGAAAGCTCATCTCTAGAATTTTTTCGCGTAGTGCCAATGCAAATTTTACTTTGCCTAGCTGTGCATCAAACTCTTGACGCATTTTGATGCGAAGCAATAGTTCCATGAATATCATTTCGTCCTCCTTTGGACTAGAAAGCGTTGGCACTCCTTCTTTCATACCGCCCTCAACTAGTCTTCCCTTGTTGTTGATTATACCAACAAATCGAATTTTAGGATCCATCTTCATAATTTGATCGCATATGGCAGAATAATTTGCAGGTTTGTCGGTCAACGATATCATATACAACAAATGAATAAAAGATTAGCTCTTGCAGAAAGCCATTTTATACCATTGCTTGGTATCAAGTGGAATAAACTGGCAGCAACATAATGCTTTTGAACAAGTGCGGCGTTAATTTGGATCCTCATAATGTTGGAAAT
Organism: Nitrososphaeria archaeon; assembly: GCA_010028495.1. Taxonomy (GTDB): domain Archaea; phylum Thermoproteota; class Nitrososphaeria; order Nitrososphaerales; family Nitrosopumilaceae; genus Nitrosotenuis. The sequence continues at coordinate 15,148 of RHCX01000007.1, read as the reverse complement.
TTGTTTGGCGATGGTCTAAGACATGGCAATAACTTGCCGCGGAATCTGTCAGGTACAGAGCAACAAAACAGATAGGAAAAGACAGATACTCATCAGGACAAAAACGCTGTAATGGGTGCGAGATTTTTATTGCATGGGATGGTTTGTGGTGTCCATGTTGCAACTACAAACTCAGATCCAGGCCACACCAGGGCAATATAAGACAAAATACATGAAGCAGACAAAAAAGATAGAAATCGACCATTAATTCAACCATGATTCGTACGTGCAATATTGGTGTTCATTACCAATCATTACCAAATACTACCAAATATTTATATACCACACATTGGTTGTAATAACCAATGGATGGAAAGAACAACCAAAGCCACAAAAAGGAACAGGTAATCTTTTCTCCACAACAAAAGGTGCAAAACAAAATGTCAACAAACGAAACAACAAAAGACGTGTTTTCAGTATACACCAAGAGCTTTGACAAGCTAAAGACATCATTGGACAAATCTGCAGCACAGACACTACAATCATACACAACTTTGAGTCAAGAACTAATTACTTCTTGGACCAACTTTGTGCACACATCAGCAACAATCCAACAAAGTGTTGCCAACAAAATCGGCATCAACTATTCTTTGCCAGAACAAACAGTTACTGCAGTCTCTGATGCAACCGAGGCATTCGTAAAGGCAGTTGAGACAAACAACAAAGTTGTCCAGACTGCATTCGATGCAACAATCCAAAATGTCAAGACCGTAAACCAAAATGCTTCTGCATTTGTGGAACTAGGTCAAAATGTCATCAACTCTTGGATCTCATCCTGGAAACCACGAAACTAAATTTTCTCTTTTTTCCTTTTTTTGATACAAAAACCGAATATCGCATATAATTTTGTAAGAATTGGAATATTTTGTAGAATAAAGATCAGAAATCACAAAATATGGTTTAACAATTTCCACACGAAATGTGTCATAGTATAACCAAGACGAATAATACTTTGTAGATATAATAGAAAAACGGCATCGATAGCTGTCGCCAAAGTACAATCGTTTTTGGCCTTAAGCTGATAGGTGCCGGATTTTTTTGCACTAGGGCTTGTTTTGCTTTTGTATTTTGTCTAGTGCTTCTTTGGACTTGTCCTCTGCGTCCTTGGCAAAGTTCTTCCAGACGTTTTGCCAGTTATCGAAAAACGCCTTGAATGAGACGAATCCCGACTCTTTCCAGAGGTCTTCCCACGCTTTTTGTGACCATTGATACGGATTCTGCTCGAACTGCTTTGCCATGTTCTGCCAGATTTCGTTGTATTTTTTCATCTCCTCGAAGTTCGATGATTTGAGCGCCTGCTCAAAGCCCTGTATGTAGAGCTTGAATGCTTCTGTTGCCTGCTCTTGCATCATTTGAAACGATTTTGTCCATGCTTCTGTTGCCTTGGAGTATGCCTCCATCATGTCGTTTTGGGTTTTTTCCATTGGTATGACACTACAATTGTTACAGAAATAGTTGTTGATTTAGTCACTGGCAGAACTAAATGCCAATATCAATTGAGTAGATCAAGCATGTCAGTATCATGCCAGTGACTTACGGGTTGGTAAAACATGGCTGTTTTATTGGAATTGTTATGTGTGTAATCTATTAAAATTGGCGGAAGATTTTGCATCCTTGTTCTATAATAGTAAAATGGTGTGAGGACTCCTCAAAAGTCATTTGATTTATGTTATAACAGGATTTTTCATTATCAATGACTCTATTGCCGAGATGATTTTTTTGTAATCAGCGTTAGGTTCCAAGCTTACTCGCAGGTATTCATCACGATTGATGGAGAAGGTAAGCAGTATTGTCTTTTCGAATTTGACCATGGCAAATAATGTCTCCCCTAGCTGTTTGTGAAACAGCTTGTATGTGTCCCATCGCTTCATGTCGTATCTGACGGAATCCTTCATCTCTTCTCTACTCAGATGAGACAGACCGTATTTGGACGGCTGATAGCTGTCAGTTATTACACTAAAATCGCTTCTATACATGCCGACGAACCTGACATCTTCGTCTAGCTCAAATATTTTGGTGAGGAATTCGTTATACTCCACGTACAGCATAGGCATAATTTTTGTATATTAACAGGCTGGAGATTTTCAGATTAGATTTTCAGAGAAATCTTTTGTATGCCTAGAATAATCGATAGCGGTGCGCAGGTTCACATGATGTCAAGCGTGAGCCCAACAAGAGATCCTCCCGCGTACCAGCGTGCAATATACGCAAAAGTTGCATTAAAGGAACACTATTGAATTATACTAACAAATCATCATTTGAGCACATGATTTTCAATGCAGAGAATTATGTTTCGATTTTTATAGACAAGTGTAAAAAGCGCATTATTGACCACCGCAAAAGACCTAATGAAGGATCCAATTACCGTCAATAAGGATGCAAGTGTTGCAGATGCGCTAAGAAAACTGGTAAACGAAGACATTAGTCGTGTTTTGATAAGCAATAACGGCGAGCCAGTGGGAGTTGTAACTGAACGTGATGTGGGTCTTTTTCTTTTGACAGAACAAACTGAGAGGAAAATCGACGAGGTCCCAATCACGGAAATAATGAATCGACTTGTAACAGTAGACCAGTCTACAAGAATTGATGATTGTGCTCAGATAATGGCTGAACGAGACATTGGCTCCCTTGGAGTTAATTTCAATGGTAACACGAAGGGAATCATAACAAGGACTGATCTTACCAGATATTACATTGCAAGTTTTGTAGGCGAAAAGCGCGTGGGCGATGTAATGACAATATCGTTTGTATCATGTCATGAAGAGGATCCGCTTTACGAGGCTCTATCCAATATGATAGGCAATCATGTATCAAGAATAATAGTGAAAGATCAGGCCGAAAAACCAGTAGGCGTAATGTCGTTTAGAGACTTGTTCAGGCTTTCAATGGTTCTTGGAAAAGAAGAGCAGGTTGTTGATAACTCATCTGGAATTACTGTCCTGTTTTCAAGAAAAGGACTGGTTTCAAGGACGGGCTTTGGTGCAACTGCCAAAGTAAAAGAAGCCATGACGGCAAACATGGTAACAGTTGAACATGATGACGACCTTACTATGGCATGTACCACATTAATTGAAAATGACATTAACGCTGCAGCCGTTCTGGTAAACAACAAACTAACTGGAATTCTTAGCAAAACAGACGTAGTTAGAGCAATTGCTGCAATCTCAAAAAAGAAAAAGGATACGATCTAATGGGCCTTTTTGAAAACATTCTAGTTCCTATTGATGGTTCAAGTACTTCGCTTAGAGCCCTAAATAGCGCAATAGAGATTGCTCAAATGTCCGGAGCAGAAATCACAATACTGCACGTAATACCTGCAGTGGAAGAAAGTGTAAAGACTAGAGTGGCCAAGTTCGAAAAACAGTTGGAACAACAGGGTAAAGACATACTAGATGATGCAGCAGTTGTTGCAAAAAAACAGAAGATCAAGTACAAGACCAGTCTCGTTCGTGATTCTCCAGGCCACGCAATAGTCAGACTAGCAAAAAAAGGCAAGTTTGATCATGTTGTAATGAGCACCACTGGTGCAGGCTCTGCAAAAGACGATATGCTTGGAAGCGTCTCAAACTACGTAGTACATAAGGCAGAGATTCCGGTGTACTTGATTAGATAATTTTTGATTACTTTATGATTAGATAATAAATCACAGGGCCTACAAAAATCGTCAATAGTCCGATTCCAGAGATTATCCAAGTTAGTTTTTTTCTGTCTAACATTTTGTACCACTAGTCTTTTGGTTTATGATAGGCTTCCTCATCTAGCTTGAATTCTTCCTCATCCGCATAAGCTTGCTCTGCATGCTCACCAATGTCCAACCCAATATCTTCTACCTCCTTTGAGACTCGAATTCCAACTAGGAATTTGATCACTTTTAGTATGACAAATGTTCCTCCAAATCCTAGTGCACCTGCAACACCGACGCCTATTCCTTGGATTACAATTTGCATTGGATTCCCAAAGAGCAGACCGTTTGGTCCGTGTGGGTTTATTGCGGCAGATGCAAAGATTCCAATTGCAAGAGAACCAATGATTCCTGCAATTCCGTGAACTGAGCTGACATCTAATGCGTCATCAATTTTGAATTTGTCCTTGATTAGCAATACTCCACAGTACGATGCGAGACCTATTGCAATGCCAATAACAAACGAATGCTCAACGCTGACATAACCAGATGCTGGAGTGATTCCAGCCAAACCTGCAATTGCACCGTTGATTGCAGCAATAACACTAGGCTTACCTGTCCTCATCCAGGACAAGCCTACCCAGATTAGAGCAGAAATTGACGAGGCCATGTGGGTTACAATCACAGTATTGCCTGCAACACCTCCTGATGAGAGAGCACTCCCTGCATTGAATCCAAACCAGCCGAGCCAGAGTAACGACGAACCAAGAACAGCTATTGGAATGCTGTGCGGGACCATTATTGCAGGACCGTAGTTTCGCCTTCTTCCCAAAACCAGTGCAGCTGCCAGAGCCCCCATTCCAACACTAGTGTGAATAACAATTCCTCCAGCAAAATCAAACACTCCCAGACTTCCAAGCCAGCCACCTCCCCAAATCCAATGAGTCAACGGATAGTAGATCAGAGCAGACCACGCCACGATGAATATAATGAATGATGAAAATTTCATTCTCTCCGCTATTACTCCAGTCAAAAGCAATGGTGTGATTGCAGCAAACATTAGCTGGAATTTGGCAAACAACACACCTGGAATTGTTGGTGCAAAAGGCAACGAGTCGTTCCATGGTACTCCTTTGAGAAAGACATAGTTCAGGTTGCCAACTATTCCTCCTGTATCGGGGCCAAACACAAGACTGAATCCGAATACAAACCACATTACACTGAGAAGTGCCAGTCCAAAGAAGATCTGCATGAAAATAGAAACAGTGTTTTTTCTTCGCAGCAAGCCAGCCTCAAAAAGACCAAGAGCAGGAATCATCAACAAGACCAAGCTGCCAGCAATAAGGATCCATGCTGTATCGCCAGAATCTATGGGCACGTATGTTTCGAAAATTTTTTTCTATTTAAAATTAAGGCAAAATTTCAGGATTGATTATTGTTTGTTATCAGAAATAAAATTTTAAAGAAAATTTTTTAACATGTACAAAACCAAAAAATCACTTGATACGAATAGAAGTCATTTTGCCAAAAAACGAGGTGATGTCGGTAAGTGAGGGCCTAAAGCAGATCAATGTTGGAGGCCTAACAGTATCAAAAAAGCGAGGTCGTGGCAAAAACCCCGGTCCGGAGATTCATGCTTCAAAGGGAACCGAGGTCTTTGTTCCTCAATTTTCAGACAAGTATGTCTTAGAGATAATCGTGCCTGAAAACATGGAAGAAAAAGCAGTCGGAATAATAAAACAAAACGCCACCGTGGGCAAGATCTTTGTCTATCCGGTCCTTCGCACCTACGATATTAAGACCGGCGCTGAAGGGGAAAAGGCAATTTAGTGTTTGCCCACTAGCGCTTGCCAGCAAGATAGGTGATACCATTTTTGTCTATGCAGTGTTGCGTCCAAATCCGATAGCATAGCTTCTTGCTTGCATTTGTGACATGTAACTATAGTCTGTCTATTTTGAGTCGACATGATACAGATTGAGAAAACTGATTTAAAATTAGTTGTTTGTGTATTTTGAAAATTGCATAACAGATGATCTACTTACTGGTAGATTTGGCATCAGACTTGGATTTTGGTTTGGTTTGTTTTTTCTTTGTGTCTTTTTTGGTATCTTTTTTTGTGTCTTTTTTGGTATCTTTCTTTTTGGCATCTTTGTCTGTCTTGATTTCCTTGGTTGGTTTTACGGAATCGGATTTAACATCAGACTTTGTGTCAGCGGATGTAGCCTTGGTTTCAGAAATGTTAAACTTTACACTGGCTGGAACAAACTGATCAAAGTTGATCAGTCCACGTCCTACTAGATACATCTGTAAAGTATAATCGCCCTTTGATGGAATCGTGATCAATCTGGAATCAACTCCAGTTGGAACCGGTATGCCGATCAGATCACCACTGCGTCCTGTATTTACGGCAAATTCTTTTCCTTTGGAATCCTGTATGCTGTATGCGTATCGAATGTCTTTTGCCAGTGCTCCAGACGAATCAAAGAATACCAACGTGAATGCGACATCCTTGCTGGAATCGTATCTTGGATCATACGATATTGTTGCCTTGTAGCCGTTTGAAAATTGGACATCATTAGACTTGAGCTGAACACTAGTATCAGGTGTGATTTGCACGCTCATTGTGTGCTCATCAGTGACCTTTTTTGATATTGTTTTGAGCTCTTCCCCAGTTACTAGGAATTGCAAGACGTTTGTATCCTTGTTTGTATAGGTATCAAATATCAGATCTTTAGCAAATAATGGCACTCCGTTAACCGTACCCTTGAAGGCCTTGACATTTTGGAAAGATGCGAATGATTTTGGTATTTCAAAGTCAACTCTCACCAACGGTACATGTTCTGCGTGATCCCAGTGGAACGGTACATCAAATGATATGGTACTAGATGATTCTGCAAACTGAAGATTTTCAATATCGTCTTGGAACGATCTTACTGTGACAGGTGTTTTCCCAGTCATAGTTGGAAGTGATAATGTTTGTTGTGATGCAATGTTGATGGTATTTTCGAATTCAATGTCTTGTGCAGTCTGGGTTTTTGGGTTTGTTGCTCCAATGATTGCCACTTTAATTGTGTACGGTCCCGGTTTGTCAAAAATTGGGCCTTTGATTATTGGCATGCTAGTAGACGATGATTCTAGTGCACTTGGCACTACTGGGTCTTTGTTGCCTTCGTATTTTGTGCAACGCCAGACTTCTTTTTCTGTGCACTCTGATTTTGGTTGCACCTTGACTGTAAGCTCGCCGTCTTTGTCATAAAACATCTGGGATGCAAGCAATGTTTCTCCAGAGAAGATCTGTACTCGGTAAGTAACTTCGTCTATGTTGATGTTGGTGTCAGAATCAAAGAATCTCACGTTTAGCTTTGCAGTTGAGCTTTTTGCTGGATTGAAATCCGAAGGATCAAGCCAGGTTGAGACTGTGACTTTGCGGTCTCCAAAGCTGATTGGCGGAGCTGCCTGTCCACCATGGTGTTGCGCATACGCAGGGCTAGATAGCAATACTGATGATACCAGTATAGCAAAAAATGCGCCTAAAAGAAGGAATTTTGACAACGATAAGCTGGTTCTGAGGCGATATTAAAAATTAATTCATGAATTATACCTGTAATTTATCATAGATGATAATCAGACTAGGCATTAAAACTCTAGAATCAGTCATCAATTCTCATGATTGCGGACCGTATGTTGCGGGATCTGATGCCAATGTCGCTTTACTCTATTCCGTGTGTTAGCATACAAAGACAGGCAAATATCGAAGAAGCCGTAGGCCTTTTGATTCCATATTTGGAGTCCATGGCAGACTCGCTTATTGTGACAGGCGACAACAATGAGCCAATCGGCATTGTGGGCGGCAGAGAAATTATTGAAAAAGTATTGGCAAATCCATCACGCAGTGTCTTTGAAGGCGAAGTTGAAAAAATAATGTCAAATGTAGTGACTAGTGTTTCTGGTACGAGTACGGTTCGCAGTACGATACAGGATTGGCAAAAAACTGGTAGAGCTTTTTCATTGATTCCAAATGCTATTGGAGGATTTTCAGTTATCTCTGCACGCAAAATGTTAGAGGTCGGCAAAATAACAATGACAGACATGAGAATATCGGAGCTACCAAAAAAGAAGATTCACTCATTTAGCACAGGATCCACCATAAACGAGATCATCAACACAATGCTCAAAAACAAAACACGAAAGATTGTCCTGGAAAACACAAACCAATTCATCAGTGACAGAATAATAATTGAAAAAATTGCATCTGATCTGAATTATCTAAAAAACACGAATAATTTTTTGGAGATGCCTGTGAGCGGATTTGGTCTAGAATATGCCAAAGTTATCACCAAGGACATCATGGTAAACGAGATGGCAAGCATCATGTCAGGAATGCAGCATCCTTATGCTGTATTTCGCGACCAAGTAATAAGTCCGTGGGACATTTGCCTTGCATTGCTTTCTGATAGAATGCAAGAATACGATTAGAATTTTCCCAGTCTTTGTATGATGATCATTCCGGATATTATGACAGGCAACATCAACAGGCCAGACGGAAACTCTGGAATGACTCTAGTTCCAACAATTTCAATTTTCTCTGAGTTTGCTGGAAGAACAAATATCATAGTTCTCTTTATGTCTTGAACGTTTGATTCGTATCCTTTTTCCTTTCCATCTACCAGTAACATCAATTTTGCGCCTTCTGCAGACACTAGTTTCTTTGGAAACTGAATTGATAAAATGTCAGTCTGATTTAGATTATCAATAGAAATGATTAGGGATTTTCTTTCCTTGTCAAGTTCGATTGATTTGACGGTGGCAACGGTATCTTCATCAGAGCCCTCGCCTTGGCCTACAGTGCTGAATCTGTAAAATATTGTGAAATCAGCATTATCAACATTAATTTGGTATTTTTTCATCATCAGTTCGGCTATGTCTGCATATTGAGCTAACTGTAGCTCATCGGCACATGCAAATCCTATAAAGAGCGGCAATGATACAAACAATACAAGAAACTTCATCTTAGAATCGTCTAGTATCGCCTTCTAGTAGACCAGATCCATCATGAATTCTGTCTATGTGCTTTGATAGATCTTCCTTTGATGGAAACTTGGATTCGCAGTAAGGACAGGTGAATTGCTTTCCCATGAAATGGATTTGCCATTTTGTTATTTGAAATGACTAGTCGATTATCAAATAAGAAAAAGAACTGAATCTCAGCTTTGATAATTTTGTACTTGTTTTAATTACATTCAGACTGCTGAACATCCCATGATAAAAACAAAGTATCAGAGAATACTTGTTGGGTTAGACGGCTCAAAGAATTCAATTCGAGGACTGAATCATGCTATTTACTTGGCAAGGCAATGTCAGGCAATAATTACCGGAATTTATGTAATTCCGAGGCCTCCACATCCGGCATTTAGGTCACCAAGATACCCAGAAAAACCTCGTTTACGCGGAGCACAAGGAATCATGGATTTTGCAAAGCGACACTGCGCACAAAATGGAATCATGTTTGAGCAAAAGATAGTGTTTGGTGATACTGGTCATACAATAGTAAAATTTGCAAAAGACAAGAATTTTGACATAATCGTAATTGGAGCTAGAGGAATAAGCATAGTAAAAGAGGTATTTTTTGGAAGCGTGTCGAACCATGTTTTACACAAGTCGACATTGCCAGTGCTAGTAATAAAGTAAAATTTCAGGAGATAGAGAACAAAAATAGATCCATATTGAGAGTTATTTGTTCCAGTTTATTCTATATGCAATTATGACTTTGGGATCAGATTTTCCCCATTCATTTTTTGTATGTCCTGCATTAGATTCAGATATCGTCCCCCAGTGGAATTTTGGGAATTTTGTCTCAATCATGTGTGCAGAGTAAGGGTTTTCTCATATAGGTAGTGTGAATGCACTGCATTGCAATGCAGTCTGAATCATTATATCAGATTTTGATCAAAGTTACGCATGCAAGTTCAGCTTGAGGGAAAAAGAATTGACGACGATAGAAAAGGCGTCATTCTGGGAATAATGTCCGATAAGTATTGTCGTGCAATAATAGAGGCCACCATGACTACTCCAAAGGCAGCAATTGAGATATCTGCAGAGTGCAAGATACCAATAAGCACCGTATATCGCAGACTGCAGGTTTTGCACGATAGCAAATTGCTAGCTATTTCCGGCTCCATAACACAGGAAGGCAAAAAGCACTTTTTGTACAAGAGCAGGATAAAGGCAATGTCATCCACATTCAATGGCGGCAATCTAGAAGTAGAAATTGTTCCTAATTTAGCAGATTAGGGACCAGTTTCCAATTTTTGAAATCCATACTTGATAATCAAAATTTGTTTTAAATCACTTGTTAGAGATGATTGAGTTATGGATTTGTATTCTTCTCCAGTGCTTACTTTGACGGAAAATGACACTATTCACGATGCTCTAGTTATGATGAAGACGAATTTTATCAAACGTGTAGTTATTGAGAAAGGCAAGAGTCCAGCAGGTATAGTGACAGAGCGCGACATTAATGCGTTTTTGGAACATGACACAACAAACAGAGCTCTGGATGAAATTAGACTAAAAGAAATAATGAAGAAAAATATCATTTCTATCGCCGCCGGTCAGCAAGATCATTTGTCACAGTGTGCAACGAGAATGGATACGTTCAAGATCGGCTCCATAATAGTAGTTGATGAGCAAGACCATATTGTAGGCATTACCACTCAAACCGATATCAATCGACATTACGCCAAGATGTATCCAGGTAAATATCGAGTTCGAGACTATATGACTGACAAAGTGATTAGTTGTAGAGAAACAGATTCGCTTAGATTTGCGCTCGACATAATAAACAACAACAAGACATCTCGCCTTGTTGTAACAGACAGCAGAGGAAACGTCAAAGGTATAATCACAACAAATGATTTTCTAAAACATAGCGAATATTTCAAACAATCAAGCTCAAAAACACGTGAATATTTACTACCAAAAGGAACAGCTGAAAACAAAAAAGTCTCAGATATCATAAAATATGAAATTCTTGTAGTCGAACCTGATGATGATCTTGCCACCGCTGCAGATCTCATGTCAAAAAACAACATTAGTGGAGTTCCAGTAGTCGTTATTAGGAACAATAAACTAGATGGAATCGTTACAAAGGCGGACGTGGTAAAAGCATTCAGTCAGGTTGTTACACATAGTAAACTGCTTGAAAACTACAAAACATTTCGTTAACTAGTAATACGTCAGAGGGGTAATGAGATAATTGGGAAAAACTCCACAGAAAAGACAGTCACATCCGCAAAAAAAAGAAATTACACGAAGCATTACGTACAGACTTCCTGCAAAAATAGTTGAAGAATTGGAAACTGAAGCGACGCAAAAAAGCATCTCACAAAACGTGCTCATAAAGCAGATTTTAGAGAAATACATCCGTTGGGACAGATTTGCGGACAAAATTGGAATCATTCCCATTCCAAAAAGCATTTTGGAAGAGCTTGGAAAGGAGATGACCGGTGCAGACATTAACAGAATAATTACTACAGTTGTTCCGCTCATCAAAGAATCCGTATTATTCATGAAGAATGGATACGATCTAAAACGCGCAATAGAGACACTAGAAGATTATATGCGTGCATCAGGCATGAAATCAGACCACAGGATAGAAGGTGTCATGCACTATTTCATAATACAGCACGAGCTTGGCCTCAAGTGGTCTTTTTTCACCGAACAGCTCTTCAAGGAGATATTTCACGAGTTCCTCCCAAACAAATCCCTCAAGGTGCAGACCACGGAAAAGACCGTAATTGCATCAATCGAGCTTGGATCTGACTTTTCAGAGCACGATTACTAAAAAAAGAAAAAAATTATTGAACTTGAATCGAGCTTGATTTCGGTTTTGGTGCGGGAGTTGCCTTTGGTATTGTAATAGTCAGTATTCCATCAGTGAGTTTTGCGCCGGTTCTATCTGATACCACTTTTTCTGGCAGGGGAAGCGTTCTATAGTAGGATATCTCGCTGCGTTCCTTTCTGAGATAGTTCTTTTTCTTTTCTTCTTCCTCTTCTTTGTGCTGGGCGGAGATTTCCATAGAATTGTCAAAGACGTTTAGTTTTATTTCGTCTTTTTTTACTCCAGGCATTTCTGCTTTTATCACGTATTTGTCTCCTTCATCTACAATATCACATGATAAGGATGTGAATTTTGGCATCGACGGTAGGGATGGGAATGATGTGAATGATTTTTCAAACTCTTTTCTAAAGTTCTCAAATGCCTTGTCCAAGCTTTGCCAGTTAAGCGGCCAGGCTGGAACAAGTTCTGTTTTTTTCGAATTGTCTTTCGTCATTGGTGGCATGGTTCTTTTTGTTATTTATTAGACAACAGGACAATTCTCAGATCTGAAATTCAGATTATTTTTTCTCAGATTCAGCAGAACCGCCATTTGATTTTATTATTGGTTGAGGTTCTGGCTCCATCAGTAGATCCTTACGCACCAAAATTGGAACATTATAGAATGTGGCAAGTGTTATTGCGTCAGACGCTCTGTAATACTTTAGCAGAATATCCTTTTTTCCAGTAAAATACAGATTTGCTCGGAAAATTCCGCCGGCTTCGTAGATTTTGACTTTTACTAGAACAATTTCATTTTCTTCGCACATTTGCTCAAACATGTTGTAGATAGTAGGTACTTGTTCGCGTTTTCCGTCCATGAAATTTGCTATATACTGCGCAACCTCGGCAGAAAATGCAGTCATGTGGAATTCCTTTCCATCAATAGCTTTGAGCACCAGAACACCAAGATGATCAATGAGTCCAAGGCCTGAAATTACAACTGTCTCATAGTCAGTATCTGGTTGTTCATCTATTTTCATCATTACTTGTTGAATATTGAGAGATAAAATCAGACCTTATGATTTTCAGTGATGAGAATAGAATTCATTTTAGCGTGTCAAGGGATGCTTCGGTGGTCTTTTTTATTTCCGACAATAATTCTATGAGAGTTTGCTCGTTTGGAGTTGCTTGTTGTTTTAGTTCTGTGTTATAATATTTCATCCAGGAATAGGTGTGCTCCAGATTTTTGATTAGCTCAAACGGCAATAATGTCTGCTTGCCAGATATGATTACAGAATCCCATACGTCCGTGAAAAATGGTTTGTAATCTTTGTATTTTGAGGATTCGTTTATGAACCGCATTTTTCTTGTCAGGTCTTCTTTGATTAGCAAAAGAATCTTTTTTCTAGTAGAGTTGTCTTCGTTTTTTTGTACTCTACGATAAATCCAATGTTCAACAAAGACTGCTCCAAAAATTAACACCGCGAGTATCACAGACTCTATTACGATATCATTCCATTCCACCAAATTGTTGTCTGATTTCACTAATAAGCAGATTTAGATAAAATTTGGGATCACGATTTCCAATCATGATATTTGAAAATCAATTTTGAAATTCTGCCATTATCTTTTAAAAGAAAATACACGTATCGTTTGCATGAACAAAGAAATTTTTGATTACATGACAAAGCATCTGGATCTTTTACTGGAACAGACAAAGGCATACCAGCCATTCATAAAAACTGCATTTGTAGGAATGAATATGGCAGATGCCTGCTTCAATCTTGTTGTAGGAAATGCATTTTCCGTATTTCTTGGGCAATATGCTATACGGATGATATCTCCGACAGAGCAGGACTTTGCAGAGTTTGGCCAGATAACTAGCCAATACAGAAAGAAGATAGACCAGTTATTCCCCTAGTCTTCGATTTTTATTTTTGTTCCACGTGTGATTTTTGGCAACACTACAGTAAGCCTACCATTTACAAATTTTGCAGAGATCTTGTCAGAGTCTACGTTTGACGGGACAGTCAAGCTTTTTTTGAAATATTCATATTGACAGCTTTTTCTGTGTTCATCGCAATATGTCTCTTTGAGTTTTGCTTCTACTGTGATGATTCCAGAATCGACAAAAACGCTAATATCTTTTTTGTCTACCAACGGTAAATCAAATTCCAGAACCCACTTTGATTCATGTTCTTTGATGCAGCTTAGCGGAGAAAGTATCCTTTGTTCCAAATCATCTTCAAAGTAAAAGACATGGTTGTTGTGAAATTCTATGTTTTTCTTCATAATGTCACCTATAGATTGGAGGAACCTTGGTTTGCGGTTGTTTTTCTTGCTGCAACACATCAAGTGTCTCCTGCATTAGATTTCTATGTTGGATTCTAAGATAATCAATTCTTTTTTGAATGTCTTTTGTGTCAACTTGGATTTGTAAAACTTTAGCGAGAGAAGTTATTGCAAATACAGAAGCTTGTGGATCAGGAAAAAATGGATGGCATGAAGTATACAACATCAAAAGTGGTATCCCATAATTTCTGAAAATAGAAATGACCGTAGCATCAGTCCCGATGATAGAGCCTGCAAGAAATTTTGGCATATCATTTTCATACATAATTTTTTCAAGCGACGGATCTGTTGCTAGTCCGTATGTTTTGGCATCCTTAGAATCCGTGCTTTGTGTGTCTACTCCGCTTGGAACAATTACTTTACGAATTTTGTTTTTTCGGCAAAATTCAGCAACTGATGAGACAAACTCGTATGCAACTTCGGGAAATATTGGTATGTCAGAGATTATTGCATAGATGTCGTCTTTTCTATAGATTCGAATCGGACTCAGTATTTCCCCGTTTTCCACAAACAAAGTAGGCGGCAAGTCGGGATGATTAATGTCCCCAATTAGTTTCATTTGTAAATGCGAGATGAGATAAGAAATGGTAAATGTGCCAATCAGGCCATTTCCTGGGAATCCAAGAAGCAAGATTCTGTTTGGTTGTTTTTTTGCAGTCATGGTGTGATTTTTCTGATACTAAGCTTGTAGCGTTTTTTTGCCCGTTTTGAGAGCAATCTCATCAGTCGTCCAGATATTTCATCAAAGACCTTGCTTAGATCATATCCAGTTCTTGAAAATGTGTATCTTTGATGTGGAGTTATGATAACAGTCGACACATCATAGTTGTATCTGCTTCCTGTGCCGTGATGTTTTTTTACATACACTTTGGCCTCTTGCACATCAGGATAGACTCGTTGCAGTTTTTCAAGTGTCTTTGCAAATTTGTCTGCAATTATTCCCGAGTTGTCTTCTTTTGGCAGGCCAATAATGAAAAGCGGAATTTTGCTTTTCACTCTACTACCAAGCAAATTCAAAATATCTCTGTATGTGATTATACCTTGTAGTTGATCCCACAATGAGACAAGACAAAATGTAGTATCTGCATGTAGCATTTCATCAAGAACCTTGTTTAGATCATCAAATGGTGCACACGCCGCCATTCGGTTTGTTCCCAGATTTGCAACTGGTGATTCCAGTCTGTGTATTCTCTTTGATCCAATGTCTGCCTTTCCTACTCTTTCTGATGGAAGTATTGTATACAGTAGGTGGTTAGATGTGAGGACCTGCACGATTTTGTCTTTTTTTACCACTGGTAGATGATCCAGTCTTTTG